>NZ_CP011389.1:1640000-1840000 GCF_001007995.1 Deinococcus soli (ex Cha et al. 2016) | reverse complement strand
CGGAAGGGAGGCACGCCCATGCAGGAACTGCTGGAAAAACTCGCGTCGCTCCGGGAGTACCTTTGACATTCCCGGAAAAACACGTCGCCTGAACGAACTCGACCGTGAACTGAGCGACCCGGAGCTCTGGAACGACTCCGGCCGCGCCCGCAAGGTGACGCAGGAAGCCGGGACGCTCCGGCGCGTGGTCGAGGGGTACCAAACCCTGAGCTCGGACGCGCAGGGCCTCAGCGAGATGCTGGAGATGGCCGATGCGGACGAACGCGAGATGCTCATGGAGGAACAGACGTCCATCGAGAAACGCGTGGACGACCTGTACAAGGAGACGCTGTTCACCATGAAGCACGCCGACACGGCGGCGATCGTGCGCGTGAAGAGTGGGGCGGGCGGCACGGAGAGCATGGACTGGGCCGGGATGCTCACTCGGATGTTCATGCGCTGGGCCGAGCGACGCGGGTACAAGGTGGACCTGATTGATCAGGTGGACGGCGATCAGGCCGGCGTGATCAGCAGTGAATTCATCATCCGGGGCGAGAAAGCCTTCGGGATGATGCTGCCCGAGCATGGCGTGCACCGACTGGTGCGCGTGTCGCCGTTCGACAGCAACAACCGCCGTCACACGTCCTTCGCGTCGGTGGACGTCGTGCCGGAGGTGCCGGAGGAGGAGATCAACATCCACATTCCGGACAGCGACCTGCGCCGCGACGTGTTCCGCTCGCAGGGCGCGGGCGGGCAGGGTGTAAACACGACCGACTCGGCCGTGCGCCTCACCCACCTGCCGACCGGCATCGCGGTGGCGTCGCAGCAGACGCGGTCGCAGATCAAGAACCACGAGATCGCCCTGCAGATCCTCAAGCAGCGCCTCTACGACATCGAGATGCGCAAGCGCGAGGAAGAGGAAGCCAAGGCGCGCGGCGAGCAGAAGAAGATCGAGTGGGGCAGCCAGATCCGCTCGTACGTGCTCGACAAGCAGTACATCAAGGATCACCGCACGGGCGTCATGAAGCACAACCCCGACGACGTGCTCGACGGTGACCTCGAAGACCTGCAGTGGGCCGGGCTGGAATGGATGGCCGGCAAGCGCGTCGCGGAGGAAAGCAGCGACGACGAGTAACGTGCTGACTCCCTGAGCCCGGAGGCGGCCCGGGGAGTTGAGGCGCGTCTGCACCAGCAGCGCGCCTCTTTCACTCGCGCCTCATCTCGTGCTGGATGAGGTGTTCTCGCTTGCCAGGGGAGGCGGAACGTGACACCCTTGTGGGCAAGCATGACCGAGACCAGCACCATCTCTGGGTACACCCTGCACCGCGTGCTGGGGCGTGGGAACACCTCACTGGTGCGTCTCGCGACTGGCGCGCAGGGTCAGCTGGTCGCCGTGAAGATTCCCCACCCGGAGACACTGGCCGTACAGGACGCCGCCGAACGGTTCGGGAACGAGGTCCGCCTGACGCTGCAGTTCCGTCACCCACACCTCGTGCGTGGATTCGACGGCACGCCCTTCGGGCCGGGCGCGTTCCTGGCCATCCCGTATTACCCGAAAGGCGCCCTGAACGAACAGCTCGCGGAACTGCCCGAGAAGACCCTGCCGCTCCCGGCGGCGCTGCGGATCCTGGCGGACATCGCGTCGGCTCTGACGTACCTGCACCATCAGGGCGCGGTGCACCAGGACGTGAAGACGCAGAACGTGTACGTCACGGACGACGGGCGCGCGGCGCTGGGCGACCTGGGCAACACGTACTTCGTGGCGCAGGGTGGCAAGACCAGCGGCAGTCCCTTCTACATGGCCCCGGAGGTCTACCAGGGCGAGGCGACCAGCAGCGCCAGCGACGTGTACAGCCTGGGCGTGATGCTGTACGAACTGCTGGGCGGGGACCGCCCCTTCCACGGACACACGTACGAGGAACTGATGGTCGCGCACCTGACGCGCTTCCCGATGTCCATGACGCAGGTCAACCCTCTCGTGCCGCGCCCGGTGGGGCGACTGGCGGAACTGGCGCTGGCCAAACGTGCGGCGGACCGGCCGTCGGCCGACCAGATCCGCCGCGCACTCCTGAGCGCCCTGGGTGAAACCCCGGCGGACGAGGTGTACGAGGAAGACGCCAAGCCGGAAGCAGAGGCCGCGCGGCCCATGGGTCGACACGCGCCAGCGCAGGTGCGCCCGCTCACCTCCCCCGCACCCGAGCCTGAACCGGAGAAGGGAGCGCGCTGGAATCCCTTCCGGCGCCGGAAGTAGGCCTGGTCGAACCTCAGCGCAGCGGGTGATGCATCTCGTACCGCCCCGCGAGCTGCCGGAAACCCAGGCGGCGGTTGACGGCCAGCATGGGGGCGTTCAGGGAATGGTTGTTGGTGCGCATGGTTGTGAATCCCCCGGCCTGGGCGCGCTGCACGACCTGAAGTTTCAGCGGCAGCGCCAGCCCGCGCCCGCGCGCGGATGGGTGCATGGCGGTCAGTTCGTTGTACACGAACGGCAGGTGCTGGAAGCGGATCATGGCGGTGGTGCCCAGCCACTCGCCGTCCGGTCCAGTGGCCAGGATCAGCCAGTCGGGGCGGGGGTCGGTGTCCAGGCGCAGGGCGTCACGGACCTGCGTGGGCGTCCAGCGGGGGTACCCGGCGAGGTCGGGCGTCTCGGTCAGGCGGTCGGCGACGAAATCCACGTACCGCTCCAGGGTCGCGTCGCCCTCGCCGCGCAGGTCGGTGAAGGTCACGCCCTGCGCGCGGGCAGCGTCCAGCTGCGGCTGGAAGTCCGCGAGGCTCACGCCAGTCAGGTCCAGTTCGGAGGCGTAGCGGTGGGTGCGCAGCATGAAGCCGCGCCGCTCGGCCCAGGCGCGGTGGGCCGGGTCGGCATCCGGAACGTCGCTGCTCAGGCCCCGGGCACCCAAATTCCGGGCGGTCTGCTGCGCCGCCTGCCACAACCGCTGACCCACACCCTGCCCGCGCGCCGCCGGGAAAACCAGCACGCTCACCTGCAGGAAGTCCGGCGGGATGAACAGCGAGGGCTGGAGCTGCCAGCCGCCCAGCACCTCGCCGCTGCGGGTGAGCAGCTCGCGCGTGGGTTGCGACCCGGAGCCGCGCCGGGCGTCGGCGGCGAGCAGGTCATCGGCACTCGTGCTGCGCCCGCCAAGTGACAGGAGGGCGGCGAAGACCTGGGCGTCCTCTGGCGCGTAGGGACGCAGGGTCCAGCCGTCCGGGAGGGTCAAGGCGTTCCCTTGATCAGCTGCCGGATGGCCCCCAGGTGATACGCGACGTGCGCGACCGCGCCGGTCAGGCCGCCGGTCACGTCGCCATCGGCGGGTCGATTCTCGAAGGTGCGGGCGAAGGTCACCAGGGCGTCGTACGCGGCGCGCAGACGCTCGCGGGTGGCCTCCCACCCGGCGGTGTCCACCTGGGCGGGCTGGAAGCTGCCTTTCCAGTCGAAGGGGCCACGGTCCCCGTCGCGTTCCCAGCGGACGATGACCTCCAGGTGGTAGGCGGCATGCGCGGCGTGCGCCGCGACGGTACTGCCCAGCACCTCCCGGCTGGCCTGCTCGGCACTCAGGCTGTCCAGGGTGGCAAGCAGGCCGTGATTGCCGCTGCCGTCCGCCTTCGTGCCGTCCAGGAAGGCGGTGCCCTGACCGGGATGACCGCCCTCCACAGCTTCACGCAGGATGTCGAGGATGCCGCTGACCGCGCTGGACGCCGACGGGGTGGGGGTGGTCATGCCCCCAGCGTACGGGGGTGGGGCGGGCCTGGACATGCGTCATCTGACGGCTGGCAACCGCGTGCGGACTCTGGTAATGTGGTGAGTTGCGCTGCCCGGCGAGGCCTGACCCTGTCAGGACACTCCGCCTGCGTGCGGCGACAGAGGAGGTGAACTATGAACCAGTACGACCTGAACCTGATCCTGAACCCCAACCTCAGCGCCGAGCAGGTGGGCATCGAGAAGGACTACATCGAGACCACCGTGAAGAACGCGGGCGGGGAAATCAGCAACCTGGACGAGCTCGGCAACCGCCGCCTCGCCTACGCCGTGAACAAGGACCGCGAGGGCTACTACCTGATGTACACCATCAAGGCGGCCGGCAACCCCGAAACGGACATCGCCAGCACCCTGCGTCTGCGTGACCACGTGCGCCGCGTCCTGGTGGTCAAGGACCGCCCGGAGTGGAAGACCAAGAAGGCCTGATCTCCTTACGCTATTGACGTAATGAGATCGGTCCTGTTATCGTACGGTCAACCCGCAAGGGCCGCACAGACAGCCGCATTCAAGACCCCAGTACGAATCCTGCCGGATTCAGCCAGCAACAAAGGAGACCACGTCATGGCCCGAGGCATGAACCACGTTTACCTGATCGGCGCACTCGCCCGCGATCCCGAACTGCGCTACACCCCCAGCGGCACCGCCGTGTTCGAGGCCACCATCGCCGGTGAAGATCACGTCATCGGCAACGACGGGCGCGAACGCAAACTCCCCTGGTACCACCGCGTGTCCATTCTCGGCAAACCCGCCGAGTGGCAGGCCGAACGCAACCTGAAAGGCGGCGACGCCGTGATGGTCGAAGGCAGCGTGGAGTACAGCCAGTGGGAAGCCCCTGAAGGCGGCAAACGCAGCATGGTCCGCGTGAAAGCCCTGCGCATGGAACAGCTCGGGTACATACCCGAACTCGTTCAGGACGCCGGAGGCGGCGTTCGCATGAGCAGCGGCATGAACGAAGTCATTCTCATCGGGAACGTCACCCGAGACCCCGAACTGCGCTACACCCCCGCCGGCGACGCCGTGCTCGGACTCGGCCTGGCCGTGAACGAGACCTGGAACGACCGACAGGGCCAGCGACAGGAGAAGACCCACTGGATCGACGTGACGCTGTGGCGCGACCTCGCCGAACGCATGAAGGACCTCCGCAAAGGGGATCCCGTGCTCGTGCAGGGACGACTGGTCAACGAAGCGTGGACCGACCGCGACGGTAACAAACGCAACAGCACCAAAGTAGAGGCGACGCGAGTCGAAGCCCTGTCCCGAGGCGCAGGGGCCGGTAACCCTGCAGCCACCCCCGCCGGACCTCGCACGCAGACCGCGAGCAGTGCGGCGCGCCCCCAGAGCGGCAGCTACGGCCAGCCGAGCCGGGCAGCGAACACGGGGAACCGTTCGGGCGGCTTAGATATTGACCAAGGTCTCGACGATTTCCCACCGGACGAGGACCTGCCGTTCTGAACCCCGCTTGGGCCAGGAACGCAGATTTCAAGGACTAACACATGACCCAGACCAACAGCGCCGAGCGTAAACCGCGCGGCAAGGGACCCAAGCGTCCCCGCAAGCCCAAGGTCGATCCGTTCTCCATCGGGGAACTGGAAATCACCGATTACAAAGACGTGAAGATGCTGCGCCGTTTCGTGAGCGATACGGGCAAGATCCTCCCCCGCCGCCGCACGGGCCTCTCGGCCAAGCACCAGCGCCGCATCGCGCAGACGATCAAGATCGCCCGCCAGCTGGCCCTGCTGCCCTACACCGAGAAGCTCGTCCGGAAATAAGGAGAACCCTGCATGCAAGTGATTCTTCTTGAACCCGGCAAGCTCGGCAAGACCGGCGACGTCGTGAACGTCAAAGACGGCTACGCCCGCAACTGGCTGATCCCCCAGGGCATCGCCACGCCGGCCACCGCCAGCAACATGAAGAGCCTCGAGGCCCGCATCCGCGCCCGCCAGAAGACCCTGGCGGCCGAGAAGGCCAGCGCCGAGGACCTCGCCAGCCGCCTGAACGGCGTCGCCGTGGAACTTAGCGTCCGCGCCGGCGAAGGCAAGATCTACGGTGCGGTCACGCACCAGGACGTCGCCGACTCGCTCGACAAGCTGGGCTTCGACGTGGACAAGCGCCGCATCACGATGCCGAAAACCGTCAAGGAAATTGGCGAGTACGACATCTCCTACCGCGCCCACCCCGAAGTGAGCATCCCCATGAAGCTCGTGGTACACGCCGCGAAGTAAACGCCCCTGCGCGTTTGACCCCCGCCCCCGTGGTGGGGGTTTTCTGCTTCCCCACCCGTTCAATACTCCATCCGCACCTGAGGCAACGTTCACCTGCCCGGGCGGATAGGGTCAGCGCATGCGCCCTGCCCTGCTGTCCGCCCTCCTGATTCCTGCCCTGATTGGCTGCGCGCCTCAGGATGCACCTTGGCCCACGGTGCCCACTGCGGCAGTCCTGACCCTCAATCCCACCGAACCGCGGGTCGGGCAGGACATCCAGTTCACGCTGCGCAGCCCGGTCAGCGGTGACGTCGCCCTGTTCATCGAGTCGCCTGACGGCAGCGTCATCCAGCTCCTCCCGAACCGTCAGCCCGACGGCCAGGTGCGCCTGAATGCCGATCAAACCCAGCTGTTTCCATCGGCCAGCAGCACCTTCTTCCTCCGTGCCAGCGCCCCCACCGGCGTCCACGCGGCGCTGCTGTACGTCAGCAGTGGTCCACTGAACCTGAGCGGCGTCAGCGACTACGCCAGCCCCAGTTCGACGTTCGCCACAGTCAGCCCCCAGGGAACGGGTTCGCTGCTGGGTGCAGTCGCGGCGAAGATGAAGCTCCTGAACCCCGGGGTGTCCGGCACCCTGACCTTCACCGTGCAACCCTGACTCTCTCTGACCCGCTCAGGCGGCCCTGAAGAACCGTCGTTCCTGTCTCCTGCCTGCCCTGACTGACGGGGCAGGCCTTCGCGCGTTGCCGGGCTTTCCCGCTACACTTGGGGCGAACGTCCCCACAGCACACTGACCGGAGACGTTCACCTTCAGTTTCTCACCCCGGGGCGCGTGCCCGACGCCGGCGCGCCGCCCCATGCAACACACCATCAAAGGAGCGCACCGTGACGACCCCAGAGATCACCGGGATCATCGTGGCGCTGCTGCTCGGACTGGTCGGGGGGTTCCTGACGGGGCAGAGTCGTGGGGCGCGGCAGCGCGCCGAGATCGACAACCGCCTGCAACAGGAAGCCCAGCGTGACGCGGACCGCATCCGCGCGCAGGCCGACGCCGACGCCCGCACCACGCGGGCCGAGGCCGATCAGGACAGGCAGGACGCCACCCGCAGAATCAAGGAAGCCAGTGACCGCGAAGCCCAGCTGAACGTGCAACTCGCGCAGTTCGACACGCAGCTCACGCAGTTGCAGGGCCAGCGTGACCAGATCAGCGCCCTGCGCGCCGGGCTGGAACAGGAACGCGCGCAGGCCAAGCAGGACGCCGCCCGGGAACGCGAGGCGCTGGGCAGCGACCGCCAGGAGACCCGCCGGGAACGCGAGGAACTCAAACGCGAGATCGAGCGGCTCAACCGCCGCGCCGAGCAGCTTGACGCGCGCGGCGAGAAACTCGACTCGCTCGAGGAACGCCTCGAGGACCGCGCGCGGCACCTCACCGAGCAGGAGCAGGCGATCGGCGCGCGCCTGCATCAGGCCGAGCTGAAACTGTTCGAGATTGCGGGACTGTCTCCCGAGGCGGCCCGCGCGGACATCCTGACCCGCCTGGACGCCGAACTGGAAGAGGAGAAGGCGATCCGCGTGAAGGCCATGCAGGAACGCGCCAGTGCCGACGCGAAACGCTCGGCGCGGCACGTGATCGCGCAGGCCATCCAGCGCAGCGCCTCCGAGACCAGCGCGGCCCTGAGCGTGTCCGTGGTGCCCATCCCGAACGACGCCATGAAGGGCCGACTGATCGGCCGCGAGGGCCGCAACATCCGCGCCTTCGAGGCGCTGACCGGCGTGGACCTGATCATTGACGACACGCCCGAAGCCGTGATCCTCTCCAGCTTCAACCCGGTGCGGCGCGAGGTCGCCAAGCACGTCCTGGACGCCCTGGTCGCCGATGGCCGCATCCACCCGACCCGCATCGAGGAGATGGTGCACAAGGCGCAGGACGAGATGAAGGCCTTCATGCACGCCCAGGGCGAGGAGGCCGCCATCGAGGCGGGCGTGGTGGGCATCAAGCCGGGCCTCGTGCAGCTGCTGGGCCGCATGTACTTCCGCACCAGCTACGGGCAGAACGTCCTCAAGCACTCCATTCAGGTGGCGCACCTGACCGGCATCATGGCCGGGGAACTGGGCCTGGACGCCGGGATGGCCCGCCGCGCGGGACTGATGCACGACGTCGGCAAGAGCATCGACCGCGAGATCGACGGGACGCACGTCGAGATCGGCATCAACCTCGCCAAGCGCTTCGGGGAGCCTACCGAGGTCATCGACGCGATCGCGCACCACCACGACCCGGAGAACGGCGAGACGCTGTACTCCGTGCTCGTCGCCGCCGCCGACGCGATCAGTGCCGCGCGGCCCGGGGCGCGCCGCGAGGAGCTGGAATCGTACGTGCGCCGCCTGGAGCAGCTGGAGCAGATCGCCGTGTCGTTCCCCGGCGTGCAGCAGGCGTACGCCATCCAGGCCGGGCGCGAGGTGCGCGTGATCGTGCAGCCGGACAAGGTCACGGACGCCCAGGCGACCCTGCTGGCCCGCGAGATCGCCGGACGCGTCGAGCAGGACATGGAGTACCCCGGTCAGGTGCAGGTGACCGTGGTGCGCGAGAGCCGCGCCGTGGAAGTCGCCCGCTGAGCAGAGACGGGAAGAGGAGGGCCGGGGCCATGCGCTCCGGCCCTCTTCGCTGCATACCGCTGGGAACACGGTCAGAGATCACCCGTGCAGCACGAGCTTTTTCAGGTCGATACACGGGGATTGACACATCCTGCATACCGAGGTATCCTATTTTTATCACCGTCCGAGAAGGGCGGATTTTTCGTTTTGGTCCCAGCCTCCCCACGCGATCCATCACCGGGAGGCCCTCTCCCCCGCCGATCAGGCCCCTGCTGCGGCCAGTTCGACGCATGGCGGCGACGACGGGGCGATCAGCACCGTGCAGATGAACCCGACTGCATAGCCCCCGGCAGCTGCTCCTGCTGGAAGAACGTCCAGCACGACAGATTTCCGGGCGGCGCGCAGGACTTGACCAGTCCTGCATACCGCGCTATCCTTTTCTTATCACCGTCCGCGAAGGGCGGATTTTTTATTTTGATTCCCCGCGACTCCCGGCGACCATGTGTCCCTGTCATCGGGTGCGCCGCCACCAGCTCCTTCGGGAGTGACCGGGACTGCATACCACGGCGAGAGCATCGCTGAAGAAGGCTCTCCAGGACGGCATTTCTCCGGCCGCCCCGCGAAGCTTGACGCCGCCTGCATACCGCGCTATATTTTTCCTATCACCGCCGAAGAAGGCGGATTTTTTATTTTCCACTCCCGGAGAGCCACGCGGCGGCGCTCTGCGCGACGTGCAGGTCGTGCTCGGCAGCGCGGCCCGGCGCGGCCAGAGGGGTCAGGCGGGCGATGTCCGCCGCGACCTGTTCACGCAGCAGCCCGCTGCCCTCGCGCAGCAGCAGCGGGCCGTAGCGCAGGGCCGCCGCCTCCGGCAGAGCCACGTAGGCCGGGTCGGGGCCGGACTGACGTTCCAACCTCAGGACCGGGTAGCGCCAGAAGCCGGGGGCCAGGACCTCCGCCGCGACGTGGTAGCCGCGTTCCCGCGCCCAGCGGCGCAGCGGTTCCGGGCTGTCGTTCGGTTGCAGCACCAGCGCGTCCGGCACTCGGTCTGGCGTGCGGGTCAAGATGCCCAGCATGGTCTGGGCACCCATGCCGGTCATGCTGGCACTCTGCACCTCGCCGGGCGCCAGCGGGGCCAGGCCGTTCCCGGCGCGGACCTCCAGGCGGTCCGTGAGGCCCGCGCGGGCGACGTTCACGCGGGCGTGTTCCAGTGGGCCCGGGTTGACCTCGACGATCACGCCGCGCGTGATGCAGCCCAGCTGTGCCAACCGGATGGGCAGGTGCGCGTGGTCACTGCCGATATCCGCGTGAGCGTCCGCCTGGATCAGGTGCAGGGCCGCCTGGAGGCGCGCGTCAAGGTTCGGCATGCTGGTCGTCGGGCGCGTCCGGGCGGTGACCCTGCCGGGAGAGGATCACGGAATAAGCGCCCACTGAGAGAATCACGGCGGCGATAGCTGCGCCGTACACTAGGATGTCGGACCCGCCCTTCCATTCCAGCGCGACGCTGAAGAAGTTCACGCTGAGCGCTACGATCACGATCCCGATCAGTTTCTGCTTCAGGTCGTCGAAGGAGTCGATGTGCAGCCAGCGGGGCACGTTCTGCACGCGGCCCACGAACAGCGCCTGCAACCCGAACGAGATGATCAGCAGCGCCACGCCCACAAGCAGCGTGTCGGCCTGCTCGACCGCCGCGACGATCAGGGTCTTGGTGGTGTGCGCCTCGCCCAGG
Source organism: Deinococcus soli (ex Cha et al. 2016) (assembly GCF_001007995.1). Taxonomy (NCBI): domain Bacteria; kingdom Thermotogati; phylum Deinococcota; class Deinococci; order Deinococcales; family Deinococcaceae; genus Deinococcus; species Deinococcus soli (ex Cha et al. 2016). The sequence continues at coordinate 1,829,748 of NZ_CP011389.1, read as the reverse complement.
TCACCCAGCGCCGCGCGGATCGTCACGTACGCCTGCGCGATGGCCGCGACGAACAGCGCGAGGCTGAACGCGAAGGAACTCAGCACGCCCAGTTCCACGATCAGGCGCGTGAACCCGAACGCGCCCGCCAGCGTGACGCGCCGCGTGCGGCTCAGGGGCGGGGCGGGACGTCTGGGCATGCCGCCCAGCATAGCGGGCCCTTCAGGTCACGGCGCCCGGGAGGGGGCGCACCTCGTCCCCCACGCGGATCACACCGCCCCGGATCACGCGGGCGGTCAGGCCCCCGTGCCCGCGCACGGCGTTGTACCCGCCCTCACCCAGCGTCTCCTCCATGCGTGAGCAGGGGTGGCACTCGCCGGTGCCCTCCAGGATCACCTCGCCGATCTGAAACCGGCGGTCCTTCAGGGCCAGCAGCGGAATGCCGCGCACGGCGATGTTGCGGCGCAGCTGCTCCGGACTCGCCTCGTCCAGCCCGGCCAGCGCGGCGATCACGGGCAGGTGCTCGGCCTGGATCAGCGTCACCTGCCGCCGCCCGGGGCCGCCGGGAATGGCGGGGGCATTCGCGGGGCGCGCATCCTCCCCAGCCTCGCCGGTCAGAGCGGTCAGGCGCGGCGGGGCGAGTTTCCCGTGATCGCCGATGAGTCCCACCAGCGGGTGCGCCTCGACCTCCGTGACTGCCTGCACGGGCGCGCGGCGCGCGGGGCGCAGGCCCAGCCACTCGACCACGCCGGACCGGGGGAAGGTGTCGCGCAACTCCTGAATGGTCTTCACCGCCCGATGCTAGCGGGTGGCGGCGCCTGTTATGCTGGGCGGCATGAGGCGTCTGACCCGACGTGCGTATCCCTGCCCGCCGCCACCGGTGGGAGCAGGGTCAGTCACAGCCTGAAATCCAACCCCCGAGCGGCGCATCCGGACAGTCCTGATGCGCCGCTCCCCCATGGAGTGAAGATGCAAGAACCCGCCCCCATTCGATGGAACCTGCCCGTGGACGAACAGATCGACCTGCTGCGCCGCGGCGTCGTGGATCTGGTGTCCGAGGACGACCTGCGCCGCAAACTCGCCAAGGGCCAGCCGCTGCGCGTGAAGCTGGGCGCCGACCCGACCCGCCCGGACCTGCACCTGGGGCACGCCGTGATCCTGCGCAAGATGCGCCAGTTCCAGGACCTGGGCCACAAGGTGATCATGCTGATCGGGGATTTCACCGCGATGATCGGCGACCCCAGCGGCAAGAGCAAGACCCGCCCGCCGCTGACGCTGGAGCAGACCCGCGAGAACGCCAAGAGCTACCTGGAGCAGTGCCGCCTGATCCTGCGTCAGGAACCCGAGGTGCTGGAGGTCCGCTTCAACGGCGAGTGGCTGGAACCCATGGGGTACGCCGACGTGATCCGCCTCGCCAGCCGCTACACGGTGGCGCGCATCATGGAACGCGACGACTTCAAGAAGCGCTTCGAGGGTGGCGTGCCCATCGCCGTGCACGAACTGCTCTACCCGCTGACGCAGGGTTACGACTCCGTGGCGCTGGAGGCCGACGTGGAGCTGGGCGGCACCGATCAGCTGTTCAACAACCTCGTGGGGCGCGCGCTGCAGCGGGATTACGGGCAGGAGTCGCAGGTGGTGATGACCCTGCCGCTGCTGGTCGGCCTGGACGGCACCGAGAAGATGTCCAAGAGCCTCGACAACTACATCGGCCTGACCGACGAACCGCACGAGATGTTCGCGAAACTGATGAAGGTCCCCGATCCGCTGCTGGACAACTACTTCACGCTGCTGACCGACCTGCCCCGCCCCCGCATCGAGGAGCTGCTGGCCGGGCATCCGGTCGCCGCACACCGCGAACTGGCGCGCGAGGTGGTGGCGTGGTTCCATCCCGACGCGGACCTGGACGCCGCCGAGGCCCGCTTCCGCAGTGTCGCCAGGGGTGGCATCCCCGAGAACATCCCGTCCGTGACGGTCCCGGCGGCGGAACTGGCGAACAGTGCCGATCCCGAGCGGATCAGCCTGGTGAAACTGGTCGTGCTGGCGGGCCTGGAACCCAGTAACGGCGCGGCCCGCAAGCTGATGCAGAACCGGGGCCTGAAGCTGAACGGGGAGGTCGTGACGGACGCGCAGGCCAGCCTGACCCGCGAGCAGCTCTGTGCAGAGGGCGGCGTGGTCATTCAGAAGGGCAAGGACAAGTTCGCGCGACTGGTGCTGGGGTCCTAATCCACCCAGGGGCTTCATGGGGCCTTCATGGCCCTCCCAGAGCCCCGGGCAGCCGGTCTTCACTCAATCTTCAGGTCTGTATGGGCGGGGAAAGTTATGCACAGGGCGCTGTGGACAACTGTCCCTGCCTGTGGACGACCACTGGGCGCAGCAAAACCCTGTGGACAACCCAGCAGTTATCCACAGGGTCGGTGTGGAAAAAGCCCGTCCCTGTGGATAAAAATCTGACGAATCCCTGATTGTTCAGGTGGTGCGCGGTCAGGGCTGGAGCAGATCCTCACGCAGACGCTCGACGCGCAGCATGTTCGTCGTGCCCCGCACACCGAACGGCACGCCCGCCGTGATGACGTACCGGTCGCCCACGTCTGCCAGACCGCTGCGGCGCAGTTCCTCGTTCGCGATGCGGACCATGTCGTCCGTGTTGCGGGGGTCCTCGCTCAGGACCGGCACGACACCCCAGGAGAGCGCCAGCTGGTTGCGAGTCTGCTCGTTGGGCGTCAGGGCCAGGATCGCCAGCGGGGGGCGGTTCTTGGCGATGCGGCCCGCCGCGCCGCCAGTGCTCGTGAACGTCACGATCGCCGGGGAGTCCAGCTTCTCGCCGATGCTGCACGCCGCCGACGCGATAGCGTCCTGCGCCAGTTCCGTGTCGATCACGAGGGACCGCTGGAGCATCTTGTAGTGCTCGCTGCCCTCGGCCTCGCGGGCGATGCGGGCCATCATGGCGACCGACTCGACCGGGTACATCCCGGCAGCCGACTCGGCGGACAGCATCACGGCGTCAGTGCCGTCGTAGATGGCGTTCGCCACGTCGGAGGCCTCGGCGCGGGTGGGGCGCGGCAGGCTGATCATGCTCTCGAGCATCTGCGTGGCCGTGATCACGGGTTTGCCCGCCTCGCGGCACATGCGGATGATGCGCTTCTGGATGGTCGGCACCTGCTCGGGGCGCATCTCGACGCCCAGGTCACCGCGCGCCACCATGATGCCGTCCACTTCCTTCAGGATGTCCTCGAAGCGGTCCACGGCCTGCGGCTTCTCGATCTTCGCCATCAGCTTGGCGCGGCTGCCGAAGCGGGACATGTAGTGGCGGGCCAGCAGCAGGTCGTCGCGGGAACGCACGAAGCTCAGCGCCACCCAGTCCACGCCCAGTTCCGCGCCGAACTCCATGTCCTGCACGTCCTTCTCGGACAGCGCGGGGACGCTCAGGTCGGCCTCGGGCACGTTGATGCCCTTGTTGTTCTTCAGGACGCCGCCGATCACGACGGTGGTCAGCACATCGTTGCCGCGCACGCCCTCGACGCGCAGGGCCATGTTGCCGTCGTCGAGCAGCAGGGCCATGCCGGGGTGCACGTCCCGCACGAGGTCCTTGTAGGTGGTGCCCACGCGGGTCTCGTCGCCCTCGACGTCGTCCATGGTGATCGTGAACTTGTCGCCGGGCGCGAGGGTCACGCTGCCGTCCTTGAAGCGCGCCACGCGGATCTTCGGCCCTTGCAGGTCCTGAAGGATACCGATGGTCACGCCCTTCTTGGCGGCCAGTTCGCGGACCATCTGCACGGTCTGGCGGTGGTCCTCGGGGTCACCGTGGCTGAAGTTCATGCGCACGACGTTCAGGCCGGCGTCGATCATGCGGCTCAGCACCTCGGGGGAGCGGCTGGCCGGGCCGACGGTGGCCACGATCTTGGTGGAACGGTCAATCTGTTTCATCTGGAATCCTTTCCAAGCGCAGGAAGAGCGGCGGGCGGTCAGGGTCTCCCCCGCCGCCCGCCCGCCGGGGTCAGCGCAGCGCCTTGCGGCCGGGGAACACCGCGCGGTCACCGAGACTGTCCTCGATGCGCAGCAGCTGGTTGTACTTCGCGATGCGGTCCGAACGGCTGGCCGAACCGGTCTTGATCTGCCCGGCGTTCGTGGCGACCGCCAGGTCCGCGATGAAGCTGTCCTCGGACTCGCCGCTGCGGTGGCTGATGATCGTGCCGTAGTGGTGCCGCTTGGCCAGTTCGATGGCGTCCATGGACTCGGTCAGGCTGCCGATCTGGTTCACCTTCACCAGGATCGCGTTGCCGACCTTCGTGTCGATGCCGCGCTGCAGACGCTCGGGGTTCGTCACGAACAGGTCGTCGCCGACCAGCTGCACGCGGTCGCCGATCTTGGCGGTCAGCTGCGCCCAGCCGTCCCAGTCGTCCTCGGCCAGGCCGTCCTCGATGCTCACGATCGGGTAGCGGCTGGCCCAGTCGGCCCAGAAGTCCACCATCTCGCCCGTGCTGAGCACGCGGCCCTCGGATTCGAGGTGGTACTTCCCGTCCTTGAACAGCTCGGTCACGGCCGGGTCCAGCGCGATGGCGATGTCCTTGCCGGGCTCGTAACCGGCCTTCTCGATGGCCTCGAGGAGCACGTCCAGCGCTTCCTCGTTGCTCTTGAGGTCCGGGGCGAAGCCGCCCTCGTCACCGACGTTGGTGTTGTAGCCCTTCTTCGACAGGACCTTCTTGAGGCTGTGGAAGGTCTCGGCGCCGTAGCGCAGCGCCTCGCGGAAGCTGGGCGCCCCGACGGGCATAACCATGAATTCCTGGAAGTCCACGGAGTTGTCGGCGTGCGCGCCGCCATTGATGACGTTCATCATCGGGACCGGGAGGGTCTTGGCGTTGCTGCCGCCCAGGTAGCGGTACAGCGGGATGTTCAGCTCCGCGGCGGCGGCGCGGGCCGCAGCGAGGCTGACGGCCAGGATGGCGTTACCACCCAGGTTGCCCTTGTTGGGGGTGCCGTCGGTGGCCATCAGCGCGGCGTCGATGGCGGCCTGCTCGCTGGCGTCCAGGCCGACCACGGCCGGGCCGAGGGCTTCGTTGACGTTCTTCACGGCCTGCTGCACGCCCTTGCCGAGGTAGCGGCTGCCGCCGTCGCGGAGTTCCAGGGCCTCGTGGGTGCCGGTGCTGGCGCCCGAGGGCACGATGGCGCGGCCCTGAAGGCCACTGTCGAGGTGAACTTCGGCTTCCACGGTGGGGTTCCCGCGCGAGTCCAGCACTTCACGGGCAATCACTTTCTGAATCTTCATCCCTGTTTCCTCCCGGATCACGGCCCTGTCGCCCGCAGGCGAGTAGGTGTACTTCAGACACTATAAGCGGGTGCCCCCGCAGAAAGATGCACCCGGTTCAACTTCCGGTGCAGACAGGTGGGGCCGCGCGCCCCACCTGCCCGCCGCCTCAGACGCGCAGGGTCACCATCACGGCCATGTACCCGCCGCCACCCGCCGCGCGGAAGATCGCCGGACTGGTCGAGCCCGAGAACAGCAGTTCCGCATCCCCGTCGATCGGGCCCAGGGCGTCCAGCACATGCCGGGCGTTGAAGGCGAGACTCATGGCGGGCTCGCTGCCACCCTGCACCACGTCCAGCGTGTCCTGCGCGCGGCCGTAGTCGCCCTCGGCGGCCAGCCGCAGCTTGCCCTCCGAGACCAGGAACTCCACGCGGTTGTTCGCGTTCTTGTCGGCCAGCACCGCCACGCGGTTCACGGCCTCCTTCAGGGCCGTGGCAGGCAGCGTGACCTGCAGGCGGATCTCCTTGGGAATCACGCGCTCGTAGTCCGGGAAGTCCCCGTCGAGCAGCTTCAGGTTCATGTGCACGCGGTCGGTCGTGACGCTCAGCTGCCCGTCGCCGTACGTGAAGCGGGCCTCGCCGTCCTTGAGCACGCGGATCAGTTCGTCCACGCTGCGCGCCGGGATGATCAGGTTGCGGCCATCCCCGCTGGCCGGGAAGTCCCGGATCGCCACGCGGTACCCGTCGGACGCGACGACGCGCGCGCCCTCGGGCCGGTGCTCGAGCTTGATGCCGCGGAACACCGCCTGGAAGGCCTCGTTGCTGGCGGCGTAGCGGACGCTGGAGAGCGCGCGGGCCAGTTCGGTCGCGTCGAGGCTCACGTCGGCCTGCGCGGGGAAGCTCAGCGGGGGGTAGGCGTCGATGTCGCCGGTCTGGAGTTTGAAGTCCGAGCCACCGGCCCGCACCGAGAGTTCCGAGCCGCTGAGTTCCAGTTCGACGAGTTCGCCGCCCAGGTTGCGCACGATCTGCGCGAACAGGTGGGCGGGCACCACGAAGTTACGGGGGTCCTTGACCTCGGCCGGTACGAAGCAGGACAGGTCGATTTCGAGGTTGGTGCCGGACAGGGTCAGGCCTGCTTCGCTGGCCTCGACCTTCAGGGCGGTCAGCAGGGGGTTGCTGCTGCGGCTGGGGATGACGCGTTCCAGAAGGCCCAGGCCTTCACTGAGGATTTTCTTGGTGACGTGTACGTTCATGCGTGCCTCTCTGTCTGGTCCCTATCTTTTATCTGTCTTTATTCTAAAAAAAAGATAGTAGTAGTAGTAATAGGTCCTGTGGAAACTGTGGATAAGTGCCTTCGGATTGCGCTGGGTGCACATCTGTGCTGTGGACAAAATTGTGGATAACTGGCACTTTCCTGTGGATAACCTGTGGATAACTTCGGGACTTATCCACAGCCTCTCAGGGGGCCGGGTTATCCACAGACTTATCCACAGGGAAACCCCCGGTTATCCACAGCTTTTCCACAGGGTTTTCCACAGCTCGTGAAATGCTGCACAGGTGTTTGGAACGGAAAATGGAACTTATTCTGAGACAAGAAGAATGAGTCGGCCGAATTACGCATCGGAATCTTCGTCTTCCTGACCCTTCATCCGGCGGCGCAACAACTCCACCGCCGCCGTCAGCTCACTGTCCTTGCCCATCTGCTCCGAGACCTTGCTGATCGCGTGCATGACCGTCGAGTGATCCCGTCCGAAGAACTGCCCGATCTCCGGCAGGGAATGATCGGTCAGCTCGCGGATCAGGTACTGCGCCACCTGCCGCGCCTGCACCACCTCACGCACGCGCCCGGAACCGCGGATCACGTCGGGCGGCATGTTGAACTGCGCGGCTACCTGCCGCAGCACGTCCATCATCTCCACCTTCACTTCCTGCGGGGCGAACACGTTGCTCAACGCCTTGGCCGCCACTGCCCGGCTGAAGGGCACGTTGTTGAGGCTGGAGAACGCCACCACCCGCATCAACGCGCCCTCAAGCTCGCGGATGTTGCTTGTCACCTGCCGCGCGATGAGTTCCAACACCTCCTGCGGGATGTCGATGCGGTTGTGCTCCGCGTTCATCTTCAGGATCGCCACGCGCGTCTCGTACTCCGGCGACTGGATGTCCGTGATCAGACCCCACTCGAAGCGGCTGCGCAGGCGGCCCTCCAGCGTCTGGATGTCTTTCGGCGGGCGGTCGGAACTCAGGATGATCTGCTTGTGGTTCTCGTACAGCGCGTTGAAGGTGTGGAAGAACTCCTCCTGCGTGCGCTCCTTGCCCGCCAGGAACTGGATATCGTCCACCAGCAGCAGGTCCACAGAGCGGTAGCGGTTCCTGAACTGCGTCATCTTGTCGTCACGGATCGCGTTGATCAGGTCGTTCGTGAACGACTCGGTCGACACGTACTCCACCCGTTTCCCAGGAAAGCGTTCGAGCATGTAGTGCCCGACCGCGTGCATCAGGTGGGTTTTCCCCAGGCCCACGTCCCCGTAGATGAACAGCGGGTTGTACGCCTTGCCGGGCGATTCCGCGACCGCCAGCGCCGCCGCGTGCGCGAGGTTGTTGTTCGGGCCCACCACGAAGTTCTCGAAGGTGTATTTCGGGTTCAGCACCTTGCGGTTCTCCGTGAAGATGGGCGCCGGGGCGCGCGGCGCGGGCACGCTGGGCGGCGGGGGCGGGTCGCTGGGCAGCAGCAGCGCGTCCTGCGCGGCGGGCAGCACCTGGAAGCTCACCTGCGGATCCTGCGCGCCAAGGCTGCGCAGCGCGTCCTCCAGCAGTTTCAGGTAGTTCTTGCGGAACCACTCCTGCGCGAAGGAGTTGCGGACGCCCAGCACCAGCGAGCCGTCCTGCACGCCCAGGTTCTTCACCGGCGCGAACCAGGTGTGGTACTCGACCTCTGTAATGTTCTTGCGGACGTACCCCAGCACGTCCGACCAGATTTCCTGCGAGATAAGGCGCACCTCCCTTAAGGCACTCTTGAGCGGGAGCCAGCATACCACCGCCCGCCCCTCTCTCCCGGCCTCAGAGAGGTGGCGAGAGAGAAGCAGTTTCTCTCTCGGGACTCAGCGGCGCGCGGTGGCCAGCGCTTCAGCCTCCCGCTGCGGGGTCAGGGTATAGGTCAGCCCGGCGTGTTCACTCCAGGCGCGCGTATCCCGCGCCGTGACCTCCGGCGGGGTCAGGGTCAGCCCGGCCAGCACCGCCCGCTCCGCACTGACATTCATCAGCCCCGCCTGCTCCCCGGTCTCCGGGATGAACAGCGGCAGCTCCCGGAAGCCCAGGCCCAGGTCCCGCAGCGCCGCCGCGTGCACCCACACCGGCGCCCGGATGCCCAGCAGCCGCGCGAACTGCCCCCAGCTCAGGCGCGGGCCCGCCACGTTGAAGATGCCGCCCACCCCGCCCTCCACAACCCGCACCGTGAAGCGCGCCAGGTCCCGCGCGTCGATCACCTGCACGTGATCCAGCCCGTCACCGGGCAGCAGTGTCTCCCCTCCCCCGCTCGCCCGGTCCACCCAGTACGGGTAGCGGGCGGTGTGATCGAAGGGCCCCGCCACGATCTGCGGCCGCAGGATGGTCGCCCGCGCCCCAAACGCCGCCTGCACCACGTGCTCGCACGCGACCTTCAGCGGCCCGTACGTCTCGCCCGTCACGTCGGTCGTCCCGGCCGGGGCGGGTGGCAGCAGCGGGTCGTCCTCGCGCACCGGGTGCCGGTCCGGCTCGGCGTACACGCTGACCGTGCTGATCAGCACGTACCGCCCCACCCGCTCCCGCAGGGCGTCCACGCTGGCCTGCACCGCCTGCGGCAGGTACCCGCTGACATCCACGCAGGCGTCCCAGGACCGGCCTGCGAGGGCGTCCAGGCCCCCCGCCTCGCCCCGGTCACCGCGCAGCCGCTCCACCTCTGCGGGTAAGTCGTCGGGTGTGCGGCCGCGCGTCAGGATGCTCACGCGGTGCCCCGAGGCCAGGAACGCCAGGACGATGTGCCGACCCACGAACTGCGTGCCGCCCAGAACCAGGATGTCCATGCGCCTATCCTGTCACCCATGAAGGTGAGGTTCACGCCGGGACGCGTCCGCGTCCGCATCGACGACCTGGAACTGGCCGCCCTGCAACGCGGCGAGCCGCTGCACGCCCACGTGGGCTGGCCCGGCGGCGGCTGGACCCTGACCCTCGACCCGTCCGGGCACGACGTGGCGGGAGACGGGGGCACGCTCGCGGTGGGTCTCGCGCTGCTGATGGCACAGCTGAGCGACCCCGCGCAGGAGGGCGTGACGATCAGCGGTGAGCCGCGCGTCACGGTCGAGAAGGACTTCGGCCCGCAGCACGCCTAGGCGCGCCGTCAGCGCCGCACCCAGCGGCCCCCGACCTCCTCGGCGATGCCCAGCAGGTTCAGCATGACGAGCGCCGTCTGCACGTCCGGCAGTGGCAGGCCCGTGGCCGTCACGAGGTCGTCCAGCGTGACCGGTCCGGTCAGGGCCGCTAGCACCCGCGCCTGCTCGGGCGGCAGGTCCGGCAGTGGGGCGTCCGGGACGCTGCCCCAGCCCAGTTCGGTCAGGAGGTCGGCGGCCCCCTCGGTGAGCACCGCGCCGTCGCGGATCAGGGCGTGCGGTCCGGCGGCGCGCGGGTCCCCGGCGCGGCCCGGCACGGCGAACACCGTCCGGCCGCATTCCAGGGCGTGCGTGGCGGTGATCAGCGACCCGGACTTGCGTTCCCCTTCCACGACGACCGTCCCGGCACTCAGCGCGGCGATCAGGCGGTTGCGGGTCGGGAAGTGGTGCTGCGCGGGGCCGGTGTCCAGCGGGTACTCGCTGACCAGCGTGAGCTGCGCGGCCAGCCGGGTGTTCTCGCTGGGGTACACGCGGTTCACGGCGCTGCCCAGCACGCCGATGCTGACCCCGCCCGCCTCGACCGCCGCCCCGTGCGCGGCGGTGTCGATGCCACGCGCCAGTCCGCTCACGACGATCACCCCGGCCCGCGCGAGGTCCGCGGCGAGCATCCGCGTAAACGCCTGCGCGTGCGGGCTGGCCGCGCGGGTCCCCACGATCCCGATGGCGCGCGGCACGGTCGGCAGATCCGGCAGCGGGCCGCGCACCCACAGGGCGGGCGGCGGGTCGCCCAGCGCGTCCAGCGCCGCCGGGTACCCGGGCAGGCCGCGCAGCAGCAGCGTCACGTCCTCCTGCGCCACCCGGGCGAGTTCCTGATCGGCGCGGATCAGGGCCTCCGGGGCCCCGACGGCCTGCGCGGCGCGGGCGTCCAGGCCCGGCACCTCGCGCAGCTCCCGCAGCGGGGCCTGCCACGCGGCCACCGCCGACCCGAAGTGCCCCCGGAGGGCCTCGATGCGGCGGGGACCAAGCTGGGCACAGAAGCGCAGGGCCAGCAGGGCGCGCCGCTCGTCGGGGGGGACGGGGGCCGGCGAGTCGAACAGCGGGCTGGTCACCCGGTCAGCATAGGGAACCGGCCCGTCCTTGCCTGTCTCAGATGCCCGTGCCCCCGACCGGGGTGAGGGGCGGTTCGTCCAGCACGTCCGCGTCGTCCAGATCGTCCCCGTCGTCACCCAGCGCCGCGCCGGGCAGCGTCAGGGTGAACAGCGCCCCGCCGTCCGGGTGGTTCGTGCCGCTCAGGTCCCCGCCGTGCATCCGCGCGATCTGCCGCGCCACGCTCAGACCCAGGCCGCTGCTGCCCGCGCCGCTCACGAACGGCTCGAAGATCTGCTCGCCCAGCTCCGGCGGCAGGCCGGGGCCGGAGTCCCGCACCCGGAAACACAGCTGCTCCGGCGTCTCGCGCAGGTCCAGCGTGACGGTGCCGTCGGCGCCCGCATGCCGCCGCCCGTTCGCCAGGAGGTTGCGCAGCGCCTGCGTCAGCCGGTCCGGGTCGCACAGGATCCCGGTACCCCAGTCACCGGTGAAGGTCGTGCCCGGCACCAGGCGGTCCAGCCGGTCGCGCAGCGTCCCCGCCGGGATGTAATGCCACGCCAGCTTCAGTTCCAGCTGCCCACGCGCGAGCTGCATCAGGTCCTGCGTGGTGAAGGTCAGTTCGTCCGCGACCAGCGCCGCGCGGGCCACCTCCGGATCGGCCAGGCGGGCCTCGGCGCGGCTCAGGCTGGCCTTCAGGACGGTCAGGGGCGCGCCCAGTTCATGCACGATCTGGCCCAGCAGCTGCTTCTCACGCGCCTGCTGCGCCTCGATGCGGCCCAGCAGACTGTTGATCGCCACGAGCAGGCGCTGCACCTCGTCCTCGCGGGCCGGGAGGGGCAGCGGGGCGAGGCTGACCGCCGGGTCCAGCCGGTCCGCCAGATTCGCAGCGTTCTCCAGGCCCGCCAGGGCGCGGCGCCCCACCCACCAGCCGGTCAGCAGCAGGATCAGCGGCGCGGTGACCAGTGCCAGCAGCAGCGCACTCAGGGCACTCTGCCGCGCGGCGATCAGGTCGTCCTCGGGCAGGCCCACCCACAGCGTGCCGAAATCCCCCGCCTTGCGTTTCACGGCGCGTACCGTCGTGCCCTGCACCGGCACGCGCGACAGCGTCCCGAACGGGTACGGGGAGTTCTGGAACTCCCGCAGGGCCGGACTGGCCGCAATGACCTGGCCGTCCGGGTCCACCACGAGCGTGTACGCACTGGGACCCGTCGCCGACTGCCCGAAGCCGCCGCCCAGGTTCGTGAAGGCCTCGGCCAGCGTGTCGGCGCGGTCGTTCAGGCGGTCCACGAACTGCTGCTCCATGCGCGACAGCAGCAGCGACACGACGCCCAGCGTGATCAGCATCAGCAGCGCGGCGCTCAGGGCGCTGTAGGTCAGCGCCAGCCGGAAGCGCAGGCTGTGCCGCCACGCCACCCGCGCCGAGTACAGGCCCGCGCCGGGCGTGAGCAGCGCGGCCCGCCGCGCCCCGGCCGGGGTCGTGACGGGCCGCGCCTCAGGGGTCATCAGGCCTGCAGCACGTACCCGACGTTGCGGATCGTGCGGATGCGCAGGTCACTGCCCGCCTGCTCCAGCTTCTTGCGCAACTGCGAGATCCGGACCTCGACGCTGTTGCTGTTCGGGGTTTCCCAGCCGTACAGGTGCGACTCGATGTCCGCCCGCGAGAACACCCGCTCGGGCGTGCGCATCATGAGTTCCAGGATGCGGGCCTCGTGCTCGGTGAGGTTGATGTTCTTGTCGTTCACGGTCAGCAGCAGGCTGCTGGTGGACAGGCTGGTGTTGCCCAGGTTCACGCCGGTCCCGGCAGCCGTGCGGCGCAGCAGCGCCGAGATGCGCGCGTCGAGTTCCGGCATCGCGAACGGTTTGGTCAGGTAGTCGTCCGCCCCGGCGTTCAGGCCCGCCACGCGCTCCTGCACGCCGCTGCGCGCCGAGAGGACCAGCACGGGCGTCGAGGAGTACTGCCGCAGCGCCTGCACCAGATCCAGGCCGTCCCCGTCCGGGAGGTTCAGGTCGAGCAGGATGAGCTGCGCGGTGTGGGTGCCCAGCCACGCCTGCGCGTCGCGCAGGGTCGCGGCGTGATGCACCTGATAGTCGGCCGACAGGTATTCCTTGAGCAGTGGGCCGAGGTGTGGATCGTCTTCGACAACGAGGATCTGAGCCAGCATGCTTCTCCTTGAAGGGCGACCACTGGGAGTGGCCACGGTTGACGTGATCCTACCGCCGCGCCCGCGTGGGCACCTTGATAAAATCTGCGCGATATCTGAGGCCCACGTACAGCTTCCGTCAGGTGCCGGTCAGCGGTTCTGCGCCGGGGGGGTCGCCTTGCGCAGGCCCGGCAGGCTCAGGGCCGCCGAGGCGACCTGCACGGTCGCCGTGACCCTGTACGCGCCGAGGAACTTCGTGATGGACTGCGCCGCGCCGCGGTCCTCGGCCAGGATGTTCAGCTGCCCGTTCACGAGACTGCCCGCGTAGCGGCTCTTCAGGCCGGGGAAGGCATTACGGGCGCGTTCCTCGTCACTCTGGGCGAACAGGACCACCACGGGGCCGCTGTAATCCCCGGCCAGCCGCACCGTGACCTTGCCGCCGCTGCTCTCGCCGTCCCCCAGTTTGGTGGACAGGTCGCGGTCCCACACGATCAGTTGCAGGGCCGCCGCAGGGGTGGACAGGGTCAGGAGGGTCAGCAGGGCAGTCAGGAAGCGGCGCATGGGATCAGGGGAACTCCGGGGTCAGGGTCGGGGGGCAGGGCGGACATTCAGGTTACACGGAACCTGTGATTGCCCAGCGTAACAACGGCACCTGACGCCGGCCTGAAGGCCCACCCAGGTCACGCCCAGCGTAGGGGGCACGCTCTTGCGTCTTCCTGACGGCTGCCCGGCGGCGCACCCCGGCACGCAACCCCCCGGCACAGCAAAGAGGAGCGGCCCGGCTGGGCGCTCCCCTCTGCATGCCGGTGCGGGGTTCAGCTGTGCGTCATGTCGAGCGGCACGACCCACTGCGCGAACTCGTCCTCGGTGACGTAGCCCAGGCTCAGGGCGGCCTCCTTGAGGCTGCTGCCCTCCTTGTGGGCCTTCTTGGCGATCGCGGCGGCCTTGTCGTACCCGATGTGCTTGTTCAGCGCAGTGACCTGCATCAGGTTGATGCTGAGGTTGTGCTCGATCTTCTCGTAGGCGGGCTCGATGCCGACCGCGCAGTTGTCGTTGAACGCGAGGCAGGCGTCGCTGATCAGACGGATGCTCTCCAGCACGGCGTGCACCATCACGGGCTTGAACACGTTCAGCTGGAAGTTGCCCTGAGACCCGGCGAACGCCACCGTGGCGTCGTTGCCGAACACGCGCGTGGCGACCATCGTCATCGCCTCGGACTGGGTGGGGTTCACCTTGCCGGGCATGATGGAACTGCCGGGCTCGTTCTCGGGAATGATGATCTCGCCGATGCCGTTGCGGGGCCCGCTGGCGAGCCAGCGCACGTCGTTCGCCATCTTCATCAGCGCGCCCGCCAGGGTCCGCAGCGCCGCGCTGGTCTGCACCAGGGCGTCGTGCGCGCTCAGGGCCGCGAACTTGTTCTCCGCGCTGCGGAACGCGAAGCCGGTCTCCTCGGCGTACTTCTTCGCGGCCAGATCACCGAACTGCGGGTGCGCGTTCAGGCCGGTGCCCACCGCCGTGCCGCCGATCGCCAGCTCCAGCAGGCCCTCGCCGGCATGCCGCACCTCGGCGAGCGCGTAGTCGAGCTGCGCGACCCAGCCGCCGATCTCCTGACCCAGCGTGATGGGCGTGGCGTCCTGCAGGTGCGTGCGCCCCACCTTCACCAGCCCCGCGTGCTCCTGCGCCTTGGCGTGCAGGGTGTCGCGCAGCTTGCCGACGCTGCCGTACAGCCGCTCGTTCAGTTCCAGCACCACCGCGATGTGCATCGCGGTCGGGAAGGTGTCGTTGCTGCTCTGGCCGCGGTTCACGTGATCGTTGGGGTGCACCGGCTTCTTGCTGCCCAGCTCGCCGCCCGCGATCTCGATGGCGCGGTTGCTGATGACCTCGTTCGCGTTCATGTTGCTCTGCGTGCCCGACCCCGTCTGGAACACCACCAGCGGGAAGTGCTCGTCGAGCGTCCCGGCGATCACCTCGTCCGCCGCCTGCACGATCAGGTCCGCCACGTCACGCGGCAGTTCACCCAGATCCGCGTTCGCCTGCGCCGCGCCCTTCTTCAGGATGCCCAGCGCGCGGATCACGGGGCGGCCCCACACGAACGTGTCGCGCCCGATCGGAAAGTTATGGATGCTGCGCTCGGTCTGCGCGCCCCAGTAACGGCTGGCATCCACGTCCAGGGTGCCCATCGTGTCCGACTCTTTGCGGTAGGTCGTCATACAGCGGCAAGTCTAAACGCCGCCGGGTGTCACACGTCCGGGAACGCCGGGAGCGCCTCTGTCCGCTCGACCCGCCCCCGCCACCCGTCCCGCCCCGCGTGCTTGGCGGCGTACAGGTACTCGTCAGCGCGGGCCACCAGTGCCGGAAGCGTATCCCCGGGGCGCGCCAGCGTCACCCCCGCACTGATCGTCACCACCCCCACCCCCGCCACCGCCTGCGTGCGGAACGCGGCGCACACCGCCTCCGCCCGCGCCGCCGCGCCCGGCCCGTCCAGACCTGGCAGGGTCATCAGGAACTCCTCGCCGCCCCAGCGCCCCACCCGGCCGCCGGGCGGCAGCTGCGCCTCCAGCACCCGCGCCGCCCACGCCAGCACCTCGTCCCCCACCTGATGCCCGTACTCGTCGTTCACGCGCTTGAAGTGATCCAGGTCCAGCAGCATCGCCGCGCCGCCCGACGCGATCAGCGCCTCTACCGCCGGGTACATGCCCCGCCGGTTCGGCAGGTTCGTGAGCAGATCCGTGTAGGCCAGCTGCTCCATGAGCCGCACAGCACTGCGTTGCGATTCGAACTGCCCCCGGTACCACGACAGTGCATGCACGAACAGCAGCACGATCCCCACCGTCAGCTGAAGCCGTGGCAGGTCCGGCGACACCTCCCCACCCCGCAGCGCCACCCCCAGCCACGGCACCCCGGCACTGAACACGAACAGCGCTGCGCTGTACCCGGCTGCCACGCGGTTCGGGAAGATCAGATACGCCAGCATGACATTCACCACCACGGACCAGTACAGCAGGTCCGTCTCACCCCCCGGCTTGACCCGCCGCAGTTCCTCCAGCAGCGCCTGTGACAACACCTGCACATTCACCGTGAAGAACATCAGCCGCTCCGGCACGTCCAGCGGCCCGCCCCGCAGCAACCAGCCCAGACTGAACAGCGCCGGGATCATCGTGACCGGCAGCACCACCTGCACGTACAGGTTCATGCCCCCCGCACGCAGGGCCAGGATGTTCAGGATCAGGACCACCACCAGCCCCAACGCAATCGCCAGGAGGTACAGCGTCCGCCGCAGTTCCTCCGGGGGCCGCCACGTGGACGGCCCGCCAGCGCGGTGCGAGGACGGCGACATGAACCAGCCTACCGCGCCGCCCCCGCCCCGGCGCACCCCCAGTCCGGGGCGCCGCTCACCTGAGGCAACAGCTGACCGTCAGGCCAGCTACCCTGACTGGACCCGCCCGGCCACACACCCACCGGGCACACTCCAGCCGGACACAGGCCGGACAGCCACGGGCCGGAACACCGCCCAGCTGCACCCAAGGAGACCCTATGAATCCCCGCGTCATCCTCGCCACCCTGCTCCTCACCCTGCCCGTCACCCCCACCGCCCACGCCCAGAGCGACAGCGCCGCCATCGCCGCCGCCAAGAAGGCCATCCAGTCCCAGCTGAAACAGAGCACCACCTACTACCTCGGCAAGGGCTACAAGACCGTCAACGCCGACATGCTCGACGTCAACGCCCTCGACGAAGGCGACACCGACAGCGAACTCGTCTACACCCTCACCGCCGGCCGCGAATACCTCATCTACGGCGTATGCGACGACGACTGCAGCGACCTCGACATCAACGTCTACGACGCCAAAGGCAACCTCGTCGCCACCGACGAGGAAGACGACGATGTCCCCGCCGTCACCGTGAAAGTCACCAAAACCGCCGACTACACCATCGAGGTCGCCATGGCCGCCTGCGACAACGACCCCTGCTACTACGCCATCGACGTCCTCCAGAAAAAGTAACCCCAGCAACGCGCAGCGGCACTCCTGGCTGAAAGGGAGTGCCGTTCTATACTTTGTTCAGGCGCGGGCACTACGCCTCACTCTGCGCATCAAGGGCGCAAGACATTCCGAAAAGAAGAAGACGGCCACCTCTGAAAGTCAGCCGTCGACAACGTCCACAACAACGTTTCTGTGATCTGCACTCCTTCCGACGGGAGCGCATTTCCTCGCTATTGCCCACGCAATCTAAGCCTGCCTGCGCCGATTGAATGGGCATGGAGATACACGTACCCATGACCGACTCCTCTTCCCTGGCCCTCTTCGGCCTGCTCGCCTTCATGCTGTTGCTGCACGCACTCGGCGTGAAACTCCCCTTCGCTCAGGTCTTCGCGTTCCTCTCCGGTTCGGCACGTCAGCTCACCGCTCTCGCGGCATTCACTGCGCTGCTGACCTACCTTCTGAAACTGTAATTTTTCCGTTCAGGGCGGCACTTTCTCGGATGCGAGAGGGTGCCGCCCCAGGCGTTCTACACTGCTGTTGATGAAGCAGTACCTCGACCTGATGCGCCACGTGCTGGAGCACGGCACCGACAAGACCGACCGGACCGGCACCGGCACCCGCTCGGTATTCGGCGCGCAGCTGCGCTTCGACCTCCGGGACGGCTTCCCACTGGTCACCACCAAGAAAGTCCACCTGAAAAGCGTGATCTACGAGCTCCTGTGGTTCCTGCGCGGAGAGAGCAACGTCCGCTGGCTTCAGGAACGCGGCGTGAGCATCTGGGACGAATGGGCCGCCCCGGACGGCGAGCTTGGCCCCGTGTACGGCGTACAGTGGCGCAGCTGGCCCACCCCCGACGGCGGGAGCATCGACCAGATCACGCAGGTCATCGAGCAGATCAAACGCACGCCGGACAGCCGCCGCCTGATCGTCAACGCCTGGAACGTCGCGCAGATTGACGACATGGCCCTGCCGCCCTGCCACGCGATGTTCCAGTTCTACGTCGCGGACGGTCGCCTCAGCTGCCAGCTGTACCAGCGCTCGGCCGACCTGTTTCTAGGCGTCCCGTTCAACATCGCGTCCTACGCCCTGCTGACCCTGATGGTCGCGCAGGTGTGCGGGCTGGAACCCGGTGAGTTCATCTGGACGGGCGGGGACGTGCACCTGTACAGCAACCACATGGAGCAGGTGGAACGGCAACTGGCGCGGGAGCCGCGTTCACTGCCGGTCATGCACCTCAACCCTGACGTCAAGGACATCTTCGAGTTCAGGTACGAGGATTTCCGCCTGGAAGGCTACGACCCGCACCCCGGAATCAGGGCCCCGGTGGCCGTGTGAGCGGCTGCATCTTCTGCCAGATCGTGGCGGGGGACGCGCCCGCCAGCATGGTTGCAGGGAACGAACTGGCCGTCGCGTTTCTGGACATCGGGGCGTTCACGCGTGGGCACACGCTGGTCGTGCCCCGGCGGCACGCGGTGACCTTCACCGACCTGACCCCCGAGGAGGCCGCCGCCATGACCGCACTGGCGCAGGAGGTCGCGCGGGCCATCCAGAGCAGCGAGGTGCGGGGTGAGGGATTCAACCTCTGGATGGCGAACGGCGCGGCAGCCGGGCAGGACGTGTTTCACGCGCACCTGCACGTCTTCCCCCGGCATGCGGAGGACGGCGTGAGTGTCGCTGTGGACGCCCTGTCCCCCACCCGCGCGGAACTGGACGAGGTGGCTGCGGGGCTGCGCCGCGCCCTGGAGCCCGCATGACCCGTCCGACCTTCGATGAGCTGGGCTTGGCCACTGCCCGGCTGTGGGCGACGCGCAGCGCGGACAGCAAGGTGCGGGTGGGGGCGTGCATCCTGGACCGGCACCACCGGGTGGTGGGCGTGGGGTACAACGGGCGCGCGGCGGGTGAACCGAATGAACGCGAGAGCCTGTCGCAGGGGCACAGTGGGTTCATTCACGCGGAGGTGAACGCCCTGCTGGCCGCGAACTGGAACGGTGAGGGCCACACGCTGTACGTGACGCACGAGCCGTGCGCGGCGTGTGCGCGCCTGATCGTGAATTCACGGCGGGTGGGGCGCGTGATCTTCGAGACGGCGTACCGGGAGACGAACCGGGTGGAGTCGGGCCTGCCGAGCGGGGAGCAGATCCTGCGGGACGCGGGGATCGAGGTGCGGCATGTCCCGGCCCCCTGAACTGGGCGAGGCTGAACGGGTGGGGCCTGAACTGGTCGGTATCGTGGCAGTCACGGAGAACGGCGTGATTGGGCGGGATGGGGGGATGCCGTGGCACCTCCCGGCGGATCTGGCGCACTTCCGGTCGCACAGTCGCGGGAAGCCGAACGTCATGGGCCGCAAGGTGTGGGATTCGCTGGGTGGTCGGCCACTGCCGGGCCGGGCGAATATCGTCCTGACCCGGAATGCGGCGTTCAGCGCGCCGGGCGCGCAGGTGGCGCATTCCCCGCAGGAGGCGCTGGCGCTGGCCGGGGACGTGCCGGAAGTGGCGATCATCGGCGGGGCCGAGATCTACGCCCTGTATCTGCCGCAGCTGACGCGGGTGGAACTCACGTTGATTCACGCGCAGCTGGATGGGGATACGGTCATGCCGGACCTGGGGGACGGGTGGGTCGTCACGCGGGAGACGACGCGCGCGGCGGACGACGCGAACCCCTTTGACCTCACGTTCCGCACCCTGACCCGCCGCGCCTGATCCCGTCACCGTGCCTTGCCCGCAGACTGGGGCAGGGCGCGGCTGGCAGAATGCCGCTCATGAGTCTGGTGGATGTCGCCATCGTCGGAGCGGGCCCGGTGGGTCTCGCTGCCGCCATCGCCTGCAAGCGTGCGGGCCTCAGTTACGTGGTGCTGGAGAAGGGCTGCGTGGTGAACGCGATCTTCGAGTACCCCACCTACATGTCGTTCTTCACGACCGCGCCGGAACTGGAG
The DNA here is from genome assembly GCF_001007995.1 of Deinococcus soli (ex Cha et al. 2016). NCBI lineage: Bacteria > Thermotogati > Deinococcota > Deinococci > Deinococcales > Deinococcaceae > Deinococcus > Deinococcus soli (ex Cha et al. 2016). Next base: position 1,810,027 of record NZ_CP011389.1, on the reverse strand, counting down.
ATCGGGAATCACCCCATGGTGACCGGGCACGACAAACCGGACCGCCGTGACGCGCTGATGTACTACCGGCTGGTCGCGCAGCGTGAGGCCCTGAACGTCGAGCAGTACACCGAGGTGACGCGCGTGCACGCCGCCCCGGCGGGCTTCACGCTGGAGGTCGAGAAGCGCGACGGGACGCCCGGCGTCGTGGAGGCACGGCGTGTGGTGGTCGCCACCGGGTACTACGACAACCCCCTGGCGCTGGGCATCGCCGGTGAGGACGGCGAGAACGTCAGCCACTACTACACCGAGGCGCACCCGTTCATGGGCCTGAACGTCACCGTGATCGGCGCCGGGAACAGCGCCGCCGACGCCGCGCTGGACCTGTGGCGCAGCGGCGTGAACGTCACCATGGTCGTCCGCGCGCCCGAACTGAAGAGCACCATCAAGTACTGGGTGCGCCCGGATCTGGAAAACCGCATCAAGGAAGGGAGCATCGCGGCGCACTTCAACTCCCGCGTGGTTGAGATCCACCCCGAGCACGTGGTCGTGCAGCGCGAAGACGGTACCACCTGGGAGCTGCCGACCGACTTCACGTTCGCGCTGACCGGGTACCGCCCCGACCTCTCGTTCCTGGATGGCCTGAGGCTCGCCACGCAGCCGGACGAGTGCCTCGTGCTGGACGAGCACTACCAGAGCAGTGTGCCGGGTCTGTTCGTGGTGGGTAGCGCGGGCTTCGCGGGCCGCACGAATCAGGTGTTCATCGAGAACGGCCGCTTCCACGCCGATCACGCCGTCGCGGAGATCGCGCGGCAGCTGGCCGAGCGGGGCGTGCAGCCCGCCTGAATCAAGTCGTGGGGCCGCCCGGTCCATCCCGCCGGGCGGCCTCTTTCATGGAGGTTCTTTTCATGGAGCGGGCCGGGGCGCGTGGAATACTCGCGGCATGACCCCCGCCTCCCGGCGCGCCCTGACCCTGGGTGCCCTGCTGCTCAGTGGTTCCCTCGTGACCGCCGCCCTGGCCCAGACGGGCACGGAGCCCTCCCCTCCCCCACCGGCGCAGACCATCCCGGCCCTCCCCATCCCTGCACTGCCGCCCACGCCGCCCGCCCCACAGCCGGAGCCGACCCCCGCACCGACGCCCGCGCCGGAGCCCCAGCCGACTCCATCACCTCAGCCAACCCCGGAACCTACCCCGGCGCCTGAACCCAGCCCGGCCCCGACCCCGTTGCCTCAGCCCGCGCCGCCGACCCCCACGCCCCAGGTCACCCCGGTCCCGGCGAAGATCACGGCCCCGCTGCTGATCACGGTGGAGGCCCAGTGGCCTGCGCTCGTGAACGGCAGGAAGACGACCGTGCCGTTCAGCCGCACCCTGACCATTCCCGGCAAGCGCGTGGAGGTCATCCGGGCGCGCGGCGTGATTACCGAGAGTCTGGATCAGGAACTGACTGCCTTCCTGAAGGCCCTTCCCACCACCGCGCAGGACGCCCGCTTCGAGGAACTCTGGGACGGCTGGGCGGTCGTGCAGCGCAATGGGCTGAAGGTAGACGCCGCGAAGGCCCGCGCGAACCTGCTGGCCGCCATTAGGGATCCCAAAGGCATCAGGGTGAGCGTCCCCGTGACCGGGCAGGTCGCGCCGAAACGCACGCTGGACTACTTCGCGTCGCGCGGCATCACCGCGCACCTGGGCACCGGGCAGACGAACTACTACGGCAGCAGCGCCGCCCGTGTCACGAACATCCACGTCGGCACCCGCCGCTTCCAGGACCGTCTGCTGGACGGGAAGACCGTGTCGTTCAACCAGATGGTCGGCCCCATCACCACCGGCGCGGGTTTCGTGACCGGGCTGGTGATTGCCGGAGAAAGAACGGCGAACGGCGTGGGCGGCGGCATCTGTCAGGTCAGCACGACCGTGTTCCGCGCGCTGTACGCGGCGGGCCTGCCGGTCCTGCAACGCCAGAACCACTCCTATCAGGTGCACTACTACGACCCACAGGGCCTGGACGCGACCATCTACCAGCCCAGCCTGGACCTGAAGTTCGCCAACGACACCGGCGGCTCCCTGTGGTTCCAGAGCGACTGGGACGACGAGTCCTCCACCCTGACCGTGACCGTGTTCGGCAAGGCGCGCGACTTCACCGTCGAGATCGGCGCGCCCCGCACCCTGAGCACAACGCCCTCCCCCGCCGACCGGCTGATCCCCGACGCCACGCTGGCCAGGGGGCAGCGCAAGCAGGTGGACTGGGCGGCGCCCGGCGCCGTGATTGAGGTCACCCGCAAGTTCATGCGGGACGGCAAGGCCTTCAAGCAGGACACCCTCAAGAGCACCTACCGCCCCTGGCCGAACATCTACCTCGTCGGCACCCGCTGACCGCGTGAACAAGAGGCGGCCCCAGTCACCGGGGCCGCCTCTCGCCTGTTGTCCTCGCCGATGCGGTTATTCCTCGGCGGCGTAGCCCAGGATCTCCAGAATCCGGTCGAGTTCCTCGCGGGACGCGTAGTTCAGTTCCACGCGGCCCTTGTCCTCACCCGTGATGCGCACGCGGGTGCCGGTGCGGCGGCTCAGGTCGAGTTCCACCTGCCGGAACGCGCGCGGCGGGTTCACCTTGATCGGCGTCGGCTCGCGCTTCTCGCGCTTGAGGGCCTCGGCCTCGCGGACGCTCAGGCTGCGGGCCGTGATCTGCTCCAGCGCCCAGGCGCGGTCCGTGTCGGGCTGCGCGAGGATCGCGCGGGCGTGCCCGGCGCTGATCTGCCCGTCGTCCAGCGCGCGCAGGGCCGGGGCGGGCAGCGTCAGCAGGCGCAGGGCGTTTGACACGGCGCTGCGGCTCTTGCCGACCGCCTGCGCCACGCCCTCCTGATTCAGGCCCTGCTCCATGAGCGCCTGGTACGCGCGGGCCTCTTCCAGCGCGCCCAGATCCTCGCGCTGCAGGTTCTCCACGATCGCAATCTCCAGCGCCTCGCGGTCCCCGAGGTCCCGGATGATCACCGGCAGTTCGGTCAACCCGGCCAGCTGACTGGCGCGCCAGCGGCGTTCCCCAGCCACGATCTCGAAGTGGTCGTCGCGCGGGCGCACGAGCAGGGGTTGCAGCACGCCCTTGTCGCGGATGCTCTGCGCGAGTTCAGCCAAGGATTCCGGCGTGAACACCTGACGCGGCTGGTACGCCGCCTGCACGATCTTCTCGATCTTCAGGGACTGCACCTGCGCACCCGGCGCACTCTCGGCGGGTTTGCCGAGCAGCGCGTCCAGGCCGCGGCCCAGGCTAGATTTTTTCGACACGCTGCATCACCTCCTCGCTCAGGCGCTTGTACGCCGCCGCGCCCGCCGAGAGCGGCGCGAACGCGTTGATGGGCTTGGCGAAGCTGGGCGCCTCGGACAGGCGCACGTTGCGCGGCACGACCGACCAGAACACCAGCTCCCCGAAGTGCTGCCGGACCATGCTCTCGACGTCCTGCGAGAGGTTCGTGCGCCCGTCGAACATGGTCAGCACGACGCCAAGCACCTTCAGGCGGGGGTTCAGGCCGCCCTGCACGCGCTCGACCGTCTCCATCAGGCCCGCGAGGCCCTCCAGGGCGTAGTACTCGGCCTGCAGGGGAATCAGCAGCGCGTCGGCGGCAGCCAGCACGTTCACGGTCAGCGGCCCCAGGCTGGGCGGCGCGTCGATCAGCACCACGTCGTACCCGCTGATGGACGCCAGCAGACGCGTCAGGGCGTCCGGGTCCTCCGCGAGTTCCACGCCCGCCCCCGCAAGGTCCGGCGTGGCGGGCAGCAGGAAGAGGTTCGCCTGCACGGTCTCCACGGTGTACTCGGCGGCACGGGCCGGTTCGCCCAGCGCCTCGTACAGACCCTGCGTGGCGCCGCGCTGTCCCAGGCCGCTCGTGGCGTTCGCCTGCGGGTCCATGTCCAGCAGCAGCACGCGTTTCCCGCCCGCCGCGAGGTACGCGCCGAGGTTGACGGCGGTCGTGGTCTTGCCCACCCCGCCCTTCTGATTGACGACGCCCAGGACCTTCACCGCAGCCCCCGCGTGTGTTCGTGTCGCATGCCGTTCACCGTGCCGTCCAGAATAGCGGCTGCGCGTTCGGTACGCCCTCGCGCCGGGGGTACTTCTTCGGGGTGGGTCCGACCTTCTCGATCACGACCAGGGTGCGCGCGTCGCCCAGCACCGGCAGGGTGAAGGCGTCCACCTCGGTCACGCCGCCCCCGACCTCGCCCGCCGCGCGGCGACCGGCGTGCAGTTCCTCCTCGCTGATCGGCCCCTTCTGCGCCACGAGCAGCCCGCCGGGCTTCAGCAGCGGCAGGCCCAGTTCCGCCAGGATCGGCAGGGCCGCCACCGCGCGGCACACCACCCGGTCGTAGCGTTCGCGGTGTTCCGGGTCGCGGCCCAGCGTCTCGGCGCGGCCCACCAGCGGCGTCACACCTGTCAGGTTCAGCGCCTCGGCCGCCGAGCGCACGAAGTCGATCTTCTTGCGGATGGAGTCGAGCGGCGTGAAGGCCACCTCCGGGCGCACGATCGCCAGCGGCAGCGTCGGGAAGCCCGCCCCGGTCCCAATGTCCAGCACCCGCAGGCCCGCGCCGTCCAGATGCCCACCGCGCAGGCAGCTCAGGGAATCCACGAAATGCTTCAGGACGATGTCCGATTCCGTCTTCAGCGCCGTGAGGTTCACGCGGCTGTTCGCCTCGACCAGCAGGTCCAGCAACTGTTCGAACTGCGGCAGCTGCCCCTCGACGTTCAGGCCGAGTTCTGCCGCGCCCTGACCGAGGAGTGCCTGGCCCTCGGGCGTCACAGGCCGTACCTGACTTTCATATCCTGATACCTCTCGTAGACGTGTTCATCGATGTCCTCCAGCGGCAGCCGGTCCAGCAGGGGCAGCAGCGTCTCGCGCAGCACCTCGCCGCGCGCCATCCACTGAAAATAGCGCCTGCCGCCGTGGTTGTACGGCCCGTACAGTTTCGAGCCGGGGCACAGGCGCAGCAGCGTCTCGAAGAGTTTCTGGTGGCGGGTGTGCATCCGCAGCGTGATCTGCGGCTGCTTGCCGTCCCCGCCGAAGTGGCCCTCGCCGATCAGGATGCCCAGCAGCAGGCCGTCCTCGAAGGGGGTGTTGGTGGTGTTCACTGCTCCGGTCATCGAACCTCCCTTGTTTCACCGTCAAGTTTCCCGTGAAACGCAGGTGTGGTCAAGCGACGGAAGGATCGGAGGGAAGATCACCCTCCGATCCGTCTTGTTTCACCGTCAGGTTTCCCGTGAAACGTCTCCGCCCCGCTGCTTCAGGTGCACCAGCAGCGCGCTGATATCCGCGTGCCGCACGCCGGAAATCCGGCTGGCCTGCTCCACGGTCCGGGGTTGGGCGCGGCCCAGTTTCTCGCGCGCCTCGTTCGACAGCGCCGCGATCCCACTGAAATCGATGCCCTCCAGGCTCAGGCCGCGCGAGCGGTCCTCGGCCCGCAGCTGCACCTCGGCCCGGCGGATGTACCCGGCGTACTTCACGCGGATCTCCACCGCCTCGCGCTCGGCGGGCGACAGCTCGGGCAGGGTCACGCCCAGCGCCTCCACGTCCGGCAGGCTGAACTCCGGGCGGCGCAGCCACGCGTCCCCGGTCTGGCCCTGCACCCGCTGCCCCTCCAGCGCCGCGATACCGCCTTGCACCCGCGCGTACTTGGCCTGCACCCGCGCCAGTTCCGCGTCGTCCACCAGCCCCAGCGCATGCCCGATGGGCGTCATGCGCTCGTCGGCGTTGTCCTGACGCACCAGCAGGCGGTGCTCCACGCGGCTGGTCATCATGCGGTACGGCTCGTTGCTGCCCTTGAACACCAGTTCGTCCAGCAACACGCCGATGTACCCGGTTTCGCGCCCGATGAACGCCTCCTGCTCGCCCAGCGCGCGGCGGGCCGCGGCCGTCCCGGCGATCAGGCCCTGCGCTGCCGCCTCCTCGTAGCCGCTCGTGCCGTTGATCTGCCCGGCGGTGAACACGCCCGGCATCAGCTTCGATTCGAGGTTCAGGGACAGTTCCAGCGAGTCCACCACGTCGTATTCCACGGCGTACGCGTACCGCTGGATGACCGCCTGCTCGAAGCCCGGCAATGAGCGCACCAGCGCGTCCTGTAGGTGCGGCGGCAGCGACGAGCTGAAGCCCTGCAGGTACACCTCGCTGGTCTGCACGCCGTCCGGCTCCACGAACAGCAGGTGCCGGTCGTGATGCGCGAAGCGCACGACCTTGTCCTCGATGCTGGGGCAGTAACGCGGCCCCAGACCCTCGATATCCCCGGAGTACATCGGGGACTCGTGCAGGTTCTCGTTGATCAGGCGGTGCGTCTCGGCGGTCGTGTGCGTCTGCCAGGTGGGGGACTCGGCCGCGCGCGGGCCCGGCGTGCCCGTGAAGCCGCGCGGGTCCGGATCGGCGGGGATCTCCAGCAGTTCTGCAAAGTTCACCGCGTCGGCCCGCACGCGCGGCGGCGTGCCGGTCTTGTAGCGCTTCAGGACGTGCCCGGCGCGGGCCAGCGGCGCGGACAGGAAGCGTGCGGGCGGCTCGCCCTGGCGGCCCTCGGCGCGGGACTGCCGCCCGTACCACGTCACGCCGCGCATGAACGTCCCCGCCGCGACCACGACGCTGCGCGCCGCCAGTCGGCGCCCGTCGGTCGTGACGACCAGCCAGCCCCCCTGTCCGTCACTTTCCAGATCGGCGGCCTCGCCACGCAGGATGTCGATATTCGGATGCCCGAATATCACGTCCTGTGCCCGCTCGGCGTAGGCGTCGCGTTCGTTCTGCACGCGCAGGGACTGCACGGCAGGACCCTTGCTGGCGTTCAGGGTACGGGTGTGGATCGCGGTCTCGTCGGCCAGTCGGCCCATCAGGCCGCCCAGGGCCTGCAACTCGAACACCAGCTGGCTCTTGCCGGGGCCGCCCACCGCGGGGTTGCAGGGCATGCGGCCCACGGTGGCGGGGTTCCCGATCAGCAGGGCCACGCGGGAGAACTTCGCGGCGGCCCACGCCGCTTCCAGTCCCGCGTGCCCACCACCTATGACCAAGACATTCCAGCCGCTCATCAGCCCACCAGTGTACCTGTCCGGCACATGGGAAACGGTGATCCCGTGCGGCGCGGTATGGACCCCGCCGGGGGTGACCGGCCCAGCCGATCAGGGCCGTTGAGTCGCGCTGACCGCCCGCCTACCATGGGGGGATGAACTTCGAGCAGCTGCGTGCCGACCTGATCGGGACCGACACCGTGATCCGCACGCCCTTCGGGGAGCGGCGCGTCACGTACGCCGATTACGTCGCGTCGGGCCGCGCGCTGCGCAGCGTCGAGGAGCGCGTCGCGACCCTGGCGCTGCCGCTGTACGCGAACACCCACACCGAGGACAGCGCGACTGGCGCGCATTCCACGCACCTGACCCATCAGGCGGCCGAGTACGTCAAGGAGCAGCTGGGCGGTGACCGGACGTGCAAGCTGGTGTTCTGCGGTTCCGGCAGCACGGCGGCCGTGCGGCGCATGCAGGACATCCTGGGCCTGACGGTGGGTGCGCACCACCGCGCCGCGATCCTGGCCGGGATGCCGGTGGGGGAGAGGCCGGTCGTGTTCGTCGGCCCGTACGAGCACCACAGCAACGAGATCAGCTGGCGCGAGACGCTGGCCGAGGTCGTGGAGATCCCGCTGTGCGAACGCGGGAACCTCGACCTGGACGCCCTGGTGGCTGCGCTGAAGGACCCCAGCTACGCGGGGCGACCCAAGATCGGGTCGTTCAGCGCCGCGAGCAACGTGACCGGCCTGCTGACCGACACCCGCTCGGTGGCGCGTATCCTGCACGCGCACGGCGCGTACGCGTTCTTCGACTTTGCGGCCAGCGGCCCGTACGTGACCATCGACATGAAACCGGGTCGCCCCGACGGGTATGACGCGGTGTTCCTCAGCCCGCACAAGTTCGTGGGCGGCCCCGGCACGCCGGGCCTGCTGTGCTTCCGCGAGGACCTGTACCGGCTGGCGGTGCCCAGCACGCCGGGGGGCGGCACGGTCCGCTTCGTGAACCGCGAGCGGCAGATCTACGTGGACGACATCGAGGCCCGCGAGGACGCCGGGACGCCCGCGATTCTCGGGAAGATCCGCACGGCGCTGGCGTTCCGCGTGAAGGCGGAAGTGGGGGCCGCTCGGATCACCGAGCGGGAACACGAGCTGTTCAGCCGCGCCCTGACCCGCCTGACCGCCAACCCGCGCGTGCGGCTGCTGGGGAATCTGGAGGCGCCGCGGCTGGCGTTCCTGTCCTTCCTGACCTTCACGGCCGATGGTCGGCAACTGCACCCGCGGCTGGTGGTGCGGCTGCTGAACGACCTGTTCGGGATTCAGGCGCGGGGTGGCTGCGCGTGCGCCGGGCCGTACGGGCACGTGCTGCTGAACGTGGACGACCAGACCAGCGAGCGGTACATGCAGTGCGCGCTGAACCACGTGGACGGCGTGAAGCCCGGCTGGACGAGGTTGAACCTGGCGCCCTGGGCGACGGACGCCGAGGTGCAGTTCCTGCTGGACGCGGTCGAGTTCATTGCAGAGTTTGGGGAGCGCTTCGTGCCGCTGTACGCCTTCGACTGGAATTCGGGCGCGTGGACGCACCCTGCGGACGCCGCGCCGATGGATCTGTTCGGGAACGTGCGGCCACTGACCGGGACGGGTCCGGTGCCTTACGCGGCGTACCTGCAGGAGGCGCGTGCGCTGGCCGAGGGACTGAACCTGGCAGGGGAGGGGAGGGTGGTGCCCCCGCACGTGCCGGACGATCTGGTGTTCTTCGCCCACTGAGCCTGTCATGTCCAGCTTGGCAGGACGCATAAGGGTGTCTGCGCGGGGCGTGAGGAGTGGAACAGGTCTGGAATCGGTTCAGGTTCAGGGGGCAGGATTCGCGCCTCATGGGCAAACCGTCTAAAATGCCTAACGAGCGTTTGCTAGACAGATGAACTTCCGGTCCCTCCCCCGCCGCGCGGGTGGGGCGCACCGGTCAGGAGGCCCCAGCCCATGATTCAACCCTTCACCCCCGAACCCATCCGCTTCGTCGCGGAAGACGGGATGCCGGTGCAGCCCCTCCCGGAGCGCTACACGCCCGAGGTGCTGCGCGACCTGCACCGCCTGATGCTCCAGGCGCGCGAATTCGACCGCAAACTCATCACGCTGCTCCGGCAGGGCCGCACCACCTTCTACGCGCAGTCCAGCGGCATGGAAGCCACCCAGGTGGGCCTCGCCCGCTCCATTCGCGTCGGGCACGACTGGGTCTGGCCGTACTACCGCGACCACACCCTGGGCCTCGCCATGGGCGTCCCCATGTCCGAACTGATCAGCCAGTGCCTGGGCACCAACAGCGACTCCTGCCGGGGCCGCCAGATGCCGCACCATTTCGCCGCGCAGCGCCAGAACTTCGTGTCCATCAGCTCCAGCATCGCGTCGCAGGTGCCGCCCGCCGCCGGGAACGCCATGGCGCAGAAGTACCTCGGCGTGGACGAGATCACGGTGTGCACCTTCGGGGACGGCGCGACCAGCGAGGGCGACTGGCACGCCGGGATGAACATGGCGGGCGCCGCGCAGGCCCCCGCACTGTTCATCTGCGAGAACAACCAGTGGGCGATCAGCACCAGCATCCGCGAGCAGACCGCCAGCGAGACCATCCACATCAAGGCCAAGGCCTACGGCATGCCCGGCTACTACGTGGACGGCAACGACATCATCGCCGTGATGGAAGTCTGCGGATACGCCGCCGAGCAGGTCCGCAGCGGCCAGGGTCCCGCGCTGGTCGAGTGCCTGACCTACCGCGTCGGCTCGCACAGCAACGCGGACGCGGACGCCGAGAAGCACTACCGCACCCGCGAGGAAGTCGACGCGTGGCTGGCCCGCGACCCCATCACCCGCCTAGAGAACCTCCTGGCGCACCTGGGCCACCCCGTCACCGCCGAGGAGCGCGCCGCGATGATCGCGCAGACGCACCGCGAGGTGGACGAACAGGTCCTCGCCGCCGAGGCGACCGGGCAGCCCGACTGGCGCATCATGTTCGAGGACGTGTACGCCGACCTGCCCGACCACCTGCGCCAGCAGGAGGCGTTCCTGCGCGCCGAGCAGACCGGAGGCCGCGCGTGACCGCCACCCAGACCCGCCCGGAGGCTGCCCCCATGACGACCGGCCGAACCATCAACCTCATCCAGGCCGTCACCGAGGCCATCGCCGAGGAGATGGAACGCGACTCAAGGGTCGTGCTGTTCGGCGAGGACGTCGGCGCGCGCGGCGGCGTGTTCATGGCCACCGCCGGACTTCAGGAACGCTTCGGCAAGAACCGCGTGTTCGACACGCCCCTCAGCGAGGCCAGCATCGTCGGCGCCGCCGTCGGCATGGCCGTGCGCGGCCTGCGCCCCATCGCGGAAATCCAGTTCGCGGACTACATGGGCCCCGGCTTCGACCAGATCATCTCGCAGGCCGCCAAGATCCGCTACCGCTCTGGCGGGCAGTTCACGGCCCCCATGGTCATCCGCACCCCCTCGGGCGGCGGCGTGAAGGGCGGGCACCACCACAGCCAGAGCCCCGAGAGCTACTACACGCACACCCCGGGCCTGAAGGTCGTCATGCCCAGCACCCCCTACGACGCCAAGGGCCTGCTGAAGGCCGCGCTGCGCGGCGAGGACCCCGTCATCTACTTCGAACCCAAGCGCCTCTACCGCGCCGCGAAGGGCGAGGTGCCCGACCACGACTACGTCGTGAAACTGGGCGAGGCGGCCATCCGCCGCGAGGGCAGCGACCTGAGCCTCATCGGGTACGGCGGCGTGATGCCCGATCTGGAGAAGGCCGCCGACGCCCTGGCCGCCGAGGGCGTCAGCGTGGAGGTCATCGACCTGCGCTCCCTGGTCCCCTGGGACCGCGACCGGGTCCTGACCAGCGTCCAGAAGACCGGCCGGGCCGTCCTCGTCAGCGAGGCGCCGCGCATCAGCAACTTCATGGGTGAGGTCGCGTACGTCATCCAGGAGCAGGCCTTCGATTCCCTGACCGCCCCCGTCGGGCAGGTGGCGGGCTTCGACACGCCGTACCCGTACGTGCAGGACAAGGTGTACCTGCCCGGCGCGAACCGCATCGTGGCCGCCTGCGTCCAGGCGCTCAACTACTGACCCCATCCCCTGGCCCCTAAGCTGTCTCCATGCGACCTGACCTGCTGCGCCCCCTGCTGGGCACCCTGGGCCTGCTGATCGGCTTCACGCTGTACGCCCTCGCGGGAAAACTGGCCGAACCCTGGCAGAGCGCCGCCATTGGCGGCATGTTCGCCCTGCTGGGCGTGGGCGCCTGGGTGTACGCCCGCGGGGAACGCTGGATCCAGGGGCTGGGCCTCCTGCTGCTCATCTACGGACTGCTGCGCGCCACCGTGCTGCGCTGAACCGACACACCACCGCGTTTCTCCGTTCCGTGGCCGTGAGGAAAGCACTCCCGTCCACTCCACTCCAAACCGCTGTGCATCACGGTTTCTCGCTCCGCTCGGGTCAGGGGCTTTCGGGAACACCGCCCTCAAGACCCCTGACCACCGATAAACGAGGTCCACCATGAAAGAAGTGCTGCTGCCCGAACTGGCCGAGAGCGTCGTCGAGGGTGAAATCCTGAAATGGCTGGTGCAGGAGGGCGACACCATCGCCCTGGAACAACCCCTGTGCGAGGTCATGACCGACAAGGTCACCGTGGAACTCCCCAGCCCGGTCGCCGGGGTGCTCAGTAGGCGCCTCGCTGGCGAGGGGGACGTGGTGGCCGTGCACGCCGCCATCGCCCTGATCGACGAGACCGGCGGGGCCGCCGCTGCCCCCGCACCTGCCGCCACTGCCCCCGCCCCCGCTGCTGAGCCGCTGAGCACGCAGGCGCAGGAGGAACGCGAGCAGGTGGGCGGCAGCATCGTCGAGGCCGGACACCTCCAGAAGGGGGCCGACGACGATTCCACCAGCCTCTTCAAGGCGTTCTCCAGTGACGAGAAGGTGCAGGTGCAGGGCCTCGGCGCGCGTCAGCTATCCGCCCCCGCCGCCCCCACCCAGCCGACCCGCGCGGACGGCCGCGTGCTGGCCGTGCCCGCCGCGCGGCAGCTGGCGCGCGAACTGAACCTCGACCTGACGCAGGTGCGTGGCAGTGGCCCCAACGGCCGCATCCGCGTGAGCGACGTGCTGGCCCACCAGGGCATCAACCAGGGCCAGTCGGCCCCCGCGCAGCCCGCCGCCCCGGCCCAGGCGCCCGCACAGGCCGCCCAGCCCGCCGCTGCCCCCGCCGCGAAGGCCCCCGCTGCGGGCGGCCTGCCCGTCGCGCCCGTGCAGTACCGCACGCCCAAGGGCTACGAGCACCTTGAAGACCGCGTGCCGCTGCGGGGCATGCGCCGCGCCATCAGCAACCAGATGCAGGCCAGCCACCTGTACACGGTGCGCACCCTGACGGTGGACGAGGTGAACCTCAGCAAACTCGTCGAGTTCCGCGCGCGCGTCAAGGACGACGCCGCCGCGGCTGGCGTGAAGCTGTCGTACCTGCCGTTCATCTTCAAGGCCGTCGCCGCAGCGCTGCGGAAGTTCCCCAGCCTGAACACCAGCTTCGATGAGGCCACTCAGGAGATCGTCCAGAAGCGCTACTACAACATCGGCATGGCCGTCGCCACCGACGCGGGCCTGACCGTGCCCGTCCTGAAGGACGTGAACCACAAGAGCGTCTTCGACCTCGCCCGGGAAGTCAGCGACCTCGCCGTGCGCGCCCAGGGCGGCAAACTCCAGGCGGACGAACTGGCGGGCAGCACCTTCAGCGTCACGAACATCGGCTCGATCGGCGCACTGTTCTCCTTCCCGATCATCAACGTGCCCGACGCCGCCATCCTGGGCATCCACTCCATCCAGAAGCGGCCCATCGTGGACGAGTACGACAACATCGTCGTGGCGCACATGATGTACCTCAGCCTGTCCTTCGATCACCGCCTCGTGGACGGCGCCGAGGCCGCGCGCTTCTGCAAGGAAGTCATCCGCCTGCTCGAAAATCCCGACCGGCTGATGCTCGAAGCGATGTAAATCCGACTGGGCGAGGAGAGGCGGCCGGCCAGTCGGGTTCGCCTCCTCTCGCATGAAGGGCTCCTGAGGCGCCTCGCATCTTCCCGCTAGCCGGGACGGCGCAAGCTGAGGGCATGAGCGACGAGCAGAAGACCGGGTACGACCCTGCCAACAGCAGCCCCGCCGAGGGCCAGAGCCACACCATTCCCGACGAGGCCAAGGGCAAGGACCCGAACATCGACCCCGCTGCGAAGCCCGAACCCGCCGAGGGTGGCCGCGACGAGGTGGAGGGCGACAGCACCCCCAACCAGTCCTGAGGCCGTGACAGCTGAAACGACCCTGAACGTGGCCCGCCCGGATGACGAGCGGGCCGCGCTGCTCGTGTGGATGCACGGCACCCTGCGGCCCGAGTACGGCGAGCGCCCCCTGAAGCCCCGCCGGGAGCCGCTGCACGAACTGATCAGCACGATCCTCTCACAGCGCACCACGCACGCCGACGAGGAAGCCGCGTACCGGGAACTGCGGACGCTGGGCGACTGGGACGCCATCATCGCCGCGCCCGTGGAGGCCGTGGCGCACGCCATCCGCCGCAGCAACTACCCCGAGAGCAAGGCCCCGCGCATCCAGGCGACCCTGGCCGCGCTGCGCGACTCGCCCGGCGGGTACGACCTGAACTTCCTGCGCGACCTGCCCGTCAAGGACGCCCTGAAATTCCTGACGGACCTGCCCGGCGTGGGCATCAAGACCGCCAGCCTGGTGCTGCTGTTCAATTTTGCCCGCCCGGTGTTCCCGGTGGACACGCACGTCCACCGCGTCACGACCCGTGTGGGCGCCATCCCGAAGATGGGCGAACAGGCCGCGCACCGCGCCCTCCTGAAGCTGCTGCCGCCCGACCCGGCGTTCCTGTACGAACTGCACGTGAACCTGCTCCGGCACGGGCAGCGGGTCTGCTCGTGGTACGACCCGAAGTGCGGCGCGTGCGTCCTGCGTTCCCGCTGCGACGCCCACGCCCAGTACGGGGATGGGGTGCCCGCCTGGAAGGGTTGAGGCGGCGCGCCCTAGCCCGCTGTGTCACGCTGGGGGCATGTGGCGCTGGCTGCTGCCCCTGCTGATCGTCCCGGCGATCCCGTACGCCACGACGGGCGTGTGGGCGGACCGCCCGCCGCCATTGGAGATACGCCGCGTGACACCCGTGACCCTGCCCGAACCCCGTGACATTCCCGAACTGCTGGCCCGCCTGGACGCCTGGGTGGCGCGCGAGGTCCCGCTGCACCACGCCACGCTGCGCCCCGGCGTGACGGACGCCGCGCTGGACGCCTTCGAGGTGCGGCAGGGCGTGACGCTGCCCCCGGCCCTGCGCGCCCTGTACCGCTGGCATGACGGCGGCGACCTGTTCGGCCTGAAATTCCTGAGCCTGGAGCATCTGGAATTCCAGCGGGTGGCGTGGGCGGAACTCGCCGCCGACCGCATGACCGATCTGGACGAGGTCGTGGTGTCGCACCCGCCCGGCGCGATCCGCCTGCTGTATGCCACGGGCGACTGGCTGCCGTTCCTGCACGACGGGGGCGGGAACCACGTGGCGCTCGATCTTCATCCCGGCCCGACTGGGCGGCCAGGGCAGGTCATCACGACGGGCCGCGACGAGGAACACCGGTTCGTGCTGGCGCCCGATCTCGACACCTTCCTGCGGGAGTACCTGCGCCGCCTGGAATCAGGCCGGGTGACGGTGCGGCGCCTGAGCGGTTTTCATGACGAGACCTGGGAGGTGCGCCTTCAGGAACCCGGCGGACGCGCCCCGGACGGGTACGTCGTGCTGGCAGACCTGTTCCCCGCGTTCGGCGCGGCCCCCGAGCGCATGGACACCCGCCCCCACTGACCCGGGCCGTTCACTCCCTGTCGGGGTGCTGGCGGAGTTCCTGTGGGGTGTGGCCCGTCCAGGCTTTCAGGGCGCGGCGGAAGCTGCGGGCGTCGCTGAAGCCCAGGCGCTGCGCGACCGTCTCGGTCGAGTCCGGGGTGTGGGTCAGCCACTCGCGGGCCTCGTCGAGGAGCACCCCGGCGCGGACCTCGCGGAAGGTGGTGCCCAGGCGGGACAGGCGGTGGCGGACCGTGCGGGGGTGTAGGCCCAGCAGCGCGGCGACGGTGCCCAGGTCGCGGTCGTGGGGTGGCTGGAGGCGCAGGCAGTCGCGCAGTTGCGCGTCGAAGGTCTGGTCGGACTGCGGGGGGGCCGCGTGGGTCAGGCGGCCGCACCACGCCAGGGCGTCGCGGTGCGTGGCGGGGTCGGCGCGCAGCAGGGGCAGGGTCAGCCACGCGCCGGGCAGGACGACGGTGCTGTGCGGCGCGCCGAACGTGACGGGGCCGAACGCCGCGTGGTAGCGCAGGCGGCCGTCCAGCGGTGGGGACGGCCCGGTCAGGTCGGTGCGGTGGGGGCGCAGGTCGCGCCCGGTCTCCTGGCGGAGGATGCCGAGCAGGCTGGCGATGAATTCCTCGGTCAGGAAGCGTTCCACGTCGGCGTGCAGTTCCGCCCCGGCGCGCAGGTGCAGGTGCAGTTCGCCCGGGTGCTGGGTGGCGCGCAGGATCAGGGGCGTGCCGATCAGGTGCTGGAAGCGCAGGCCGATGTGCAGGGCGTCGCCGACGGTGGGGGCGGTCATCATGGCGAACCCGGCGGGGCCGAAGGCGGTCAGGGTCTGCGCGGCGCCGATCTCGAGGCCGGGTGCGTGGGGGGGCAGGCCGGGCAGGGCCGCGCGGATCAGGGTGTTCACCTGCGGGGCGTTCAGTTGCGGTGGGGGTTGCGCGGCGTCCAGTTCCGCGCGCCAGTGCCGCAGGTGCCGCGTCAGGGGGTGCGTGGGGGGGAGGTCGCGCGTGGCGGCGAGCAGGGCGCGCCACAGGACGGGCGCGAACCGCAGCGGGCGCGGCGGCGCCAGGGCTGGTGATGGTGGGTGCTGGCTGTCCGATCCGGTCTCCCGATCATTGCCCATTCGGTCCCCCTGGCGCTCCAGTGTAACCCTGGGCGCGCGCTGGGCCGCGTGATTCCATACCGGCACCCTCGCCCGGCCGGTCCGGGGAGACCGGAGGCATACATGAACGAACCCACGTACCTGATCATCGGGGCCGGACCCTGCGGCCTGTCCCTCGCACGCGCCTTCACGCAGGCGGGCCTGTCCTACGAGCAGGTGGAACGCCACACCGACGTGGGCGGCATCTGGGACATCGAGAACCCGGGCACGCCCATGTACCGCTCGGCACACTTCATCTCGTCGAAGACCACCTCGGCGTTCCTGGGGTTCCCCATGCCCGCCGACTACCCCGACTACCCCACCAACCGGCAGATCCTCGCGTACCTGCGGTCGTTCGCGCGGACGTTCGGGCTGTACGGCCGCATCCGCTTCGGGGTGGGTGTCCTGGACGTGCAGGAGATGCCGGGCGGCTGGCAGGTGGCCTTCACGGACGGGCAGGTCCGCACGTACGCCGGGGTGATCTGCGCGACCGGCACGAACTGGGAACCGCAGATGCCGGAACTGCCCGGCGTGTTCGGCGGCGAGGTCCGCCACAGCGTCACGTACACCAGCCCCGACGAGTTCCGGGGGCGGCGCGTGCTGGTGCTGGGCGCCGGGAATTCCGGGTGCGACATCGCCTGCGACGCCGCCCGCAGCGCCGACGCGGCGTTCATCAGCATGCGGCGCGGGTACCACTTCATTCCCAAGCGGGTGTTCGGGCGGCCCGCCGACACCCTGGCGGCCGGGGGTCCGCACCTCCCGGCGTTCATCGAGCGGCCCGTCATGCAGGGCCTGCTGCGCCTCGTGACCGGCGACCTGACGAAACTGGGCCTGCCGAAACCCGACCACCGCCTGTTCGAATCGCATCCCATCGTGAACGACCAGCTGCTGCACCACCTCGCGCACGGGGACATCCGCGTGAAGGGCGACGTGGCGCGCCTGGACGGCCCGGACGTCGTGTTCCGCGACGGCACGCGCGAGGCGGTGGACCTGATCATCTGCGCCACCGGGTACACCATGAACATCCCCTACGCCCGCCGGTACTTCGAATGGAAATCCGAACGCCCGGACCTGTACCTGACCATGTTCAACCGCGCGCACCACAACCTGTTCGGGCTGGGGTACCTGGAAACCGACGGGTCCCTGTACCCCCTGGCCGACTGGATGGCGCACCTGCTCACGCAGTACCTGCTGGAGCAGCGGGCGTACCCCGGCGGGCCGCAACCCTTCGACACCCTGATCCGCGAGGACCGCACCGACCTGTCCGGCGGCGCGCACGTGGACAGCCCCCGGCACGCGCTGTACGTGCAGCGCCGCGCGTTCCTGACGCACCTGCGCGCCCTGTGCCGCCGCCTGAACTGGCCCGAACCGGACGAGGCGGCCCTGAGCGTCCCCGCCCGCCAGGCGGTGAGCGCATGACCCGCGCCGCCCTCACTCCCCGCTCTGGCCGCACCCCGCAGGGCGCCGTGGCCGTCGTGACCGGCGCCGCCGGGGCCATCGGCACCGAGATCGCCCTGGCCCTCGACGCCGCCGGGGCGCAGCTGGCCCTGGTGGACCTGCGCCGCGACGGCCTGGAGGCCGTGCAGGCCCGCCTGAGCCGCCCCGCGCAGCTCATCGCCGCCGACCTGACCCGCGCGGCGGACATCACCCGCATCCGCGAGGAGGTCATCCACCGGCATGGCGCGTGCCACCTGCTGATCAACAACGCGGGCGTCGTGATCGTGGAACCTTTCGAGACCAGCCGGACCGACACCATCGAGACGGAACTGAACGTGAACCTGCTGGCCCCCGCGCTGCTCAGCCGCGAATTCTTCCCGTGGCTGCGCCTGGGCCGCGACCAGGGCGGCGCGTGGCAGCAGGGGCAGATCGTGACCGTCGTGTCCATGGCGGGCATCATCCCCATCGCCGAGAGCGCCGTGTACACCGCCTCGAAGTTCGGGCTGCGCGGCCTGATGCTGGCCCTCGCGCAGCGCTTCGCGGGGCAGGGTGTGCTCGTCAGCTCCATCCTGCCGGGCGGGGTGGACACCGGCATGCTGCGCCACGAGGCCACGCACGGCGGCAGCCCACTGAACTTCCTGAGCGAACCCCAGACCGCCCGGCAGGTCGCGCAGGCCGTCCTGGCCAGCATCCACCGCCCGCGACTGGAACGTTACGTGCCGTACGGGGACGGCCTGTCCGGCCGACTGGCGATGCTGTGGCCCGGCCTGCTGCCCCGCCTGACGCCGCTGATGAACGTCCTCGGGGAACGCGGCCGCCAGCGGTACCTGAAAGCGCGTGGCCTGACAGCCGTCATCCCGCACGACTCTGCCCGGATGCCCTGATCAGGTGCCCGCCTGGAAGGGGTAGGCTCGGCCCATGAGCGACGCCTTCCTGATCCTGGGTGCGCCCGCTGCCGGGAAGAGCACGGTGGCCCGGGCACTGACGCGCCGCTTCACGCGGGGCGTGCACATCCCGGTGGATGACGTGCGGCACATGGTGACGTCCGGGCTGGTGGACATGAGTTTCGAGATCAGCGACCACCTGCTCGCCCAGCTGGCGCTGGCGCACGAGGCGGCCGCGCTGATGGCCCGCACGTACACCCGGGGCGGGTTTACCGTGGCGCTGGACGACTTCTGGTTCGGGGCGCAGCCCGAGGCGGACTACACGCGGGTGCTCGGCCCGGACCTGCACCTCGTGCTACTGCGCCCCCAGCGGGCGGCCGCGCTGGCGCGACTGGCCGCGCGGGGGACGGACGGGGACAGTTTCCGCCCGCTGCTGGAACAGGCGATCGCGTTCGTGGACGATGAACTGGAACGCCACCCGAAGACGGGCTGGCACGTCATCGACTCCACCCGACTGACGGTGGAGGAGACCGTGGACGCCATCCTGCACGCCACGGGCGTCCAGCCCCGCTGAGCCTCAGCCCAGGTGCGCGCGGGCCAGTGCCTCGCCCTCCCGGTGGGCAGCGTGAACGACGGGGCAGGGTGGCTGCGGCTGCGGGTGGCCTTCCGGGAGTACACCGACCTGCCGGGTGCCGACTGTCTCGGCCCCGAGGGTCTGTTGGTACGCGGCCAGGAAGGCCAGCAGCGCCGAGGCGGTCTGCTGGTCTTCGCGGTGCATGCTCAGCCGCGTTCGCGTTCGCGCAGGATCAGCTGGATGAGGCCCATCAGGACCAGTTCGTCGTCCTGCCCGGCGCGCGGCTGCAACTCCTCGACGGTGAAGCGGCGGGCCATGAAGCTGCGTTTCTTGTGCACGCGGTACGCGGCCTGCCCACCCGTGTCGGTGACGGTGTACGTGGGGTTCACGAGGTAGTCGAAGCCCATGGCGATGAAATCCCCGATGAACGGAATGGCGTCCAGCGCGCCCTCGATCAGGCCGAGCCAGGGGTGGTCGTCGCGGATGGTGAAGCGTGGTTCGCCGTTCGGGCCGAGCAGGTCGTACCCGGCGGCCCACAGGGTCCGCATGCCCTGCGCCTGCAGGGCGCCGACGGGCGTGCCGTCCAGCCGTTCGATCAGGCGCGACGCCTTCCAGTCCAGCGCACCCGCAAGGAAGCCCTTGGCTTTCATGCGGTGGGTCTGCACCTGTTTCTGCTCGTCGCGGTAGATGCGGACCTCGTCACGGACGCTGAAGGTCTTCTCCTTCACCACCGCGACGAGTTGCCCGCGCGCGTCGGTGACGCGCAGTTCGGTGAAGAGACTGAATTTGAATTCCAGCGTCAGGGGGAAGGCGAGGCTCATGCCCCCGGGTACGGCCTCAGCTCTGGGTCGGTTCCCACACGTCGAGGCGGGTGCCGCGCGTCACGCCTGCGCCCTGCGCCCAGGTGTGCGCGGGCTGCGCCTTGCGGGCCTCGGGCTGCACGGTGCGGATCAGCACGGCGCCGTCGCGCGCGGCGACGGTCAGGCCGCTTTCAGTGACGCCCAGCACCTCGCCCGGCTGGCCGGACCCGGCCGTGACGCTCAGGCCGCCGAGTTTCAGGCGGGCGCCGCCCAGGAACGCGGTCGTCTGCGGCCACGCGGCCACGCCCCGGGAGCGGTTGACGATCTGCGCGGCGGTGTCGCCCCAGCGGACGAAGCCGTCCTCCTTCACGAGCATGGGCGCGTGCGTGGCCCTGGCCTCGTCCTGCGGGGTGGGGGAGAGGCCATCCAGGTTAGAGAGGGCCTGCACGATCAGCCGCGACGCCTGCGCGCTCAGGGCGTCCGCCAAGTCGAGGCTGGTCCAGTCGGGCGCGATGGGCAGCGCCTCCTGAAGCAGCACCGGGCCGGTATCCATGCCCTCGTCGGTCTGCATGATCGTCGTGCCCGTCACCGCCTCGCCGTTCACCAGCGCCCACTGGATCGGCGCGGAGCCCCGGTACGCGGGCAGCAGGCTGGTGTGCGTGTTCAGGAACCCGTAGCGGGGAATGTTCAGCACGCTCAGGGGCAGGATCTTCCCGTACGCGCAGGTGACCGCCACGTCCGCGCCGGACTCACGCAGCGTCGCCTCGAATGCCGCGTTCCCCCGCAGTTTTTTGGGCTGCGCGAGGGGCAGGCCCAGTTCTGCCGCGCGGGCCGCGACGGGTGGGGGCGTCAGCTTCAGGCCGCGCCCCACCGGCTTGTCCGGCTGCGCGACGACCAGCACCACCTGAAAGTGCTCGCGGATGGCGTCCAGCACCGGCAGCGCGAACGCGGGCGACCCGAAGAACGCCACGCGCGGCCCGCCGCCGGTCAAAGGCCCGCCTTGCGCTGCCGCTCATGCGCGGCCAGGTCATTCAGGAACGTGCGGGACTTCTGCTGGATCGCCAGCAGCTCCTTGCGGTAGTCCTCGGTCACCTCGGCGGGCAGGCGGTCCAGGAACAGCACGCCGTCCAGGTGATCCGCCTCGTGCTGGAACACCCGCGCCAGGAAATCATCCGCCTCGATCACGCGGGCCGCGCCGTCCAGGTCGGTGTAACTCACCTGCACCGCGCGGGCGCGCGGCACGCCCTCCTCGTAGATGCCGGGAATGCTCAGGCACCCCTCCTGGTACGAGCGGTCCTTCTTCTTGTCGATGACCTTCAGGAGCGGGTTGAGCATCACGAAGTCACGCAGCACGCGGGACTTCAGCGGCTTTTCCTGACCCTCGTTCTCCTCCTCGTCGTCCTCGTACTCGACCGCCACGAACAGCCGCACGGGCAGGCCGATCTGCGGCGCGGCCAGCCCCACGCCATGCGCCTCGAACATCGTCTCCAGCATGGTGTCCGCCACCTGACGCACCGTCTGCGGATCGAAGCCCGGCACGGTCAGGGTGTCGGTCGCCTGGAGGGGCTTGGCCTTGCGGCGCAGGACGGGGTCACCGTACAGGCGCAGCGGGTACACGCGGGGGGAGGCAGGGTCGCTCACAATGCTCCTGTTTTACCAGAACGCCCCCAGAAGCGACCCTGCCCTGCCTTCCAGATCCCGCCGGGCGGCGGGTGGGGGGAGTGTGAAGTGCGCCTTAAAGAAACCGGCCCACGGGGGTCAGGCTGACCTGCTCAGATGACCGGACGACCCTCAAGCCCCGTCCTGCATTCAAGGAGCCCCTCATGCGACCCAACCTGCTGACCCTGACCGCCACCCTGGCCCTGACCGCGCCCCTGCAATTCGCCGCCGCACAGACCGACACCACCCAGACCACCACGACGCAGACGCCCGCCGCGCTCGCCGCCGACGCCCGCGCCCTGGCCGACAAGGCCCGCGCCACCTACCCCAGAGGCAGCGCGAACATCGACCAGACCCTCTGGAAGCAGGCTGCCGCCGCCGCCGAGGCCGCCGTCGCCGCCGCGCCCGGCAACCCTGAGTACCTGAAACTCCGCGCGAACATCTACACCGAGGTCGGCTTCTGGAAACAGGCGGAAACCACCTGGACCGCGTACTTCCAGGCGGCCCCGAACGCTGCGCGGAACACCCCCGAGGCGAAGAGCGCCGCCACGGTCCAGTACAACCTCGGGTACGCCGCGTACACCCGCAACCAGCCGGATCAGGCCGCGAAGTTCTTCGACACCTGCCTGACCTTCGACCCTGCCAGCGCCCCCTGCGCCACCTGGGCCGCCCGCACCGCGCTGGAAGCCGGGCAGTACACTCAGGCCCGCACCCTGTACGACCGCGCACTGACCCTGAACCCCGGCGACAAGACCCTCACGTACTTCCGCTCGCTGACCGACAAGGCCGCGCAGTACGGCCCCGCCGCCACCCGCGCCTTCAGCCGCGCGTACGGCGACCTGGACGCCGGACGCAAAGCCCAGGCCCTCGCCGGATTCCAGGAGGCCGCCCGCAGCGCCCCCAACTTCGCCGACGCGCAGCGCGAAGCCGGACGCCTCGCCCTGGACCTGGACAACACCCAGGCCGCGCTGGACGCGTACACGGCCCTGGGTGCCCTGCCCGGCGCGACCGCCAGCGACCGGTACAACCTCGCCCTGGCGCAGGAAGCGCAGACGTACGGCCTCCAGGCGGTCCGCACCTACCGCGACGCGTACGCCAAATACGCCGCCGGGAACAAGGCAGCCGCTGAAGAGGGCTTCCAGGCTGCCACCCAGCAGAATCCCAGGTACGCCAAGGCCTGGGCGTGGCTGGGCCGCACCCGCTACGAACGCAAGGACTACCCCGGTGCGGCCGCCGCATACACCCAGGCCGTCGCCCTGGACCCCACCGACAAGAGCAGCGCCTACTACCTGAAACTCGCCCAGCAGGGCAAGTAATTTCCAATGGAAAGCGGCCCCCTACGACGAGGGGGCCGCTTCGCCGTTCAGTCCGGGATGAGGTCGTGCGGGTCGGGTGTCAGGCACGCGGCCCACGCGGCCTCGAACTCCGCGCGGTCCAGGCCCCGGCCGATCACCACGAGTTCGGACGTGCCGTCACCAGCCTCCCAGGCGTCGGCGGTGAACAGGTCCCGCACCGCCTGGAACAGGATGCGCTGCGGGTACCCGAACAGGTCGAGGAACCCCTTGGCACGCAGGACCTCCGCCGGGCGGGACAGCAGGTAGTCGGTCATGAACCGCTGCCACGCGTATGGGTCCAGGGGGCGGTCGGCGCGCAGCGTGAAGGACTTCAGGCCCGGCGTGTGCGCCGCGCGGGTATCCACGCCGTCCAGCACGCGCGGGTCGAAATCGTCGCGGGCCAGCAGCGCTTCCGCGTCAATCTGCCCCTGCTCCACCCGCTTGAGGTCCGCCAGCGGATTCACGCCCCTCAGCACGCCCTGCGCGTGCTCCAGCAGGGCCAGGTCGGCGAGGTCGGTCTTGTTCAGCACGACCACGTTCGCGTACGCCAGCTGCCGCGCCGCCTCCGGATGCTCCCGCAGCGTCTGCAGGGCGTGCCGGGCGTCCACGACCGCCACGAGCGTCGTTACGCGGAACGCCGCGCGCACCGAGCGTTCCAGCAGCGTCGTCAGCACCGGCGTCGGGTCGGCCACGCCGGACAGCTCCACGATCACCGCGTCCGGCTTCTGCTCCCGCATGGCGATCGTCACCAGCGCCCGCAGCAGGTCGTCGCGGCCCGTGCAGCACAGGCACCCGGCGGTCAGTTCCGTCACGTCATCCTGCAGCCGCTCGATCAGGGAACCGTCCACGCCCTGCGCGCCGAACTCGTTCACGATCACACCCAGCCGGTGCGGCAGCGACCGGATCAGGTGATTCACCAGCGTCGTCTTCCCGGCCCCCAGAAAGCCGCCCACCACCACCACAGGAATCCGGTCATCCGGCCGCGCACTCGTCATGCCGCGCAGCATACGGGCTGACCGGATCAAGGAATGGGATGGCGTGGTCCGGGCGGTACAGTGCTTGAGTGAAGGACGCAGCGCTGCTCGTGCGGGCACAGGAGATGACGACGGCGCTCAGAGCTGGTGAACAGGTTTGGATGAACGACGTTCTGCACCTCTGGGAGTGGCTCTATGGTCATGCCCGCGACACAGAAGGGGAGCAGGCACTGGCCTGGGCGGAAGTCGCGTTCGCGCTCGTCTCAGCCTCCCCGGACTGCTGGAGGGAACCGCTGTCCATCCGTCTCCTCATGATTGCCCGGTTCGGGCCTCAGAACGGACATCCGCTTCTGGATGCCCATATATGGACCGCCGACGCGTTGAAGCTGATCCCCTGGACGCCCGATGAATATCGATCGGTGGTCGAGAACAGTGAACATCAGGACGATACGCAGCTGGACGCTATGGCGCACGTCAACAACGTTATTGAGCTTCTCTCTCAACTGGCCAAGTTCCTGCCTCACCCTCTTCATCCGGACTTGCAGAGCTGGCTGGAAGTGCGTGCTGCCCTCCGGATGATCTGAACCTGGGCGCGTATCCTCGCCCGTATGCCTGCCCCCAGTCCGTCCGTGTTGCGCCGCCTGTACGGGCTGCTGAATCCGTACCGCCGCACGGTGGGCGCGGGGCTGCTGCTGCTGCTGGGAAGCGTGGCGGCGGAACTGTACCCGCCGCTCGTGTGGATCCGCGTGGTGGATCACGGCATTCCGAACCGCGACTGGACGTTCATCGGGTGGCAGCTGGTCCTGCTGGTGGCGGTGTTCGGCGTGCAGCAGGCGCTGTCCGCGTGGCGGGGGCTACTGCTGGAACGGGCGGGGCAGGCCTTCACGCGCGACCTGCGCCTGACGCTGTACCGGAAGTTGCAGGGGCAGTCGGCGGCGTACTTCGAGGGGCAGCGCACCGGGGACCTGATCGCCCGCGTGACGGGGGACGTGGACGCGCTGCAGGACGTGCTGGTGCGCGGCACGGACGCCGTGCTGGCGAACGCCCTGCGCCTCATCGGGGTGATCGGGATCTTCATCGCCCTGCAACCGCTGCTGGGCATCCTGACGACCCTGCCGATGATCGCCGTGGCGCTCATGCTGCGCCGCTACGCGCGCACGGTGCGGCCCGCATACCGCGCGGCGCGCGCCCGCCTGGGGGACCTGAGCGCGCTGATCACGGACCGCCTGAGCGGCATCCGCGTGGTGCAGGGCTTCGCGCGGGAGGACGCCGAGGCCGAGCGCATCCGCGCCCTCGGGGACGAGCTGTACGCCGAGGGCGTGAAGGCCGTCACCATCCGCAACCGCGCCTTCCCCCGCGCGCGCTTCGTGGGGAACCTGGGGAACGTGATCATGCTGGGCGGCGGCGCGTGGCTGATCATGGCCGGGCAGTTCACGCTCGGCGGCCTCCTCGCGTACCGGGGCTACGGGCGGTACTTCTACGGTCCGATCGACGACCTCGTGAACATCGGCGACCTGCTCCAGCGGGCCGAGGCGAGCGGACGGCGGGTGTTCGAGGTGCTCGACGCGCCCGTCCCCGTGCAGGACCGGCCCGGCGCGCAGCCCCTGCCGCAGCCCGTGCGGGGCGACCTGCGCTTCGAGAACGTCACGTTCGGGTACGACCCCGCCCGGCCCATCCTGCGGGACGTGACGCTGCACATTCCCGCCGGGCAGCGCGTCGCCCTCCTCGGCGAGAGCGGGGCGGGCAAGAGCACCCTCCTGGCCCTCGTCACCCGCACCTTCGACCCGCAGCACGGGCGCGTGACGCTCGACGGGCACGACCTGCGCGACCTCACGCTGCGCAGCCTGCGCGAGAACGCCGCCGTCATGGCGCAGGACACCTTCCTGTTCCACGACACCGTGCTGAACAACGTCCGCTACGCCCGCCCGGACGCCACCGATGCCGAGGTGGACGCCGCCCTGCGCGCCGCGCACGCTCACACCTTCGTCCACGCCCTCCCCGACGGCCTCCAGACCGTCGTCGGGGAACGCGGCGTGCGGCTCAGCGGTGGGCAACGCCAGCGGCTCTCCATCGCCCGCACGCTGCTGGCCCGGCCCAGCCTCCTCCTGCTCGACGAACCCACCAGCGCCGTGGACGCCGAGAGCGAAACCCAGGTCGTCGCCGCGCTGGACGAGCTCACGCGCGGCCGCACCGCGCTGATCGTCACGCACCGCCCCAGCCTCGCCCGCACCGCCGACCGCGTCATCGTCCTCGCGGGCGGCATGATCGTCGAGGACGGCCACCCCGACACCCTCCGCCGACGCGGCGGCGCGTACGCCATGCTGGAACGCTAGATGGGCGGCGAACTCATGCCCGAGGTGACGGGCTGAGCCTTACAGCCCGCCCCTCGGGTTGACGTCCACCCTGATCTTCGCTTTCCAGGTTCGGGTGTCGAGGATGCGCAGGAGTTCGCCGAGGCGGGTGTCGTTGCGGGCGCGCAGGAAGAGGTGGTAGGGGTACACGCCGCGCACGCGGGCGACCGGGCTGGGCGCGGGGCCGAGGACCTCGTGGGCGGTGGCGCCGGCGCCGTGGAGGGCGTCGGCGAGGTCCTGCGCGGCGGCCTGCGCCTTGTGCTGGTCGCGGGCGCTGATCTCGATCTGCGCGAGGCGGGCGTGGGGGGGGTAGTTCAGGGCGGCGCGGGCGCGTTCCTCGGCGGCGGGGTACGCGAGGGTGTCGCGGCCGTCCACCATGACTTTCAGGGCGGGGTGGTCGGCCTGGAAGGTCTGCACGAGGATCATGGGCGCGCGAGTGGGGTGCCACTCGGCGAGCTGGCGCAGCAGGCGGTGGTAGCGTTCGCTGGCGCGGAAGTCGCTGACGTTCAGCCACGTGTCGGCCAGGGTCACGCCGATCAGGGCGAGGTCCGGGGGCGGTTCGTGCGACAGCAGGAGTTGCGTGCCGATGACCACACCACTCTCGCCGCGCATCAGGGGCGTGAGGTCATCCTGGCGGTCCCGGTCGAGGCGGTAGACGGGGAAGCCGGGGAGGAGTTTCTGCACCTCCTGCGCAATCCATTCGGTGCCGGGGCCGCGCGCCTGCCACATGGGATCGCCGCACTGGTCGCAGCGTTCGGGGATGGGCTGGTGGTACCCGCACTGGTGGCAGGTGAGCTGCCGCCCCTCGCGGTGGAAGCGCAGCGGGACGTCGCAGTTGCGGCACTGCGGGGTGTGGTCGCAGCCCGGGCAGCGCAGCAGGGCGCTGTACCCCCGCCGGGGCGCGAGGAGGGCCGCCTGACGGCCGCGTTCCTGCACCTGCCGCAGCACGCGGGCGAGGTCGTGGCTGAGGGGGTACCCCTGATCCCCGAGGCGCAGGTGGACGCTGGATAGCGGTCCCAGTTCGGCCTGCTCGGGTGGGTTGGCGTAATCGACGACGTGCACGCGGGCGCGCGGCGGCGGGAGGACCGCGCCGGGGTGCGGGACGCTCTCGGCGGCGGGCGTGGTGCCCACCAGGGCCAGGGCGGCGTCGTGCGCGGCGGCGATGCGCGTGGCGAGGTCCGGCAGGAACGCGCGGCTGCCGCTCAGGAGCTTGTGCGCGTCGCTGGCCTCCTCCAGCACGATGATCAGCGCGAGGTCGTCCAGCGGGGCGGCCAGCGCGTGCCCGCTGCCGATGACGAGCCGGGCCTCGCCCGTGCGGATGAGCTGCCAGGTGTGGGCGCGCTGCGGCTCGCTGAGGGTGCCGGTCAGCTGCACGGCCCGCGTACCCGCGTGCGCGGCGAGGCCGGAGAGGCCCTCCCAGGCGCGGCGGAGCGTCGCGTGGTCCGGCGCGAGGATCAGCACGCTCCGCCCCTGCGTGAGCAGCCGCGTGACGCGCGGGGCGAGCAGCGCGAAGCGCGCGCGGGCGCGGCCCCCGTGCAGCCGCCACACCGGCGCTTCCGGCAGCGGGTCGGGCGCCCCGGCGGGGTCGGGCTGCGGGTGCGGTTCCGGCAGGGCGGGTGGGGGCTGCGGGACCAGGGTGGTGTCGGCCCAGCCGCGCAGGGCCAGCGTGCCCGCCTGCGTGGGGGTCAGCGGCACCCCGTCCGCCGAGGCGCTGTTCGCCCACGCGGCGTACGTGTCCACCGGGCCGTGCTCGTGCAACCACGCCCAGGCGGGGGGTGGTGGGGCATCGACCAGCGTGTACTCGGCGCCGCCCGCGTTCAGGGCCGCCGTCACCACGCCGCTGCTGACGCCCGCGCCCTTCGCCCAGGCGCTCAGCGTGTCGCAGGGGCCGTGCTCCGCCAGCCACATGGCGGCCTGCGCCTGCTTCGCCGTCAGGCCCGCCGGGGCCGGGGTCACGGCGCTCAGGACCGTCGCGGTGCGGTTCCCGGCGGGCACCTCATCCAGCGGGCGGGCGGCGACCGCGCCGCGCATCCGGGGGCGGGGCGTGAAGCGTTCCTCCAGCAGCCCCTGCTCGCGGATGGCGTCCAGCAGCGCGTCCGGGAAGGCGCCCGCGTCCGTCCAGCGGTCGGTGGGTGGGCGGCGCGCGAACACGCTCAGGTCCGCGCCCTCCACCGCGCGGACCATGTGCGTCACCTCGGGCTGCCAGCCCACGCCCAGCAGGTCACCCCAGATCAGCCCGGCGGGAATGCGGGCGTCCGCCGCCCAGCCCTGCACGCCCGACACGGTCGCCGGGGTCACCCAGGGACTCGTGGGGTCGTCGAGGACGTGCACGGCCTCGCGCAGGCGGTGCACGCCGCGCCCGTCCCCGTTTCCGACGACCAGCCCGACCTCCAGCGCGCCACGCCACGGCACCAGCACCCGGCAGCCCAGCGGCGCCGCGCCCGTCCAGCCGTGCGGCGGGGCGAAACCGCAGGGCCCAATGGGCAGGTTCACGACCACCAGCCACGAATCCAGAAGGGGAGGGGCGGGCGGCGTCACGTGCCTCAGGCTAGCGCGACCCACCCCCGGGAAACGGTGAGGCGGTACCCTCGGGCGGATGAACGGAGGGGCAGGAGGAGCGGATGTCCGCCGGGGTGTGCTGCTGGGCGTGACGTCCGCCGCGGCGTTCGGCACACTGGGCATCTGGGGGAAACTGGCGGGTCAGGCGGGGCTGGCGTCCTTCACGACGCTGGGCTGGCGGTTCCTGATCGTGGCGGCGCTGCTGCTGCCCCTCAGCTCGCGCGGGATCACGGGCGCGCAGCGGGCGCGGATGCTGGGCGTGGGCCTGCTGTACACCCTGGCGACCACCTGTTACTTCGGGGCGCTGGAGCGGGTCTCGGCGGGCGCGACGTCGCTGCTGCTGTACCTCGCCCCGGCGTTCGTGATCCTGCTGTCCTGGGGGCTGGGCCGCGCGCCGCGCCGCACGCAGTTGGGCGCGGTGGCGCTGGCGGGCGCGGGACTGGCGCTGGTGGTGGGCCTGCCGTCCGCCGCGGACCGCGACGCCGCAGGGCTGGGCTTCGCGGCGGGCGCGGGCGCGCTGTACGCCGGGTATCTGGTCGCCAGCGAGCGGCTGCTGGGCGGCGTGAGTGCCCTGGCCGCCACCGCCCACATGGCCCTGGTCAGCGGCGTGGTGTTCGCCGTGCTGGCCGCCGCGCAGGGCGCGCTGCACGTTCCGGTCGGCGCGGTGCAGTGGGGGCCGATCCTGGCGCTGGCGCTGCTGCCCACCATCGTCGCGGTGCCCGCCCTGTACGGCGCGGTCCGGGCGCTGGGCGCCACGCGCGCCAGCCTGCTGGGCACCCTGGAACCCCTGGTCACGGTGGCGCTGGCGGCCGTCATCCTGCGCGAGCAACCCGGCCCCGGCGCGGCGCTGGGCGGCCTGCTGATCCTTGCGGGGGCGCTGCTGGCCCAGTGGCCCGCGAAAGCTACGCCTGCGGCGGCTGCCCCGGCGGGAGCGGACGCGGCGGCGGCGCGTACACCGCGCGGGCCGGAACGCTGAGCGTCTCCCGTTCGGGATAGCGCAGCGCGGTCAGTGCCCCGCCGAACGCGCAGCCGGTGTCGAGATTCACGGTGTTCCCCACCCAGCGCGGCTCGGCGTGCGGCGTGTGTCCGTACGCGACCAGCGGCGCGCCCGTGTACCCGGCGGCCCAGTCGCGCCGGACCGGGAGGCCCAGTTCGTCGCGTTCGCCGGTCGTGTCGCCGTACAGTGCGAAACTCCGCGCGCGGCCACTCCCGCGCCCGTGCAGGTGCGCCGGGAGGCCCCCGTGCGCCGCGATCAGCCGCCCCCCGTCCAGCACGAGGTGCGCCGGGAGTCCCTCCAGAAAGGTGCGCACCTGCGCCTGGAACGCGAGCCCGGCGGCCTGCAACTCCGCGAGGGTCACGTCCAGCCCGTGCAGAGGTTTCACCGCCTTGCCGCTCAGCGCCCGCAGGAGCTTCTCGTCGTGGTTGCCGGTCACGCACAGCGCCGCGCCCGACGCCACCATGCCCATCACCAGCCGCAGGACGCCCGCGCTGTCCGGCCCCCGGTCGGTCAGGTCGCCCAGGAACACCGCCGTGCGGCCCGCCGGAGGCGTCATCGACTCCCCATCAAGGACGTACCCGAGGCGGGTCAGCAGGTCGCGCAATTCCTCCAGGCAGCCGTGCACGTCCCCGATCAGGTCGAACGGCCCGTGCAGGTCCCGGCGGTCCACCCGCAGCGGCACGCGCCGCACGCCCACACGGGCGATCTGCGCGCCCCGCAGGTGCCACGCCTGCCGGAACCCCTCGGCGCGCAGGCCACCCGCCGTGCGCCGCAGCTCCGAGACCTGCGCGATCAGCTCCTCGCGGCTCAGGGGGCCCCCGCTGCGCGCGTCCAGCACGGCGCGGTCCTCGTCCAGCAGCACCGCGACCGCCTTCACGTCGTGCTCGCGGGCCAGGGCCGACCAGGGCGCCCGCTCCAGGGGCCGCGTGGCCGGGGCGATCACGACCGCCAGTTCACCCGCCGCCAGCCGCGCCGCCACCGCCGCACGCAGGGCGTCCGCGTCCGGGAAGGCCCGGGCGTCGAACACCTCGCCGGGCGTGAAGTGCCGCGCCGCGAAAGCCCCCCGCCCCGAGCCGGCCACGCCCACGAGGAGCACCAGCGCCAGCGCAGGCAGCTCGATCACATCGGGGGCGGCGGTCAGGGTCACGCCCCGTATCCTCGCACAGCCGCTTCCGGCCGGTAGGGGGCGGTCACCCGCGCC
Source organism: Deinococcus soli (ex Cha et al. 2016) (assembly GCF_001007995.1). Taxonomy (NCBI): domain Bacteria; kingdom Thermotogati; phylum Deinococcota; class Deinococci; order Deinococcales; family Deinococcaceae; genus Deinococcus; species Deinococcus soli (ex Cha et al. 2016). The sequence continues at coordinate 1,779,286 of NZ_CP011389.1, read as the reverse complement.
GGCAAGCTGACCGGCAGCTGATCGTGCGAGCTTCACCGCAGCCTCACGCGGCCCCCGGCCCTTACTATGCGCGCGATGCGCCGCGCCGCCCTCCTGCTTCCCCTCCTGATCGGCTCGCTGAGCACGGCCACCACCTCTCCCCGCAGCGCCGACCAGTGGTACACCCAGGCCCGCACGCAGGCCCGTGCGGGACAGTGGACGGCCGCGCACGCCGCGTACCTCCAGGCGACCACCCTGAACCCCACCGCCGCGAACTGGCGCGCCCTGGCCGACACCCGCGTGCAGCTGCGCGACTACGACGGCGCCGTGCAGGCCTACACGCAGGCCGCGAACCTCGCCCGCGCGCGGGGCGACCTGAACACCGCGCGCGCCACGGACCTGATCGCCGCCCGCTACCGGCAGGAGGGGCAGGCGTTCCTGCTGGCCCCCGCCCCCTTCAGCCCAGAGCCCACGCCCGGCTGCGCCCCCCGGCCCGCCCGGCTGGAACCCACCGCCGGCATCCTGCTGGGCCGCTACGCCGACGAGCAGGCCCTGACCCCCACCGGACAGCTGCGCGCCGAGCCCGGACTGGGCGGCCCGCTGGCCGTGAGCTTCCGGTACTTCACGCTGCGCGCCCCCGGCCGCGGCGAGGCCTTCCCGACCCGCTGGGTGCGCGCCGCGCGGCAGGCGGGGATGGCCGTGCACATTGCACTGGAACCCGGAATGCCGCTGCGGCAGGTCACCGAGCAGACCCTGACGCCCTTCGCGAAGGCCGCCCGCGCCTCCGGGGCGCCGGTCTACCTGCGCTTCGCCGGGGAGTTCAACGACCCCGCCAACGAGTGGAGCCGCGACCCCGCGCTGTACCGCGCCAAATTTCGCCTCGTGCACAGCGTCATGCGCAGACACGCGCCGAACGTCGCGCTGGTCTGGATGCCGATGGGCTCCCGCCTGGACGTCGTGGGCAGCTACTACCCCGGCGCGGACGCCGTGGACTGGGTGGGCCTGAGCGTCTACGCCGCGCCCTTTCGCAACGGCAACGTCCGCGACAGCGCCCTGACCGACAGCCCGCTGGACGCGCTGGACGTCATCTACCGCCGTTACGCCTGCGCGCACCCCATCCAGATCAGCGAGTTCGCGGCCTCCAGCCGCAGCGGCGCGCAGCCCGCCACTGGGTACGCCGCGTTCGCCGCCTCGAAACTCCGCGAAGCTTACTGGGGCGCCGCGCTGAAGTACCCCCGCGTGAAGAACATCAACTGGCTGGACCTGAACATGCTCACCAGCCCCTACGTGCAGCCCCGCCCCGTCACGCGCCGCAACGACTACCGCCTGCTCGGCAGCCCCGAGAAACTCGCCGCGTTCCGCGAACTGCTCACGCACCCGGCGTTCCTCACGCGGCCCGGCGCAGGCGCCACCCTCACCCCACGCGCGCTCCCCACCACGGTCAGCAGCGGCGCGCCCCACAGCGGGAACCTCTGGATCAGGACGGTGGACACGCCCGCCCGCGTGACCCTCACCCTCGACGGGCAGCCCGTCCCGGTCGGGCAGACCCTGCCGCACGCCTTCACGCTGCCCGCCGACCTCACCCCCGGCCCGCACGTCCTGACCCTCACCGTGCACAACCGGCAGGGCGAGGTGATCCTGACCCGCACCTCTCCCTTCAGCGCGCAGTGAGCGGGAGGGCACCCAATCGCACCTGCACGACCCAGTCGCTCACCGCCCGCTGCGCCGCGTCCGGCACGGCGTCCGGCAGCCGGGTCGAGAGAGGCGCGGCCTCCAGCGCCGCGAGCAACTTCCGGTGCGCCGCGCGGTACGCGTTCAGCGGCTCGGGCAGGGGCTCCGCCTCGCGCTCCGACTGCTTGAGGGCCATCAGATCCTCCAGGAACGGCAGGCGCGCCCCGGCGTTCAGCGCGCCCAGGTTCGCCTCCACCTCTCCGGTGCGCAGCAGGTGCAGCCCGGTCAGCACCGTGCGGAACGCGTACAGCAGCGGCTTCACGCGCGGGCCCTGTGGCGTGGCGGCCTCCTTCTCCAGCAGCCGCCACTGGTTCACCGTGAACCCCAGGTAGTGCGCCGCGTGATGCCGCGTCAGCACCCCCGGCGCCAGGGCCACCAGCGCCGCGTGCGCCGCCGACGAGTGCACCACCAGCGGCGACAGCAGCTGCTCCAGCACGTACCCGTTCCGCTTCAGTAGCAGGCCCGCGAACTTGTGGGCGTCATGCGTCACCAGATCCAGCTCGACCACCCCGTCATCCCGCTCCAGGGACAGCGTGCCCGGCCCCACCTGCAAGCCCAGCACCTCCGCCAGCGGCAGCACGTGCGCGCCGCGCAGGTCCCAGTCGCTGTCCGCACTGGGAAACCCATACAGGTGCGCCCCGCTGACTGTGGCGAACACCAGCGGGAAGGCGTGCTCCTGAACGGCCTGAGTCAACTGAGGGGGAAAGGAGAATCCAGCGTCCATACGTCACCTCCAGGGGCGTGCAGCGTGACCTCGTGGGCCTCGCCGAGATCGGGGAATTCCAGCATCCGCAGCTGGTTGGCCAGGACCGCGCCCGGCACCACGCGCGCCCGCGCGGCGTTGCGCTGAGCGGCGACGCCCGGCGACGTCCAGGCCACCCACAGGCGCGTCAGCGCTCCGTAATCATGCCCCAGCCCGAGCACCTGCGCCCGCTGATCCCGCCGCAGGCTGGTGGCGTCCCACACGACATGCTCGCGGCGTCGCAGTCCTTCCCGCAGCGCCTCCCGAGCCGCCTGCAGAACCTGCCCGTTCACCCGCTGGTCCTGCGCGCCGCGCCCCAGCTGCGCGCGCAGGGCGTCCAGGCTGATCACCCGCGCCCCGCTCAGCTGGGCGGCCAGGGTGCTCTTGCCGCTGCCTGACGGTCCACACAGCACCGTCAGGCGCGGGAATCCCTGCCGGGCGGCAGCCTGGACGCGCTGCGCGGCCTCGTGTGGCGTGTGGATCACGCCCGCCTCCCAGTCGGCCACGCCGCGCCCCAGCGCCAGGGCCAGCAGGTCGTCATCCGCGCCGGGCAGCAGGGAGCGCACCTGCGCCCGGAAGTCCGCCAGTGGCTCCGGCGCGTCCCAGACGCCCAGTTCACGCGCGGCGAGTTCTAGCAGGTCGGCCGTGTCCTCGCCCACCCGGGCGTCCGCGCCGCGCACCACCCGCCCGTGGGCGTCTGCGCGGGCCAGCAGCGTCAACAGGGGCAGCGGCGCGCGGCGTGCCAGGGCGGGCACCCCGCGTTCCAGGGTGCCGTCCAGCGCGCGGTGCAGGCTGTGGTGCGCCGCGACCAGCGCCAGTACGGTCCGGATCAGGCTGGGCGGCAGTCCAGAATCCAGCAGCCGGAACGACAGGGCGTCCCGCCCGCGCCGCGCATGCTGCGGCGAACGCACCCGCACCACGCCCCCCTCGTCCGGCACGTCCCGGGTCGTCAGGGCCTTGCCCACGTCATGCAGCGCCGCCGCCAGGATCAGCGCGGCCCGGGCCTCACCGCGCAGGTCCGCTCCGTCCGCCAGCTCATGCGCCCAGCGAACGACCAGTGCCGAGTGCGCCGCCACGCTGCCCTCCGCGTGCCACTGCGCGTCCTGCCGCGTCTCCGGCAGCTGGGCCAGCAGCGGCACGAACGACGTCAGCTCGCCGCTGATCGCCTCGAACGGCACCCCCTCCCCAGCCTCCAGCCGCGCGAGGAGTGCCTCCGCCCCACTTGGCCCCCTCATGCCGGTTCGTCCCGCAGGCCGTTGCGTTCCACCGGGCGGCTCAGCCAGTGTTCGTCGGTCTGCACGTGCCCGGCCCGCACCCACTTCGCCACGCGCCGCCCGAACTGCGCGTACGGAATCTCGCCCGTCACGCGCACCACGTAACCTTCCATCCGCGCCGTGTCCACCGTCAGGGCCCGCAGGGCCGCCTCGTCCCACACGCCCCGGTACAGTTCCCGCGGGGTGGGCACGTCCAGCCGCGCCGCCCAGTCCCGCACCTCGGCCCACGGGCGCGACACGTTCCGGTCGTCCCAGACGCTGAACAGATAGAAGTACCCGGCCAGCGCCTCGTACCGCAGGCTGTGTACCGCGAACACGTTCTCTCCGCACAGGCGCCAGCCGGGCGGAATCTCATGCCCGAAGCGGCCCCGCTCGGCTTTCACCCACGTGCGCGACGGGTGAGGCCGCGTGTCCAGGCTGCGGGCGTGCAGGTCCGCGCGGTACAGGCTGGTGTTCTCGCCGTCGAGCTTCTCGGTGACGACCACCTCCTGTCCCTCCAGGTCCCTCAGGGACGGAATGCGTCGGTCATCGTTCTGAAGCCCGGGCGACCAGGGCAGGTGGGGGGTAGACGGGTACTTGACTCTCACGCAGCATCACCGCCCGGCAGCCTAGCCGCGCCCTGTGCGGGCCTGCATCGGCCAGCTGCGCACCACCCGCTGAGCCGGATGGCAGAGGCACCGGGCGGCGGCTTACCAGTCCAGCGCGGCGTGGCGGGCGTCCAGCAGCCACGCCTCGACCCGCGCTGCGTCGGGCCGTTCGGGCAGGCGGGTGTGGGCGGCGGCGTGCTCGAACTCGGCCTGCAGGGCCTGCTGCCACGCGTCCGCCTCGGCCCAGGTCATCTCGCCGCGCTTGATGGCCAGCAGCGCGTCCCGGTGCGGGGTGACGTCCACGAGGACCTCCCCGGTCCGCAGGGCGTGCGTGCCGCTGATCAGGAGGCGCAGCAGGTGCACGAGGTGCTTCAGCCGCACCTCGCCGTGCGTGCGCCGCTCGTTCTCAAGGCGGCGCAGCTGCGCCCGGACGTACTCGCCGTACGTCGTGACGATCAGGCGACTCAGGAACGCGTCCCGGAGGTCCAGCAGCGCCGCCGCGACCGGCGTGACCGTCAGCGGCAGCGGTGAGGCCAGGACCTCCAGCACGTTCGGGTTGGCCTTCAGGGCCAGCCGCACGAACTTCCCAGCCTCCCAGTACACCTCCTCGCGGCCTGGCGACTCGAACTCCAGCTGCTCGGGCACCCCCGTGAGGCTCCAGTGAAGCCGGGCGGGCGGCAGGTAGAAGCCCCGCACGTCCGTGTCGGACGCGTCCGTGCCCAGCCCGAAGGCGCGGCTGCCCATCACGCACGCGTACTGCACGAAGGGGCGCAGGTCCTCATGTGCGGCCGGGATCGCCTCGGCGTCCGCGCGGGCGACTTTCAGGTGCACGCGGTTCACGGCCCGCACCGTCCCGGCAAAATCCACGTCGTACACGCTGCCCGCCCCGCCGGTCACCACGCCCCAGGTGCCCTGCGCCAGCCCGGGCAGGGGCACATGCAGCGCCACGCGCGTTCCGGGAGGCAGGTCACGGGTCATACCCCGCACGCTACCGGGTTATGGGCGCCGGAGCATCCGCCATCCGGCGCAGGCGAGGCAGACAATAAAAAAGCCGCCTCTCGGGCGGTGATGTCCAAGAATATAACGCGGTATGCAGGATTGGTCAAGGGTATGCGGGCGTATCCTGGGCCCGTGAGGACGCTTTGAGCGGGATCGTGTGGCTGGCGCTGGACGGCGTGGGGCACCCGCAGGACGCGCCGGTCGGGAGTGTCTGGGATCAGCCGCTGGACACCCTGCGGCCACTGGTGGACGCGGGCCTGTGCCTGGACGCGACGCTGGGCGTGCCGGGCCTGCCGCAGTCCGGGACGGGGCAGGCGTGCTGGCTGACCGGGCGGGACGCGGTGCGCGTGATGGGCGAGCATTTCGGGCCGCATCCGGGCCCGACCCTGCAGCGGCTGCTCCAGGCCGAGGCGCTGCCGGTGCGGCTGGCGCAGGCGGGGGCGCGCGTGGCGCTGGGGAACGAGTACGTGCCCGCGTACTTTCAGGCGCTGGAATCGGGGGCGGGTCGCCGCAACCGCATGGGCTGCTTTCCGTTCGCGTTCCGCGCGGCGGGCCTGCCGCTGAACCCGCCGGGCGTGCCGCTTCTGGGCGCGACGCTGGGCCTGGGGTACGCGCGGCCCTGGGCTGCGGTGGGGGAGGAGGGGGCGGCGCTGGACGCCCTGGCCCGGCACGGGGCGGCGCTGGCCCGCACGGCGACGGCATTCGACCTGTTGGCACTGGACCTGTGGTTCAGTGACCTGCTGGGCCACGCGGGCGCGCCAGACGTGCCGGGGGACGCCCTGGCCGCCGGGCGGTCGTACCTGCGGCGGGTGGACGCGCTGCTCTCAGGCCTGCTGGGCGCGGGGGCGCGGGTGGTGGTCAGCAGTGACCACGGGAACCTGGAGGACCTGCGGACGAAGGGGCACACGCACGCGCGCGTGCCGTTCGCGGGGGCCGGGGTGGACGTGGGACAGCCGGGCGACGTCGTGGAGGCCGGTCGGGTGCTGGCCGGGTGGTTCGGGCTGCCCACGCCCCTGCCGGACGCTTGACCGGGTGGGGGGCGGCGCTGCTAGAGTGCCCCCTGCAACCGTTCAACGTGAGAGAGGGTCCGCAGGGACCACGCGCAGGGCCGATCTTCCGGGCCGCTGGACTGGGTTATCCACAGGTTTATCCACAGGCGCTGTGGACAGCCTGTGGATAAGCGCGACTCCCCACCCCTGAGGAACCGATCAATTGTTCGTGTGAAACACGTTTTTCAGAGGTTGCGTGGAAGAGTTCCACGGTCAGGAAAGTTATCCACAGGTGCTCGTTTCACTGTGGATAACTCTGGGCTGCTCGGCGCGTTTCCTGTACAAAAGCCCGCACGGCGGCCGGGTCTTTCATGCCAGGACCTGCTTCCAGGCGGCTCACGGCGTCCACCCCGGCGGGCCTCAGGGCCGTCATGGCGGCCGCCACGTTCCCCGCACCCAGGCCTCCAGCCAGCCACGCCCCGTGGGGAAAGAGGGGGCGCAGCGCGTCCCAGTCGAGCGGAATGCCGCCACCGGGTTCGGGCGCGTCCAGCATCAGCGTGACGCTGGGGTGCCCGTGCCACATGTCCGCCTGCGCCGCCAGATCGGCGGGGCGCACGACACGCAGAACGGGATAATACGCGGCGACCGCGGTCACGTAAAGACCTGACACGTGCCCATGCAGTTGCACGGCGCTCACCCGCGCGGCCTCCGCTGTGCGCAGCACCTCGTCCAGCCCTTGGTCCAGGAACACGCCCACCCGCGCCACGCTGGGCCCGACGCTCAGGCCCGCCTCACGCGCCACCCGCGGCGTCACCAGCCGCTTGCTGACCGGCGCGAAGATGAACCCCAGCGCGTCCGCACCCGCCTCGGCACTCAGGACGGCGTCGCGCACGCTGGTCGTGCCGCACACCTTCACCTGCACGGTCACTGCGGCCCCCGCGCGGCTTCCAGTTCGCTCACGCGCGCCTCCAGCGTCCGCACCTGCCGGGTCAGGGCCAGCAGCAGCAGCGCGTAATGGTCGTAGATCTTCGGGCGTTCCATGCGCAGCTCGCCGCTCATCCAGCCGTCCAGGAGCCGCTCGGCCTCTTTCAGCACCTCGGCGTCCGGCACGTCCCGGTAGGAACGGCTGCCCATGATCTCCCGCGCGAAATTCAGTTCCCGGTCACTCATGCGCGTCATTCTCCCTGAATGGCACGCCCCCCACTATGATCGTCACCGCCGGACTCCCCCGAGCAGCGCCGCACCCACGCCGCGCTGCGGTTCGTCAGGAAGCCCACCACCGGCAGCAGGCCCGACACGGCCGCGAAGATGACCGCCATGCCAGCCGTCATCGGCAGCAGCATCAGGGAGATCAGTGGCGCACTCGACAGGCCCGCCAGCGTGAACAGCGCGCCCGCCACGAACGACACCAGCGCGCCCGTGATCAACGCCTGAGTCGCGACCCGCCACCTCGCCCTGTCGAGCGGGCGGTGCCACGCCGCCAGCCCCAGGCTGCACAGCCACGCCGCGCCGCTCACGGAAACCGCGATGGGCACGAAGAACGTGAACTTCATCCACTCATCGGTCACGCGCATGTAGGGACGCCCCCAGTACAGCTGCGTGAGCCACAGCAGGCACAGCGTCCCGATCAGCAGCGCGTCCAGCGCGGTCCCCAGCACCACGCGCGGCGAGAGGACCGCACGGAGGGCCGCCCGGCGGGTCATGCGCCCAGCGTAGCCGGGTCGGTGCCGTGCGGCTGCGTCATCTGACGGATGCCCGCCGGGGGCGGCGCGTGCGAGGCTGCGCGCATGACCCAGCCCGTACGGCGTGAGACGACCCTGCATCTCCTCCTGACGCAGCCCGGCGGAACCGAGGTCGCCTGCCGGACCCTGACCGTGGATCATCCCACGTACTACGGCGAGCATGTGTTGGAGGCCGCGTGGGCAGCGGGCGTGGAGGGCTGGCTGGGGCGGCGGCTGGCCTTCACCGGGCACGGAACAGGGGAGGATGGCGTGACCCGCGCCACCTGTGCGTGGCAGCTGTTCACCCCCGACCTGACCGGTGCGGCGCCCGTCCCGGACGAGCTGCGTGAACTCGCGGACGCCGCGCGGGCTTCCACCCGCACGCCCTGGTTCGGGCCGCACTGGCACGCGGACGCCCTGAGCTGGCTGGATGACGAACTCGCCGCGCAGGACCGCCCGCGCCTGGGGACCCCGGTCGTGCTGAAACACTGGCAGATCAGCCTGCTGTGGCGCGTACCCACGCGGCAGGGGGACGTGTACGTCAAGGCCGTCCCGGACTTCTTCGCGCGGGAGGTGACCGTCACCTGCGCGCTGGCCGGGGTGCCCGGCGCGGCCCCGCCCGTTCTGGCCGCCGACGCGCGGCGGGGCCTCCTGCTGCTGGACGGCTGCGGCGAGGCCGGAGGTGATCCCCCCGCTGTCCTGCGGCAGCTGGCGCAGGTGCAGCGCGCCACCCTGCCCCTGCTGCCGGAGCTGGACCTGCGGGACCGTGGCCCAGCGTACCTGCTGGCCCAGCTGGACGCCCTGTTCAGTGACGCGAGCCTCTACGCCGACGAGCACGGCCCGCACCCCGACGCCCTGACCCCCGAGGAGGCTGGCGCGCTGCGCGCCCGCCGCCCCGACCTGGAGGCCGCGCTGGAACGGCTGCGCGTCAGCCCGGTCCCTCTCACCCTCGGGCACGGCGACCTGCACGGGGGGAACGTCACCACGCGCGGGAAGCAGGTGACGCTGCTCGACTGGTCCGACGCCAGCCTCACCCACCCGTTCCTCGACGCGAACCCCGCCTACCTGTTCCCGGACGGCACCGACCCCGACCCGGCCATGCTGGACACCGCGAGGGACGCGTACCTGCGCGAATGGACCGACCTCGCCCCGCTGGACGACCTGCGTGCCCTGCACGCCGACGCCACGTTGGCCGGAGAGGTGTACCGCGCCCTGGGCTACTTCGACGGGATTCAGGGTGCGGTCGAGGACCGGCGCGAGTGGGCGGGCGCGCACCTGTGGCACCTGCGCCGCCTGCTGCCTGCACCGGTCAGCGGGGCGTGACGGTGCAGCTGCCCAGACCCGTGCCCCTGTCCGTGCTGTCACGGTGACTGGTGGCGTCTCCCCTCACGCTGCCCGCGCCCAGGCCGCTCCTTCCGGCGCTGCAGATCAGGAAGGTCTGATCGGCGCGCTGCACGATCAGCAGCAGTTCGTCCGCGTCGGCGTCCATCAGCACGCTGCCCTTCTCGCTGCCGCGCGTGGCCGTACCGTCAAAACCGCTCTCCTCATCCGGTTCGGTCAGGTTGACCGTGAAGGTCCCCACGCCGGGGAAGGCCACGTCCCACCGCTGCCCGACCTTCAGGGTCAGGGGCCACTTCAGGGCGGCACCTGAGCTGGAGGTGCCTGTGCTGGTGGCGCCCACTGCGCCGCTGGCCAGGGTGCAGGTGCCCGCCGCCGAACCGGGATCCTTGCTGTTCTGGTACGCCCTGGCGCTCCCGCGCAGCGTCCGGTCGACCGTGCAGGTCAGGAAGGTCTTGTCCGCCCGGCCCACGATCATGATCAGCGAGTCGGTGTCCAGCGTGAACAGCGCGTCGCCGGTCTTGCCGCTCTGGGTGGCCAGGCCGGGATAATCACCGTCGCTGTCCCTGGCGCCCAGCGTCACGCTGTACGCCCCGCCCTGCGAGAACGTGACCGTCCAGGTCTGCCCGGCCGCCAGTGCCGGCAGGCCCGGACCGGAGGAGGCCGCCGGCGTCCCGGCCACGGGCCCGCTGCTTGTCCCGGCCGCCCGGGCCCTGAGGCTGACCACGCAGTCCCCGGTGCGCGTGCCCTTCGAGTCCAGACCCGTGAAGCTGTACAGGTTGCCCGTCCAGTCGGCGCTGCCGGCCTTCACACCGCCGGGTTCCACCACGCAGCTGCTGTAGGCCTTGCCGTCCGGGGTCCACTCCACCCAGACCTCGTTGTTGTCCTCGTCGTAGTAGAAAAAGGCGGTCTGGTCCCGGCTGCCGCTGCGGGCGCGGCCCTTCAGGCTGCCGTCGTCGATGACTTCCGTGAACTCGGTCGTCCAGGTGCCCGCCGCCGCGCCGCCCGTGACGCGTACCGTGCCAGTCACGCCCGCCCGCCCGGTCGCCAGCGCCGGGGGCCACACGCCGCCCCCCGACCCGGCGCTCACCTTCGTGCCCGGCGTGATGGCCGCGCCGCTCCCCTTGCGCACCACGAACCCGGTCACGTTCGGCGTGATCAGCCCCCACGCCAGCGCCAGCGGCCGCATGAACGACGTGCGCGAGTTGTTGTTCCCGGCCACGCCCGCCGAGTGCACCCCCACCAGCACGCCACTGTCGTCGAACACCCCGCCGCCCGAGTTGCCCGGGCCGGTCTGCGCGTCGTGCTTCACCCACTGCCGTCCGCTGCTGCTCAGGTCCTCCCCGGTGAAGCCACCCACCGACCCGCGCGAGAACGACAGCGTCATCCCGCCCGTCCCCTGGAAGCCGAACACGAAGACGTCATCGCCGATGCTCAGCGCGTTCGAATCCCCGACCTCCACGAACGGCAGGTTCAGCTTCCCGACCGGCTTCTCGTTGCGGTCTTCCACGATCTGCACGATGGCCAGGTCGAGGTTCGGGTCGGCGGCGACCACCTTGCCCCAGTACGTGAATTCCGGTTCCCGGTCGGCGAACTGAACGACGCGCACCTGAATCCACGGCGAGAGCTGCCGGGTGTCCGGATCCCCGACCACGTGGTAATTGGTGAGAATGTACCCCTGCGGGCTGATAACGCTGCCCGACCCGCGCGAGCCGTCCAGGTCGCCGTTCGCGTCCGTGGGCAGCAGCATCACGGTCGCCTGGATGATCCGCTCCCGCACGGCCTTCGGCAGGGCCTGAGCGCCAGCCGCCGAGGCCAGCAGGAGCGCCGCGCACGCCCACGTCTTCAAGGTCTTCATGGGCCATTGAACCGCAGGTCAGGTGCGGCTGCCTAGCCCCCGCCGGTGGCCCTCAGGCGCCCGGCACCCCGGCCTCAGCAAAGGTCTGCATCTCGCGCAGGGTGGCGGCGGCCCCGAGCAGGATGGGCGCGGCCAGCACGCCGCCCGTACCCTCGCCCAGGCGCAGGTTCAGGTGGAACATGGGCTTCAGGCCCAGGTGCGCCAGCTGCGCCGCGTGCCCCACCTCGGCGCACTCTCCGGCGGGGAACAGGTAGTCACGCAGGTGCGGGGCGAGGGTCACGCCGATCAGGGCGGCGCTGCCCTCCACGAAGCCATCGAGGATCACCGCCCGGCGGCTGGCGGCGGCCTGGAGCATGACCCCCAGCATCGCGGCGATCTCGAAGCCGCCGAACTCCGCGAGTACCTCCAGCGGGTCCGTGGTGGGGGTGCGCTCCAGCGCCACGCGGATCACGGCGACCTTGTGCGCCAGCCGCTCGTCGTCCACGCCTGTGCCGCGGCCCGTCACCTGCGCGGCGTCGAGGTTCAGGAGGCGGGCGGTGATCGCCGCCGCCGGGGTGGTGTTCCCGATGCCCATCTCACCGGGAATCAGGACGTCCGTGCCGTCCGCGATCGCCCGGCGGGCCAGCGCCGCGCCCGCCAGGATCAGCGCCTGCGCCTCATCCGCGCTCATGGCGGCCTGCCCGCTCAGGTCATGCGTGCCCCGGCGCAGGGCCGCGCGCACCAGCGCCGGGTGCTCGGGCAGCGCCGCGTTCACCCCGGCGTCCATCACGTACACCCGTGCGCCCACTGCCCGTGCCAGCGCATTCACGGCCGCGCCGCCCGGTCCGGCGGGCGTGTCCGCCAGGAAGTTCGCCACCATCGCGGGCGTCACCTCGGGCGGGTACGCACTCACGCCCGCGCGCGCCACACCGTGATCCCCCGCCGCCACGATCACCGCCACGCCGCGTGGATCGGGCCGTTCGCTGCCCAGCACGCCCGCCAGCCTTACTGACAGCTCCTCCAGGTCACCCAGCGCGCCCGCCGGTTTCGTCAGCTGCGCCTGCCGCGCCCGCGCCCGCGTCATCGCGTCGGCGTCGGCAGGCTGGATGGCGGTCAGGAGGGCCGTCAGGTCAGGAAGCATCAGCGCGCATTCTGCCCGTTCAGGCGGGTGGGCGCAGCCCGGTCAGCCACCAGTGTCCGGCTTCGCGGCGCAGGGTGGCGACCGTGCCGGGCGGCGCGGCGACCGCCGCGAGGTTCACGGTCAGGCGCAGCGCGGCCAGCAGTGGCCCGGCGTGCGTGAAGGCCACCACCTCGCCCGCCGGGAGGGTATCCAGCCACCCCTGCACGCGGGCATGAAAGCCCTGCCCGGTGTCGCCGCCGGGGGGCCCGTGGGGACTGGTGGGGTCGGCCAGCGCCTCGATCCAGGTGCGGGGTGCGTCGCCGTGCGCGGCGTCCAGTTCGGCCCAGGTGTGCCCGGCCATCACGCCGAACTCCGCCTCGGCCAGCGCCGGGTGGGGGAGGGCGCCCGGGAAGCCGGCCAGTCGCGCGGTCTGCCGGGCACGGCCCAGCGGGGACGTGAACGCCAGCGCGCGCCGGGGCAGGCCGAGGGTGCGGGCCAGCGCCTCCCCGGCGGGCGTGAGGGGTGCGTCCTCGTGCGGGTGCGGGTAGCGGCGCTGCGCGTTCGGGAGGGTGGGGGCGTGGCGCACGAGGTGCAGCGTCAGGGCGTCCGGCACGGCTCAGCGGCCCCAGGCGAACGCGCCCAGCGCGAGCAGTTCGGCCGTCACCACGATCATCCCGTACGTGTCGCCGTTCAGGCCGCCGCCCAGCCGCCGCGCCGCGAACGCCGCGACCAGCAGCGCGCCCACCAGGGCTGCCAGCCACGCCAGCCACGCGCCGGGGATCAGCAGGGTGGGCGCGGCGATCAGCGCCGCCGCCCAGATGCGGCCCTCGCGTGAACGGGCGCCCAGGCTCTCGGCGCGGGCCGCCGGGTAGGTGTTCATGGGCAGCAGCAGCAGCGTCCGCGCCGCCACGGCCGCCACCAGCGGGGCCAGCGGCGGGATGGGGGCCGAGAGCAGGCTCCAGAGCAGCAGCAGGTACAGCCCACCGGTCGCCAGTCCGAACGCGCCCATGTGCACGTCCCGCAGGATCACCAGCCGCTCGGCGGGCGTCTTCATGGCGAACAGCGCGTCGGCACTGTCCACCAGCCCGTCGAAGTGCAGCATGCCGGTCAGCAGCAGCCACGCGCCCACGCCCAGCGCGGCGATCACCCCGCCCGGCAGCGGCGCGTCCAGCCAGAGCAGCAGCGCCACGGCGCCGCCCACCGCGTACCCGGCCAGCGGGTAGTACGCGCTGGCCCGCGCGAAGTCCCCGTCCCGCACCTCCGTGACGTGCGGCAGGGGCAGGGTCGTCAGGAACGTCAGCGCCAGATGCGCCGCGCGCAGCTGATCGCGCATCAGGCCCATTCCGGTGGAACGCTCTGCCCGGACCGTTTCATCCGAGCGGAGGCGACTCGCAGAGCTGCCCCGCAGAGGGGGAGGACAGGCGGCCTCCTCATCAGGTCGTCTGCACGTGGATCTGCGCGGCGACGCCCAGCGAGAGGGTCAGGGTGTGGTCGGTCGCCCAGACGGTCAGGGTGCCCAGCGCGGCGTCCACGGCGTCCAGCCGCAGCGGCGCGCCCGGCGTGAGCCCGGCGGCCATCATGGCCCGCAGCTGCTCGGTGTCGCCGTCCGGGACGCGCGCCACCGTCGCGGTGTCCCCGGGGGCCAGCTGCGACAGGCGCCGCTGCGGCTGGTGCGGCAGTTCACCCGCCAGGGTGGGGATCGGGTCGCCGTGCGGGTCGTGCGTGGGGTCGCCCAGCCACGCCGCGATGCGCGCCTCCAGCCGCTCACTCAGGGCGTGCTCCAGGCGCTCGGCCTCCTCGTGCACCTCGTCCAGCGGGACGCCCAGCGCGCGGTGCAGGAACAGTTCCAGTAGCCGGTGGTGCCGCAGGACCTCCAGCGCCACCCGCTCGCCCTCGGCGGTCAGCTGCGCGCCCTGGTACGGTGCGTGCGACACGAGGCCCTGCTCGGTCAGCTTGCGGAGCATGCCGGTCACGCTGGCGGGCGCGACCTCCAGCGCCGCCGCGAGCGCCTGGGTGTTCACCTTCCCCGCCTGCCCCAGCGTGTACAGGTGCTTCAGGTAATCCTCCGCCGAGCGGGACAGGGAACGGCCGGTCATGCCGCCCAGTGTAGCGGCACCGCAGATGGGAACTTTTTCGTGGCGCCCCTCCTCTAAGGTATGAGGTGCCCTTGAATGACCCGCACGACACCCTGTCCGACCTGCACCTCGCGCGCCTGGCCGCGCGGGACGAGCGGGTCTTCGAGACGCTCGTGAGAACGCACGCGCCCCAGGTGCACCGCCTCGCCGCCAGCCTCGTGGGGCCGGGCGCGGCCGATGACATCGTGCAGGAGGTGTTCATCGCCGCCCATAAGTCTCTGAAAGGCTTCCGGGGCGAGGCGAGCCTGAGCACCTGGCTGCACCGCATCACCCTGAACGCCTGCCACAGGGCCCTCGGCGCGCGGCAGGCGGTGCCGCTCTCGGACACCCCGGAACCCCACGCGCCGCACAATCCGGCCCGCGCGGGCGAGCAGGCGCAGGTCCGCGAGCGGCTGGCCCGCGCGCTGGCGCAGCTGCCGCCCGACCAGCGCGAGGCGGTCGCCCTGCGGGAACTGTCGGGCCTGGACTACGCCGAGATCGCCGCGCTGACCGGCGCGGAACTCGGCACCGTGAAGAGCCGCATTGGCCGGGGCCGCGCGGCCCTGCGCGCCCTGCTCACCCGCGCCGGAGTGACCCCATGACCCACCCCACCGACCGTCACACAGACGACTTCGACGATCTCGACACGCTGCTCGCGCAGGCCCGCCAGCTGACCCCCGCCGACCTGGGCGCCGCCGACCGCTTCCTGACCCGCCGCCGGGCCGCCCGCACCCGCAGCCGCGCCGGGTGGCTGACCGGCGTACTCGCCTCGGCGGCCCTGGTGGCGGGCCTGACCGTGCTGCGCCCCGCCGCGCCGCTGCCCGGCCCGCTGCCCAGCAGCGCCGCGTACGACGCCTACCAGAGTGCGTGGGGAGCCGACTGGTGACACGTTCCCTGACCCTGCTCCTGCTGACGCTGGGCACCGCGCACGCGGGCGATCTGGAGGACGTGCAGGCCGCCCTGAAGCAGGCCCGCACCCAGGTGGCGCGCGGGCAGGCCGAGGTGACCGTCCTGTTCCCCCCGCGTGCCACCCCCACCCGCGCCGCCGCGCAGCTGCCCGCCCTGACCGTGCGGCCCGCGCTGCTGGCGAAGAACTTCAGCGTGACCCGAACCGGCACCGAGCAGGTCGCCGGGCGCGACGCGGCGCGCTTCACCCTGACCCCCAAGGTCGGGGACGCGGCGCGCTGGACGCTGTGGGTGGACCTGAAGTGGAACGTGCCGCTGGCTTTCGAGGAACGCGGCGCGGACGGCACCCTGGCCCGCCGCGCCGCCCTGACCCGCGTGCAGTCAGAGACGGCCCGCGTGACCCGCCCGGCCCCGCCGGCCGCGCCCGCTGGCCTACGCGCCGCGCTGACCCGCGCCCTGCCGGGCCTGAGGCTCCCGCCCGGGTTCACGCCCGTGGGCGTGCAGCCGCGCGGGCAGGGGCTGGAGGTGGCCCTGACCGACGGCCTGAACGGCCTGACACTGGTCGTTGCGCCGCAGGACGTGAAGGCCGCGCCGGGGGTCGCCTCGCGCCGCGTGGGGAAGGTGTTCGTGTGGCTGGTCGGGAACCTGCCGCAGCCGACGCTTCAGGCGGCCCTGGCGGGGGTGCGCAGCGCGACCCCGGACCCGCTGGGAACTTTTTCGGCCTCTCCTGACTCCAATCCATAACGCCCCCTTTCAAGGAGTTCCGCATGCCCCTGACCCCCCTGACCCGCCCCCTGACCGCCGAGGACGCCGCGCACTTCCTGCGCCGCACCGCCTTCGGCGCGACCGACGAGCAGATCCGCGCCCTGGTCGGCCAGAAAGCCCAGGACGTGGCCCGCGCGGCCCTGGCCTTCGATCAGAGCGTCGCGCCCGGCAACCCCTTCGATCCCATGCAGGGCGCGACGCCCGGCGCGGCCCTGCAACTCGGGCGCGGCGCGTGGCTGTACGAACTCGCGTACGGCCCGCACCCGCTGCGCGAGAAACTGGCCCTGACCTGGAGCAACCACTTCGTGATCGCCACCGACAAGGTCCGCAACGTGCCCGCCGTGGTGGACTACCTGAACCTGCTGCGCCGCCACGCCGCCACGCGGTCCTTCGAGCGCTTCACGCTGGAGGTCGCGCAGTCCCCGGCTATGCTCCGGTACCTCGACAACGACCAGAACCGCAAGGGCAAGCCGAACGAGAACTTCAGCCGGGAACTGCTGGAACTGTTCACGACCGGCATCGGTGCGTACACGGAAAACGACGTGCGTGAGGGCGCACGCGCCCTGACCGGCTGGTCCTACCAGGGGGGGCGCGGCAACAAGCAGTACCTCGAGCAGCCGCGCTTCATGTACCAGCCGCAGCAGCACGACGACGGGAAGAAGACGTACCTGGGCCAGAGCGGCGCCCTGAAGGGCGAGGACATCGTCCGGATCGCCACCTCGCAGCCCGCCACGGCCACCTTCGTGAGCCGCAAACTGCACCGCGCGTTCCTGGCCGACACCCCCGACGACGCGGCCATCCGGAGCAGCGCCGAGACCTGGACCCGCACAAAGGGCGACGTGATGGCCGTCCTGACCGAACTGCTCGCCAGTGAGGCCTTCTACGCCAGCCGCTCGCGCATCATCCGCTCGCCCATTGAGTTCCTGGTGGGCGGTATCCGTACGCTGGGCCAGCCGAAGATCGACGCGCGCTCCCTGCTGAACCTCGCCGGCACCGCCGGGCGCATGGGACAGGTGCTGCTGGAACCCGACACCGTCAAGGGCTGGGACGGCGGCCGCGAGTGGATCAACGACACCACCCTGCTGCTGCGCATGCAGGTCGCCGCCGCATTGACCATGGGCTCCAAGGCCCCCAACCTCGACACCCCGCCCAGCCTGCTGGCCCTGACCGGCCAGGAACGCCCGGCGGGCGCGGTGCTCCTGAGCAGCCTCAAGGGCCGCCAGCGCACGTACCTGAGCCTGATCAGCCCCGAATTCCAGCTCGCCTGACCCCCCGGAGGAGTGCCCCGTGACCAACCGACGTGATTTCCTGAAACTGTCCGCCCTGGCGGTCGCCGCCACGAGCGGCATGCCCGGCTTCCTGGCCCGCGCCGCCACCCAGGCCGGCGGCACGAAAACCCTGGTGGTCGTGCAGCTGACCGGCGGGAACGACGGCCTGAACACCCTGATTCCCTACAGCAACGGCGCGTACTATGCCGCGCGGCCCAACATCGCCATCCCGAAAAAGGACGTGCTGACCGTCACGCCCGACCTGGGCATGCACCCCGCCCTGCGACCTCTGATGAAACTCTGGGACGACGGGCACCTCGCGTGGATGGAGAACGTCGGGTACCCCAACCCGAACCGCAGTCACTTCGCCAGCATGGCCATCTGGCACACCGCCGACCCCGCGCAGGCGCAGGCGGACGGCTGGATCGGGCGGATCGCGGAGAAGATCGGCGACCCGTTCTGCGCCAGCAATCTGGGGGCCGCCACGCCGCAGGCCCTCCAGGCCAGCGATTTCAGCCTGCCCAGCATCGACTCGGTGGACAACTTCCAGCTGAAACTCCCGGGCGGGATGGAGACCCCCTTCCAGTCCCTGCTGAACTCCCCGCGCAGCGGCGAGGCCGCGTACCTGACCCGCGCCACCCGTCAGATGCTGAAGAACACGGCCCGAGTGCAGGAGAACGTCAGGAAGTACAAGGCGGGCGCCACGTACCCGGACACGAAGTTCGCCTCGCAGCTGCGCGACGCGGCGCGCCTGATCGCCGCCGGGGTGGGGCAGCGCGTGATCTACGTGTCGCTGGGCGGCTTCGACACGCACGCCGGGCAGCGCGCCGAGCAGGACGGCCTGCTGGGCACCCTCGCCGGGGGCCTGAGTGCCTTCCAGGCCGACCTGGAACGCCAGGGCCTCGCCAAGGACGTGATCGTGATGGGCTTCTCCGAGTTCGGGCGGCGCGTCGCGGAGAACGGCAGTGCGGGGACCGACCACGGCAAGGGCAGCGTCATGTTCGCGTTCGGGCAGGGTGTGAAGGGCGGCGTGCACGGCAGCAGCCCCGACCTCGAAGACCTGTCCGAAGGGGACATCAAGTACAGGCAGGACTTCCGGGGCGTGTACGCCGAGGCCCTGACCCGCTGGCTGAACCTGGACGCGCGCGGCATCCTGGGCGGCACCTTCACCGGACCGCGCTGGATCGCGTGAACGCTCGCGTGCACGGCGCCCATGTGCACAGGGCCAGCGTGAAGGGGGTCGGACTGACGCTGGCGGGGCTGGTGCTGCTTTCGCCCCTGCTCAGCACCGCCGGGGCGCTGCCCCGCTACCGCATCCAGGCCGCGCCGCAGCTGCACCTGACCGAAGGGAACGAGCTGTGGGAACTGGACCGCCGCGTCATGCCCTGCACGTACTGCCACGTCAACCCGGACGGCGGCGCCCCCTGGAATCCCTTCGGGCAGGCCATCCAGGCCACCTTCGCAAGCGAGGCCAAAGAGGGACGGCACCTGACCTTCCCACAGGCGCTGTCCACCCTCCTGCAGGCCGATACCGACGCGGACGGCGACAGCTACCCGGACGCGCTGGAGATCCACGCGAAGACCCTTCCCGGCGACCCGGCCAGCCGCCCCGGGCAGCCCCTGGACGAGCTGCGCGCGGCGTTCGCGGCGGCCGGAGGCGCCGAGCAATTCGCCCCGCCGAAGAAGAAGGCGGGAAAATAAAAAAGCCGCCTCTCGGGCGGTGATGTCCGAAAATATAGCGCGGTATGCAGGGGCGGTCAAGCCTATGCGCCGGGTGGGTGATGTGCAGAGGCGCCCCCAGTCCAGTGGGGGCGCCTCTGCATTCTGCTGGGGGTATCAGCGTTTGACGTCGTACACGCTGACGCTGCCGGGCTGGCCGACCTGTCCGGCGCCGACCATCAGCTGCGTGCCGGTGTCGGACCAGGTCAGGAGGTTCGTGCGCAGGCTGAACTGCCCGGCGCGGGCCAGCAGGGTGCCGCTGGCGGTGTCGAAGACGTGCAGGGCGTTCTTCGCGTCGTTCGTCAGGACGGCCAGGAGTTTCCCGTCGGGGCTGAAGCGCAGGGCGCGCACGTCCGCGGTGAACTTCAGGGTCCTGAAGGCGGTGGTCGCGCCGGGTTTGACGAGGGCCACGAACGGCGCGTCGTCCACCGAGTACGCCACGGCGAGCGTTCCGCCTCGACTCTGCTGGAGTTCGTCGCTGGAGGCGTCGGCCGGGAGTTTCACGGCGGCCTGGGTTTTGCCGGTTTTCACGTCCAGGCGCAGGGGGTTGCCCTCGTGCGGGATGACCAGCACGGCCTTGCCGTCGGTGGTGGGGAGCGCGTCGTGGATGTCCTCGACTTTCAGTTGCGCCGCCGTGAACTGCGCGACGATCTTCGCGGTCTGCCCGTCCAGCAGCGCCAGGCCCTCGTAGCCGCTCAGGGCGGCGTAGCGCCCGTCAGGGGAGGTGTGCAGCGTCTCGAAGTCCACCTTGCTGCTCAGCGCGGGAAGTTTCACGATCTTTCCGGCGCGGTACACGTTCACGGCGCCGCTGCCGTTCAGGGTCCACACCTGTCCGCCCTGCGTCTCGGCGGCGTACAGGCGGTCGCGGTTGCCGACGTTCAGGCCCTTGCCGGTCTTCAGGTTGATGAACTCGCCCAGGCCCGCGTGCGGCACGCCGCCGATGAACGCGCCGGTCCAGGTGTTGCCGCTGGGCAGTTTCACCTGTGGGCGCGCCGGGGCGTCCAGGGCGTCCAGGGTCAGGCGGCCCACGCTGCCGCCCAGGCTGAGTACCTGCCCGCCGGGGCCGCCGACCAGCGTGTCGAAGCTGTCGAGTTCCAGCGTCTCGCCGATGGCCTCGCCGGTCTGCGCGTCGAACAGTTGTCCATCGCCGTACTCGGCGTACAGGAACTGCGCGTCGTTCAGGAAGACCACGCTGCCGTCCAGGCTGAGGTCCTCGCCGCCCTCGACCTCGGTGGCTTCGGCGCCGCCGCGCAGGATCAGCGTCTCGGACCCGGTGCGGATCACGGCGGCCTGAGCGTCCGGGCTGAAGGTCGCCTCCAGGCCGTCCCACTCGTCGCTGATCGCGCTGCTGGCGATGACCTGCGCGTCGGCGAGCGCCACGAGGTCCACGCGGTCCTCGTAGATGACGGCGGCCAGGGTGCCGTCCGCGCTGACGCGCACGTCGTACGCCTCGCCGTCACCGAGTACGTCGGTGGTCTGGCCGCTCTGCAGGTCCATGCGGGTCAGGGTGCCGTCGTTCAGCATCAGCAGGGCGCCGTCGGCGGCGAACGCCAGGGTGGTGTCGTACTCGGGGGTGCCGCTGCGGACCTCCTGGCCGGTGCGGGCGTCCCACACGACCCAGCGGTCCCGGCCCAGCGCGGCGACGCGGGTGCCGTCCGGGCTGGCACTCAGGGCCTGCACGGCGCCCTGCAGGCCGTACCACGCGCGGACGGTCTTCAGGTTCTGGTCGAGGATCATCACGGCGTTGTCGGCGTCCACGGCCACCTGCCCGCCCGGCAGGAACGCCGCGAGGTGCGAGTCCGCGCCCGGCACGGTGTACACGGCGGGTTTGGAGAGGGTCAGGGCGGACGCGCCCCCCAGGGTCAGCGCGACGCTCAGCAGCAGGGTTCTCATGTGACCCACTGTATGGAAAAGTGACCGTGAGGGTATCCACATTTAGGCGGAGGTGCCTACCCGGCCGGATGGCTCACGCGGGCTGGGCTGCGCCCCCTCCCGTCAGCGCCCCACCCTCTGATCGACGCCTCCCTCTGATCAATCGCCGTCGCTGAAGGTCACGGTCACTGGCAGGCGCTGCCCGGCCATGGTGGCGGTCGCGCCGCTGATATGCAGCCCTGCCGAGTGGGCGGTCGTGTCCGAGAGTTTCAGGCGCAGCAGGCGCACGCGGCTGCCCTCGCGCACCAGGACGCTGGTGATCAGGTCCCCGGCCTGGATGCAGCGGGCGTTCATGGGGCAGCGGCTGTCCTGCGTGCGCAGCAGCGTGACGGTCGCGTCCCCCAGTTGCCCGGTCTGGCCGACTTTCAGGTCGAGGGTGGCAGCGTGGGCGCTGCCGAACAGGGCGAGGGGCAGGACAGCGCGGCGCAGCAGGGTGAGGGACAGGCTGGTCATGCACCGAGTGTGCCGCGCGAAGCTGAGGGGGAACTGACCGCCGCGCCCCTGCAGGTTCACGGGGCGCGGCGGTCAGTTCAGGGGTCGGCTCAGCCGAGCAGGAGGGCGTCGCCGCTGCCTGCCAGCGCGCGGAAGCTGGCGGCCTTAGCGTTCAGGCCCATCTGGTCGTAGCACCCGGCGAGTTTCAGCGCGAAGAATTCCACGGCGCGGCAGTCCTCACGGCGTTCGGCGGCCTCCAGGCAGGTGCGGTAGTGCAGCACGGCGAGGTGGTACTGCGCTTCACGCGCGGCGTGCTCGGCCCTGCAGTGGCTCATGCGGAGGGACACGATGTCGCTGGGGAGGGTGCTCGCGGCGGACATGACTGGCAGTGTAGTCATGCGCGGGGGTGGATGAATGAAAGATGAATCAGGTTTCGGGAAGCAGATTGTGCGTCTGTCACGCTGTTTTTCGTTATTTGCTAACTTCGGCGCTGTGATTTTATGCAGCTCCCCGCACCACCCCAGGTTGATCGGCTCACAGCAGAATTCGGGAATCTTGAAGGGCACCTTCAAGATTCCCGAACGAGCCGACTCGAAGAGCTGCGCCGCAGAGCGAGCACCTGACAACACCAGCGGTTGGAAGTGGAATTGAAGGGCGTGGTGTTGGCCCTTCAGTGCAACTGGACACTGCTGTCAGTCCGTGACGACCCGCGCGCGCAGCGTCAGGTTCGGCAGGTTCACGTCGCCCAGCCGCACGCGCAGCGCCGTGCCGGGCGCGGCGGGCGTGCTCAGCGGCAGGTCGAAGGCCAGATCCGGGATCAGCAGCGTTGCCTGCGGTCCCCGGCGCTCCACCACGACCGCCTCCCAAGCCCGCTCGGGCTGCGCGGCGATGAAGCGCAGGGTGTGATGCCTGCGGCTCAGGCGCTCGGCCTGCCGGGTGGCGTCCGCGTTCATCTGCGCCTGCGCCACGCGCGCCGCCACCTCCTTGCCGCTCAGGCCGTCCTGCCCGGCCAGATGGGCGCGCAGCTGCTGGTGCACCACCAGGTCCAGGTAGCGGCGCATGGGGCTGGTCGCCTGCGTGTACAGGTCCAGGCCCATCCCGGCGTGCGGTCCCGGCGCGGGCTGGAAGCGGGTGCGGGCCAGCGTGCGCCGCCGCGCCCACTGGGCGGGCAGCGTGTCGCCGCGCACCTCGCGGTGGGGCGGGTCCTGCGTGGCGAACGGCAGGGCAATGGCGTGGTCGTCCGCGTAGATCGCGGCGCCCCACCCGGCCAGCGTCATGCATTCCTGCACCACCACCCGCATCTCGGGCTTGGGCAGGGGCGTGACGGTCGCGCCTGCCTCGTCGGCCTTCACGCGGACCTCGGGCAGGTCGATGCTCAGGGCGCCCTCCTGCACGCGCAGCTCGCGGCTCGCGGCGGCCAGGCGGGCCAGCGTCACGAACGGCTCCTGACCTGCGTCCAGCCGCTCCTGCGCCTGCGTGTACGTCAGGCGCTGCACGCGCACGGTCGTCAGTTGCACGTCCACGGCGTCGGCGTTGCCGTCCTCGTCGAGGTCCAGGCTGATGCTCAGCGCGGGGCTGGTGTCGTGCAGCCCCAGGCCCGCCTGCTCGACCAGCGCGTCGGGCAGCATGCCGATGGTGCGGTCCGGGAGGTACAGGGTCGCGCCGCGCGCGCGGGCCTCTAGGTCCAGCGGGCTGTCGGCAGGGGCCAGCGCGGCGACGTCCGCGACGTGCACCCACAGGCGGGTCAGGCCGCCGGGCAGCGCCTCGATGCCCACGGCGTCGTCCGGGTCGCGGTTGCCCTCGTCGTCGATGGCGTACACGTCCAGGTGAGTCAGGTCCAGCCGCTGTTCGGGCGTGAAGGGCGGCACGTCCAGCGTGACGGGATTCAGGGCGGCGCCCAGTCGGTCGGCGTAGGGCGTGCGGGCGTCGGTCCACAGTCCGGCGCGCAGCAGCAGGGCGTGCGCGGCCTCGGGCGTCTCGGGTTGCTTCAGGTCGCGCATGGTGCGGCTCTTGTCCTGTTTGCCGCGGGCGAGCAGTTCCAGCTCGGTGCGCTGCGCGGGCGTGAGGTCGGGCAGGGTCATGCCCCAGAGCATAGGGCCGAGGCGGCCCGGGGCGGGCATGGAAAGCCGGACTTGCTATTCGTTGATCCGACTATCAAGGTTGTCGGGGTGGCGGCGGTGTGTTCAGGGAGCCGCGTGTGGCGGTTTGCTGTGCTGGCCGGTGTGTTTCTGGTCCCCGGGTTGATACCGGAAAGCCCAGCTTCATCGTCTGTAAAACTGAACTTGACAGATTGGAAGATCGATGTTTCTATGGTGCTCAGGAGGGCAGCATGAATGACCAGCATCCCGCAAGCGAGTTCCACGCCCATGTCCAGCGTCTGGTGGCCGAAGGCAAACTCACCCCCGAGGAAGCCCAGGGACTCCTGGACGACACCCAGGACACCCCCACCGCCCAGACCCAGCCGACCAGCCCCCTGGCGCCGGGCGACCACCCCGCCGACGCCACCCGCGACCTGCACCTGCTCGTCCGCGGCTACACCCTCACCGTCCTGACCGACGCCGCCCTGAGCACCCCGCACCTCGCCGTGAACCTCGACGGGCACCTGAGCCTCGACCACACCCCGCAGGGCTGGCGCGTCGCCCGCACCCCCGGCCAGCAGGGGCACGTCCCGAACCTCAAGGCCATCCTCACGGTGCCCTTCACGCCCGGCCACACCCACGCCGAGATCAGCGGCGGCAACCTCACGCTGCCCGACCTCGCCGGAGAACTGCGCGCCGAAGTCAACGGCGGGAACGTCCGCGCGGGCCGCGCCCACAGCCTCCACGCCGACGTGAACGGCGGGAACCTGAACGCCGCCGAGATGAGCGGCCCCAGCACCGTCACCGTCAACGGCGGGAACCTCACCCTGACCGGCGCCGCCACCCTGAACGCCAGCGTCAACGGCGGCAACCTCACCTGGGCCGGCACGCTCAGCGGCGGCGACCACCGCGTCGAGGTGAACGCCGGGAACGCGAAACTGCACCTTCAACCCGGCAGCAGCGTCCAGCTCGACGCCCGCGTCACCCTCGGCTCCTTCAAGGCCGACTTCCCCACGGGCCGCAGCGGCGGACTCCTGAACACCCACCACACCGGCCAGATCGGGAGCGGCGACGCCCGCCTGCACTGCCAGATCACCGCCGGAAACCTGAAGGTCGTGACCGCATGACCACCCTGCACCCCACCCCCTACCTGCCCACCCTGCGTGAACTCCGCGCCAGCCTGCGCGCCCACCTGACGCGCCTCCTGACCCCCGACGCCGCCCAGGCCCACGCCTGCACGCAGCTGCGCCGCACCCTGGACGCCGAGGCGCACCGCGCCCGCATGCAGCGCGCCCTGCTCGGAGGACGGCCATGAAAGAGAAGATCCGCCGCATCCTTGACCTGATCCGCGCCGGGAAACTCACCCTGGACGACGCCGGACCGCTCCTGGCCGCCCTGAGCCCCAAACTCGCCCTGACCGAAAGCGACCGCGAATTCATCTCCGCGCTGCTGGACCGCCCCGAACTCGACGCGGGGCAGGTCGCCGAGCACATCATGCTGCTGCGCGGCGTCCGGGACGCCGGATTCGGCTTCACCCCACCCCAGCCGCCCCAGCCCCCACAGCCGCCCCGCCGCCCCCAGGTCGTCATCGGCGGCCAGCGCCCCCGCGGTCTCGACGGCCTCGTGGACCGCATCACCGGAGGAATTGACAGCATGGTCGAGAACATCACCGGTCAGGTCGAACGTGAACTGCACGGCCAGCACCCCGACATGCACCACCCCCACATGCCCCCCGGTCCCCGCATCCTGCGGATCAAGGTGGAAAGTCAGCACGGCGACGAGTACAACGCGAACATCCCCGTCAGCCTCGCCCCGCACCTCGACCGCCTGATCCCTCCCCACGGACGCTCGGCCCTGGAGAGCGCCGGTTTCACCCTGGACGCCCTGCGCCTGCTGATCGAGGCCAGCCCCTACCCCGGCCCGCTGATCGACGCGCAGGACCAGCACGGCAACGAAGTCCACATCAGCCTCCAGTGACCGCAGCCGAACCCACGCCGCCCCCGTCCACATGCGGGGGCGGCGCCCTGCTGCCGGGACAGGGTGGGGGAGAGGCCCGACGGGATTCAGGTGCCGGCGCGAGCTTGCAGGTTCCCTGGTGTCCCCCTCGCCTTCCCGCTCACTCTGTCGCATCGGGAGAGGGCGTGAGCGTCCCGCGTACTGCACGTCAACAGGTTCAGGTCGTCGGGTGACCGCTGCCGCAAGTTCTGTCCAGGCCATGAAAAACCGCCCCCGATGATCTGGGAGCGGTTCGCGGAGTGCGGCTGTAGATTCAGGCGGTCGTCTGCGGCATG
The DNA here is from genome assembly GCF_001007995.1 of Deinococcus soli (ex Cha et al. 2016). Taxonomy (NCBI): domain Bacteria; kingdom Thermotogati; phylum Deinococcota; class Deinococci; order Deinococcales; family Deinococcaceae; genus Deinococcus; species Deinococcus soli (ex Cha et al. 2016). The sequence continues at coordinate 1,753,464 of NZ_CP011389.1, read as the reverse complement.
GGCTGAGCCTGCCCACCCACGCGGCTGACCGCTTCGCGCACGACGTCGCCGGTGATGAGTTCCTGCGTCAGCAGGGCGTCGGCGACCTCGTGCATGGCCTGCTGGTACTCGGTGACGAGTTCCCGGGCGCGTTCGAACGCGCGGGTCAGGATGCGCTTGACGTCCTCGTCGACCAGCTGGCTGGTGTGCTCGCTGAACGCCTTGGGTTTGGCCATGTCCTCACCCAGGAACACGGGGCCGCTGTCGGTGGTGAGGGCCATGTTCTTGAAGTTGTCGCCCATGCCCCACTCGAGGACCATCTTGCGGGCGATGTTCGTGGCCTTGCGGAAGTCGTCCGCGGCGCCACTGGTGACGCTGCCCATGAAGACTTCCTCGGCGGCGCGGCCACCCAGCGCGACGATCAACTGGTTTTCCAGGCGCTCCTTGCTCATCAGGACCTGCTCTTCGGGCAGGTAGAACGCGGCGCCCAGCGCGCGGCCGCGCGGGATGATGCTGACCTTCTGGAGCTTGTCGCTGCCGGGGATGACGGCGGCGGTGACGGCGTGTCCGGCCTCGTGGTACGCGATGGCCTTCTTCTCCTGGTCGCTGATCGTCAGGCTGCCGTTCTCCAGGCCCAGGGTGATCTTGTCCAGGGCGCGGTAGAAGTCGCTCATGTCGATCTGGGTCTTGCCGACGCGGGCAGCTTCCAGGGCGGCCTCGTTCGTGACGTTCTTCAGGTCGGCGCCGCTGAAGTACGGCGTGCTCTTGGCGACTTCGGGGACATCCACGCCGCTCGCCAGGGGCTTGTTGCGCAGGTGCACCTTCAGGATCGCCTCGCGCTCCTTGAGGTTCGGCAGGTCGATGGTGACCTGACGGTCGAAGCGGCCGGGGCGCAGCAGGGCCGGGTCGAGCACGTCGGGACGGTTGGTGGCGGCCAGCACGATGACGCTGCTGCTCTTGTCGAAGCCGTCCATCTCCGACAGGATCTGGTTGAGGGTCTGCTCGCGCTCGTCGTGCCCGCCGCCGATCCCCGCGCCACGCTTGCGGCCGATGGAGTCGATCTCGTCGATGAACATGATCGCGGGTGCGCTCTTGCGGGCGTCCTCGAACAGCGTGCGGACGCGGCTGGCGCCGACCCCCACGAACATCTCCATGAATTCCGAGGCGCTCACGCTGAAGAAGGGCACGTCGGCCTCACCGGCGATCGCGCGGGCCAGCAGCGTCTTACCCGTTCCGGGAGGGCCCACGAGCAGCACGCCCTTGGGAATTTCCGCGCCGATCTGGTGGTACTTGCCGGGGTTTTTCAGGAAGTCCACGACCTCCACGAGTTCCCGCTTGGCTTCCTCATGCCCGGCCACGTCGGTGAACTTGGTGGGCACGCGGTTTTCCTTGCCGTACTTCTTGGCCTTGCTCTGCCCGAACTGCATGACGCCGCTCTGGCCGCCCTGGGCGCGCATGAAGAAGAAGTACATCATGCCGAACAGCAGGATGATGGGCAGGAAGTTCAGCAGGATGCCGAGCCACTGGCTGGGCTGCTCGAAGCGCAGATCCACGCCCTGCTGCTGCATCAGTGGGATCAGGTTGTCGTCGGGCGTGGCGACGCTGCCGGGCAGGCGCACACTGAAGTCCTTGACTTCACGCTCCTGTGGGCCGCTGGCGGTGTTCACATCGATGGAGGTGGGCTGCTTGAGGGTCACGTTCGCGTTGTTCTCGCGGACGATGACGCGCTCGACCTGCCCGCCTTCCAGCAGGGATTTGAATTGGGTGTAGTTCACGCTGGAACGCCCGCTCAGTGGAGCCTGCGAGAACATCAGGAACAGGGCCAGGACGAACAGGACGATCAGCCAGGGATTGAGCCGTTTCAAGAACAGGTCCTCCGGAGGGAGAGAAGAGGGTGAATGGGGCGAGGTGGGGGGCAGGCCCCCGCTGAAGTTGAGTCTACCAGACTCAAGGTGTATGAAATTGTCCCACCTCACACCTGTGCTTTAGGGATTGGCAACCTTCAGGCGCCGCGCGGCCCACCACCCCAGCCCCACCAGCAGGGCCGCGACCGTGCCCGCCCAGCCCACCAACAGCAGCACTGGCAGGAAATTCAGCAGGATCCCGAGCCACTGGGTGGGCTGCTCGATGCGCAGGTCCACGCGCTGCTGCTGAAAGAGGGCCATCAGGTGGGTGTCTGACGTAAGCACCTCATCCGGCACGCGCATCCGCAGCTTCCGCGCGTCACGCGTCACCGGGCCGCCCGGGGTCAGGACCGGCACCGGGACCGGCTGCTCCAGCGTCACGGTCGCCGTCTCGCCCCGCACCACCACCCGCGCCACCTGCCCGGCCTCCAGCAGTGACCGGAACTCCGCGTACGGCACGGCCTGCGCCCGCGCGCCCGACCACCACGACAGGCCCCACACGCCCAGCGCCGCCAGCAGCGCCAGTCCCAGAAGGCCCAGTGCCAGCACGCCGCCCGCCACGGTCCCCCACGCTCCACGTTGTCTCATCCCCCCATGACACCCCAGCCCCCGCGCGGCCTGCAAGCGACGAAAGGTGCAGGGAGTCCGCCCCTGTGGGCGCGCGTGCCGTATCCTGACGGGGAATGATTGACGTGGCCACCACCTGGCAGCAAGTGTGCGAGGCGCTCGCCGGCGGCGACTACGAGCAGGCCTTCGGCGTGCTGGACGCCGCCATGCGCGAAGCCCACCGCCCCGAACGCGCCCGCCTGACCCTCCTGCTCGGCAGCCTGCACGCCCTGTACGGCGACGCCGCCACCACCGACCTGGGCGCCACGCTGCGCGAGGCCCGCACCATCGACCCCAGCCTGCGCGAGGACCCCCTGTACCAGGCGCTCATGGCGGAACTCGACGCCCGCACGCGCGGCCCCGACGCCGCCCCCCCCAGTGCGGCCGCCCGCGAGGCCGCCGACCCACTGGCCCGCTTCCACGCGCTGTGCGCCCTGGTGCTGATGGACGAGGGGCAGGCGGCGCTGGACATCCACCTCCCGGCGTCCGACCTGCCGCCGCACCTGCGCTGGCGCCTGCGGTCCTGGGAGGCCGAGGCGAACGAGGGCCTGGGGCAGACCGCCGACGCCGCGAACCTGTACGGCGAGGCCGCGCACCTCGCGCAGGGCCTGAACCGCGCCGTGATGCTTCAGGAACAGGCGGCGCTGCAACTCCAGCTCGGGCAGGCCGAGGCCGCGAAGAACACCCTGGATCAGGCGCGGCTGCTGTACCCCACGCGCCCCGGCGTGCACGACGCCGAGGACGCCGGGCTGAACCTCGCCACGTGGCACTACCTGCGGGCACAGGCGCTGCTGAACCTGGGCCAGCCGGACGCCGCGCACGACATGATCCGCGAGGCCGCCCGCCTGGAAACGCAGCACGGCGACCCCAGCTACGGCGTGGCCCTCGTGCGCGGGCAGGTCCTGACCCATCTGGGCCGCCAGCAGGACGCCCTGAACGCCTTCGAGGACGCCCTGAAACTCGCCACGGACGCCGACCGGCCCTACGCGAACCACGAACTGGGCGTCGCCCTGCTGGACCTGGACCGCCCCGTGGACGCCCGAGAGAAACTGGAGGCTGTGCTGGCCGACCCGGAGTACCCGTACCAGCCGGAGGTCCTGGCCGACATCGCCGAGTGCGATTACCGCCTGGGCCGCCTGCAGGAGGCGCAGCTGGAGGCCGAGCAGGCCCTCGCGCAGGGCGCCGTGATCCCCGCCAGTCTCGTGCTGGGCAGCGTCGCGCTGGACTACTTCCAGCTGGACGAGGCGCTTGAACACTACGACCGCGTGATCCGCGAGGCCGCCCCCGAGAGCCGCGACTGGGTCACCGCGCACCAGATGGCCGCCGACGTCATGGCGCAGCAGGGCTTCCCCGACCCGGCCGCCGCGTACGCGCACGCGCAGCAGGCGCTGGCCCACACGCCCGACAGCGACGACTGGCACGTGACCCTGCTGGAGCACCTGCGCAAGGCCGAGGCGCTCCTGTCGCAGCAGGGCGGCACCGGCGGCCGGATGCTGAACTGAGCGCAGGGGGGAGGCTTCCGGCTGTGCGCCATGGGCTATGAGGAGAAGAGTGGACGCTCCGGCTGTCGCTTGCCCTCAGAGCTCACGGCTCAGAGCTCCTTTTCCCAGGTGATCCACATGTGGTCCACGCGGTAGCCCAGGCGGGTGTTCACGCGCAGCATGGGAAGGTTCAGGACGGTGCCGCCCGTCCCGGCGTGCGTGTGGCCCGCCCCCTGCGCCCAGGTCAGCGCGTGGGCTTTCAGGGCGGTCATCACGCCGCGCGCGCGGTGCCCCTGGTGCGTGACGCTGCCTTCACTGTCCACCTCGGGCCCGCGCGGGGTGAGGCGGGTCAGGGCGACGATCTGCCCGCGCCAGCGCGTGACGAACGCGGACTCCTCACGCCGGAGGACGTCCCGCAGGCCATCACGTGTGAGGGGATCGGGGGTGGTGGTCGGGTTGCGTGGCTGGTCGCGCACGCCGGTCTGATGCAGGGCGTAGAGGGCGTCCCAGTCGGCGTCCGGCGCGTCTGGGCTGAGGCGCCCGGGTTCGTACCCGGCGAGGAACAGCCGCTCCTGCAACGGCTCGAAGGGGGCAGGGTCGAAGGTCGTCAGGTCAAGGTGCGCTCCCCAGGACTGCCACGCGTTGCGGAAACCTGCCGCCGCGAAGAAGGTCATCTGCTCGGTGAAGTCCTCGCGGGTGACGCCCAGCACGCGCCGGAAGCCGCCCGGCGCCTCGGCCAGTTGCGCCAACAGCAGCGGCGTGAACGACGCACCGTCCCCGGCGACGTCCAGCCGCAGCGCGTCCGGCACGCCCGCCCCGAACGGCGCGAGGCGCGCGGTGGCGACCACCACGCCGTCCTGCTCGGCGACGAGGCGGGTGGGGCGAGTGCCGGGCTGCGCCTCCCGGAAGTGCGCTGGAGTGTACGTCCAGTGGCCGCGGACCCCTGCGGTCACGAGGCGGGCGACGGCTGAGGCGTCGGCGGCGCGGAACGGGCGGAGGTGGCGCATGGTGCTCAGCATGGCGTCTCCCAGGCGATCCAGTCGGGTTCGATGTGCGCGCCCACCTGTCGCAGGGCGCGCAGGTACGCCACGTCGCGGGCGCTGCCGGCGGCATTCAGGAAGGTGAAGCCCTGCTCGCGGAGCATGCTGGCCGTCAGGGCCAGCAGCGCGCGGCCCACCCCCCGGCCGCGGTGGTCAGGAGTGACGGTCAGGACGGCGTTCCAGGCGTTCAGCCGCGAGCGTTCCGGCAGGGAGATGCCGACGAGGGTCTCGCCCTGCCACGCGAGATGCGCGGCGTCCCAGAGGGCGTCCCCGTTGGCCAGGACAGGGGAGGCGGCGGGAATGGTCGGCGCTGCCGTGACTTTGTGGTCGCGGGTGCGGGCGTACAGGTCGTGCAGTCGTGGGTCGTCGGTGTATGGCTGGGCGGGCGTGAAGTGATAGCCCTGGGTCACCAACTGCTGGCGGAGGTCGGTGGTGGGGTCAGTCCAGCCCCGCAGGTGCAGCCCGCCGCCGAAGGTGCGGTGCACCTCGCGCAGGCCCAGGGTAGGCAGATCGGGGGCGGCGCCCAGGTAGTCCTCACGGACGCTCAGCCACAGGTGCGTGCGGCCCTGAGCGCGTGCGGCGTCGCGTGCGGCGTGCAGAAGGGTGGGACCAGTGTCGTCGGCGCGGTGGTCGGGGTGCAGGTGAAGACCGGTCCACAGGTGGGTGGGGTGGAACTCCGGTGCCCACCATGTGAGCAGACCGCGTGGACGACCGGGCTCACCCACGACAAGCGTGCGGGTGGGGTGGCGTTCCCAGGTGGTGCACAGCCGGGTGGCGGTGGTATGGAAGTGGGGTTCCTGGGTGCTGTTGAGGAGCAGGGCGGCCGCGTACGCGTCTGCCGGTTCAGGGGAGCGGAGGTGCATGCGTTCACTGTGCGCTGGCGTGTGGGCGCGGCGCGAATGGCGCGGGTACGCCATCTGGCCTACCTGGGATGAAGGCGGGCTCAATGGTCACTGCATGTTGACTCAGTGGATATTCACGGAAGAGCTTGCGTCTATTCTGTATCTGGCGTATTCTGCCTGTACCGGAATGGAGGTGCCGCTGGTGCGCCTGCTCCCCAGGACGGAGGGCTCTGAATCGGTATTCTCCCCGCTCCCGTGTTGCCGGGAGCGCTTCTTCTGTCCCGCGGACCCGCGCCAGTCGTGGGAGCGCTTCATCCGAGCGTCTAGAAAGCGCCAAAAAGTGTACACGGTACACATACTCTTCTCGGGGTAGGATGAACGGCATGTCCAGCGACATCCCACAGCTGAGCGTCAACACCATCCGCACCCTGAGCATCGACGGCGTGCAGGCCGCCAACAGCGGCCACCCCGGCGCGCCCCTGGGCGCCGCGCCCATGGCGTACGTCGTCTGGCAGGACTACCTGCGCTTCAACCCCGTGCACCCCGAATGGCCCGGCCGTGACCGCTTCGTGCTGTCCGCCGGGCACGCCAGCATGCTGATCTACAGCCTGCTGCACCTCACCGGCTACGACCTCTCGCTGGACGAACTGAAGAACTTCCGCCAGTGGGGCAGCAAGACCCCCGGCCACCCCGAGTTCTTCCACACCCCCGGCCTCGACGCCACCACCGGCCCCCTCGGCCAGGGCGCCGCGATGACCGTCGGCATGGCCATGGCCGAGGCTCACCTCGCCGCGCGCTACAACCGCCCCGAGTTCCCCATCTTCGACAACCACACCTACGCCATCCTGGGCGACGGTGACCTGCAGGAAGGCGTGAACCACGAGGCCGCCGCGCTGGCCGGACACCTGCGCCTGAACAAGCTGATCTGGCTGCACGACGACAACCAGGTGCAGCTCGACACGCCCACCAGCAAGGCCGAGAGCGACGACATCGCCGCCCGCTACGTCGCGTACGGGTGGAACGTCCAGAAGGTCGCCGACGGCAACGACCTGGACGCCATCCGCGCCGCCGTGAAGGAAGCGCAGACCAGCGACCGCCCCACCCTGATCCAGGTCCGCACCGTGATCGGCTTCGGCAGCCCCCGTGCGGGCACCAGCAAGGCCCACGGCGAACCCCTGGGCGCCGAGGGCGTCGCGGAGACCAAAGCGGCCCTCGGCTGGGACTACCCGCCCTTCACCGTCCCCGAAGAAGTCAAGGCGCACATGGACGCCCGTGAACGCGGCGCGAAACAGGAAGCCGACTGGAACACCCTGATGGACGGCTACCGCGCCGCGCACCCCGAACTGGCCGCCGAAGTGGACGCCATGCTGAAGCGCGAACTGCCCGCCAACCTCGCCGACGCGCTCCCCAGCTACGAGGTGGGCGGCAAGGGCGTCGCCACCCGCAACGCCAGCGGTGAGGTCATCAACGCCCTGGCCAAGGTCCTCCCCGGCCTGATGGGCGGCAGCGCGGACCTCTCGGGCAGCACGAAGACCACCATCAAGGACGGCGGCGAGATGCAGAGCGGCAGCATGGCCGGCCGCAACGTGCTGTTCGGCGTGCGCGAGTTCGGGATGGCCGCCGCCGCGAACGGCCTGAGCCTGTACGGCGGCCTGCACCCCATGGTCGGCACGTTCCTGGTGTTCGCGGACTACCTCAAGCCCGCCTTCCGCCTCAGCGCCATCCAGATGCAGCCCGTCACGTACGTCCTCACGCACGACAGCATCGGCCTGGGCGAGGACGGCCCCACCCACCAGCCCATCGAGCAGATCGCCATGCTCCGCGCCGTCCCCGGCGCCCACGTCATCCGCCCCGCCGACGCCAACGAGACGGCCGCCGCGTGGCAGATGGCCCTCGAGTACGACAAGGGCCCCACCGCCCTGGCCCTCACTCGCCAGGACCTCCCGATCCTGCCCCGCAACCACGCGGGCGTGAAGAAGGGCGCCTACGTGGTGCGCGACGCCGAGGGTGCGCAGATCATCCTGATCGCCTCCGGCAGCGAGGTCAGCCTCGCCCTGGACTCCGCCGAGGCGCTGGCCGCCGAGGGCATCCAGGCCCGCGTGGTCAGCATGCCCTGCATGGAAGTCTTCCGCACGCAGGACCGCAGCTACCGCGACAGCGTCCTCACCCCCGGCGTCAAGCGCGTCGCCATCGAGGCCGCCGCCAAGGGTCCCTGGTACGAGTGGGTCGGCACCGACGGCGCTGTCATCGGCATGGACACCTTCGGCGCCAGCGCCCCCGCCAGCGTCCTGTTCGAGAAGTTCGGCTTCAGCGTCCAGAACGTCAGCAAGGTCGTCAAGAGCGTCCTGTAAGGCAAGCAGGTCAATGAGAGGCGGGACGCGTGGGGAGACCCCGGCGCGTCCCGCCTCTCCTGCTGGGATTACAGCTGGGCCTGGGCGTAGGTGGTGGCGAGGTCGGGGCGGCCCGCCTCGATCAGCGCCTTATCCCGGATGCGGCACGAATCACACACGCCGCAGGGTTCCTCGCCGCCCTGGTAGCAGCTCCAGGTCACGTCGATGGGCACGCCCACCGCGAGCGCCTCGCGCACGATGTCCGCCTTCGTCAGCTCCGCCAGGGGCGCCGTCAGCACCGCGCCGCGTCCCTCCAGGCCCGCCTTCGTCGCCAGGTCCGCCAGCGTCTGGTACGCCGCCAGATACTCCGGGCGGCAGTCCGGGTACCCGCTGTAATCCACCGCGTTGATCCCCAGGAACACCCGCTCCGCGTCGATCGCTTCCGCCAGACTCAGCCCCACCGCGATGAACACCGTGTTCCGCCCCGGCACGTACGTCGGCGGAATCACGCCATCTTCCGTTCCGTCCGTTGGCACCACGATCGACTCGTCCGTCAGGGCACTCCCCCCGAACGACCCGATGTTGATATCAATCACCCGGTGATCAGCCCCGAAGTGCGCCGCCACCGTCGCCGCGCGTTCCAGTTCCACCGTGTGCCGCTGCCCGTACCGGAACGACAGCGCCGTGCACGCGTACCCGTCGCGGGTCGCCATGCCCAGCACCGTGCTCGAATCCAGCCCGCCCGACAGCAGCACCACTGCCCGCTTCTTCCCTTCCGTCATGTTCAGTCCTCCGGTGGGATTCACCCCCACCCGACCTCCCCCCTCAAGGGGGAGGAGAAAAGCTGAGGTGCAGGCTGTCGTTCCCACACCCTACAGCCCGCACCCCTGTTCAGTACCCGAGTTCGGCGTTCCCGCCGAGGGGGATGAGGCGTTTGTCGCTGTGCGCGTCGAGGTCGTCGGCGCGGTACAGCTTGTGCATCTGGTACCCGGCCCGCAGGCGCGGGTTCTCCTTGACCGCCTGCGTGATCGCGTTCAGCACCTTCAGGTCGCGCTCGCGGGCCTTACTCCACTCGGGGTGCAGCCAGATCACCGCTTCATCGGGCAGACCGGTCAGGGTGTCCAGTCCGGCCTGGATGTCGCCCGGCTCGTGGACGATGATCTTCACCTCGTCCGCGACCGCCACCACTTCGGGCAGTGGGGGCTGCCCAAAGGGTTTCGGGGACAGCGTCACCCAGTCCAGATCCCCGCGCAGGGGCGCAATGCCGCTCGTCTCGAGGTGCACCCGGCGGCCCAGGGCGTGCAGGGCGTCCGTCAGGGGCTTCAGGTCGAACAGGATCGGCTCGCCCCCGGTCACGACCACGACGGCACCGTCGGGGCTCTCGTTCCGCACCACCTCGGCCAACTCGTCGGTATCCATCAGGGTCACGCCGTCGGGCCGGTAGTCGCGGTGCCACGTTCCGGCACTGTCGCACCACGGGCAGGCCTGGGGGCAGCCGTACAGGCGGATGAAGTACGCCGCGCGGCCCAGGTGCACCCCCTCGCCCTGCCAGGTGTAGAACCGCTCGTACACCGGGTATTTCATGCGGTCACTCCCAGTACTCGCAGCTGCTGTCCGGGGTTTCCCACAGCGTCACGTGCAGGCGCAGGTCCGCGCCGTCGTCACCCCCCGGCAGGTCGGCGCGCACGCGGTCCATGGTCCTGCGGTGGAGGTACGCGGCGATGACCTCGGCGGTCGTGTCGTCACCCAGGTCGGGGAGGTCGTTCAGGTAGGCGTGGTCCAGGCCGCCCGCGTCCACGTCCTTCTTGGCCCACTTGAGGGTCTTGAAGTCCGCGACCATGATGGCCCGCTTCACGTGTGCGCTGGGCCGCAGGCGGTCACTGGTGAGTTCCATCCGGACGCGGTACGTGTGCCCGTGCAGCCGCCCGCACGGGCCGTCGTAGCCGGTGATCACGTGCGCCGAATCGAACGTGAACTCCGAACTCAGTTTCCACGGCATCCGCTTACGCCCCCTGGGGCTGATGGTCGGGCGCCACGTACTTCACGGTGCAGATCGTGTTCAGGCCCCCACGCATGCCGTAATCACAGCGGATCTCCATGCTCAGGGGCTTGAGCAGGTTCACCAGATCCGCCAGCACCCGCCGTGTCGCGTGCTCGTGGTAGATGCCCACGAAGCGGTAGCTGGTCAGGTAGTACTTCAGGCTCTTGAGTTCCACGCACGCCTCGCGCGGCAGGTACCGGATCTCCAGGCGGCCGAAGTCCGGCAGGCCACTCCAGGGGCACACCGGGCTGAACTCGTCCGTCACGATCTCGATCTGCATCGGCTCGCCCGGGTAGCGGACGGGGTCGTCCTCGCGCACGTGCGGGAAGGTGCCCAGCACCGCCACGTCGATGGCGTCAAGGCCCTGCACGTCGTAGCGGCGGTCAAAACCAGGGTTCTGGGGTCCGCAGTCGGCCCCGGCAGTCACGTTCGTCATATGTCTTTCCTCCCGGCAGGTCCGCACCCTGAACGGCGCGGGCCTGGGGTGACAGCACAGGTCACCCGGTTGTGGGAGTCCGCACCCGCAGGCGCGACCTCAACCGCGCATTATCCACAAGTCCATGCATCCCTGCCAGGGGGCGGGGAACAAAGGCGTGCAGGCACCCGGCAGGGGAGAGGGCTCAGCCCGCTGCGTCCGCCAGTGCCGCCGCGCGGCGCAGGATGCCCAGCAGGAGCCCGGACTCCCAGAAGCCCAGGCGCGCGCCGTCGTTGAACCGCTCCTGCCGCGCGAAGATAGTCAACAGCCGCGCCAGCTGCGCCGGGGTCGCGCGGGCCAGCACCGCCGGGTCGTCCCGCAGGGCGCGCGCCTCTGGCGACTGCGCCCACTGCGGCCACTGAAACCGCTCGTCCCCATACACCCACCCGAACTCGTCCAGCGTGCGCAGCAGCCGCGCCACCTGCGGGTCGTACGCGTACCCACGCATCTGCACGCCGCCGTCCGGCAGGACCACGGCGGGCGGCTGGCCATCCGTGAAGCGGAACGCCGGGTCCGCCATGACGGGCAGGAACGCCGCGACGGCGCGCAGGGCTTCAGGCGTGAACTGTGGGCGCATGATGCCCAGCATGGCGCGCGCGCATGAGGACATGAAAAACCCCCACCGCGCGGGTGGGGGCGTTTCCTTTGGTGGTGGCCAGGGCCGGACTTGAACCGGCGACCCAACGATTTTCAGTCGTTTGCTCTACCAGCTGAGCTACCTAGCCTTCCTTGGCGGTCCGGACGGGATTTGAACCCGCGACCTTCTGCGTGACAGGCAGATATGCTAACCGCTACACTACCGGACCGTGCCTTGAAGGGGGCTGCAAAAGCAGCGGGGTTAAGGATAGCGGCGCACTTCACGGTTGTCAATGCGTGGGTGCGTGGGTCGGGGCGGGCGGGGTCAGAAGGGGACGGCGCGGACATTCTGGACCGGCTCGTCCTGCCCGGGGTCGAGCAGCAGCTCGAGGTACTCGCGGGCGTGCAGCGCGTCGATCATGGCGAGGTGGTGGTCCTCGTCGAGGTGGATGCCGCCGTCGATCTGGGTGTGGCCGTACACGCCGTAGTCGAGTCCGGCCATGCGGACGTACTCGGGGGATTCGCGGAACCAGCGTTTGGGGCCGTGGTCGGCGTAGAACAGGTCGTCGTAGTGCGCGTGCGCGGGCAGCGGCGAGACGTGCGCGAACTGCACGGTGCCGACCCGCAGCTCGCGCGGGAAGCTGCGCATCCACGCCGCGAGGTGGTCGGGGAGGATCAGGCCGCCGTGGTCCGGGTCGAATTCCACGTGGACCATGCCGCCGCTGGTGCCCAGGACGTAGCTGGTGTTCAGCACGGCGTCGTCGTGGTTGCCCAGGATGATGTGCACGGCGTGCGGCGCGGCCTCCTGGTACGCGCGGAGTTTTTCCAGGTGGCGGATCTGCTCGCGCGCCGCGAGGAACAGGTGGTCGGGGTTCTTGTGGTCGAAGCGCGGCAGGCCGGTCAGGCGGGCGTAGTCGCGTTCGTTCTTGGGGTGGACAAGGTCGCCGATGAGGATGACCTGGAACAGCCCGGCCTGGACGGGCGGGGTGGGGAGGCCGTCCAGGGTGGCGCAACTGGCAGCGCGCAGGGCGGCCCAGAGGAGGTCGAAGTCGGCGTGCACGTCGCCGAAGGCGAGGAATTTACGCATGGGGTCAGCCTTTCAGGAGGGCGTGGAGGTCCTTGTAGATGGCGCGGCTTTCTTCCAGGGTCTCGCCGTAGCCGCGCATGAGGATGCGGGCGGCTTCCCCGCCGCGCCCGGCGACTTTCAGCTGTTCCAGCAGGTCCTCGATATGCCGCCGGGCTTTTTCCATCTGCGGGTCGCGGGGTGGTTGCGGGGGCAGGGGGCGCTCGGCGGCGGGGCGGGGGGCGGGTGTGTCGGTTTCCAGTTCGCTGGTGTTCGCACCGTCTTCCGGGTCGTACTCGACCCAGATGGGGTCGCTGGTGGGGGTGACGCCGTACGAGCGGGCGAGGTCGGCCAGCGCGGCCAGTTTCGCGTCCTGAAGGGTGTGCGCGGTGGCGAGACCCTCGCGGGCCGCGCCCAGGACGCTGAGGCGGGCGCGCACGATGGGCGGCGCCGGGTGGTCGCACGCCCACGTGAGGCTCCAGCCGGGGTCGATCGCGTCGAGCTGCAGGGCGAGCACGTCGAGGTCGGGGGCGAGGGTCACGCGGGCCTGGTCGTCCCGGACGGTGAGGGTGGCCCAGGCGGTCATGCTGGCGCGCAGGGCGTCGCGCACGCGGTGAGGTTCGGCCATACCGCAGTCTACCTACTGCCCGGCCGGGTGAAGGGTGAGGGTCTGCGTGTTTCCCCAGTCGGCGGGTTTCGTGCTCATGGGGAGGTACTGCCCGCCGATCCAGCGGTTCATCTGGTCGGTGGCGTGCGGCGCCAGGGGACTGCCCGCCTGCCCCAGGCTACCGATGTACAGGCTGCGGTCGGGGTCGCTCAGGTCCACGATCTGGCGGTAGCTGGCGCCGTGCGTCTGCGCGTAGGTGCCGTGTTCGGGCCGGGCGACGTTCACGGTGTTCGTGCCGCCGGGGGTGGGCGCGTGGTGGTTGAACAGCCACGCCAGGGCGCTGACCTTCCCGAACGCGCGGTGGTTGCTGGCGACCTGATGCAGTGTGCCGTACGTCCAGCCGGTCATGTCGTCCCCCAGGCGGGCCTGGAGGTCGGTTATGGCGGCGTCCAGCGTGCGGGTCAGCAGGGCCGCGCAGTCCCCCTGACCGCCCTGCGCGCACAGTTCCCCACCGCCGCGCAGCTGGTTCAGGACGGACAGGCTGTTCATGACGGTCGCGTCGTTCAGTTCGTCGCTGGCCATCTCCTGGAGCTGCATCAGCCACGCCTCGAACAGCAGGGCGCCCACGCTGCCGGTGGTCATGTTGCCGTCCCAGCCCTGCAGGGTGCCCAGCGCCTGCCGGGCGCGGTCACTGCCGGGTTTCGTGGCCAGCAGGATGGGCCGGAAGTCCGCCCACACGAGGCTGCGGGTGTCCAGCTGCGTGCGCTGCACGTCCGCGACACTCAGTTTCGGGGTGGCGGTCAGCAGGTCCGTGATGCGCCGCGCGCGGTACGGTTCAGCCCAGTTACGCGTGTTGCCGAGCAGGTAGGGGTAGCCGTCGGGAACGACTTTGTTGTTCGCGGTGACGACCAGTCCGTCGGCCGGGTTGAAGGTGTGCGGCAGCTCACCGAACGGAATGAAGCCCCTCCACTCGCGGCTGCCGTCGCCCGGTACCGGGAGGCTGCCGTCCCAGCCCTCGCGGATGGGCACGCGGCCCGGCGCGTAGTACCCGGTGTTGCCGTCCACGTCGGCGTACACGAAGTTCTGGCTGGGCCCCACGTAGCGTGACAGCGCCCGCGTGAAGTCCGGCCAGTTCTGCGCGTAGTTCAGGCCCAGGAAGGCGTCCATGGTGGTGTCGCCCGGTTGCAGCGCCGTCCACTTCAGCGCCACGCGCGGCCCGGCGTCCGCGAAGTTCAGGCCGCCCCCGCCGTTGTCGCTGATGACCGGGCCGTGCTCACTCTCGCGGACGGTGATCGTCACGTCCGCCTGGCCCTTGACCCGGATGACCTCCTGGCGGCTGGTGAGCCGCGCCCCCTCGGGTTCCACGTACAGGTCCTGCACGTCGGGGTTCATGTTCGTCACGCCCCACGCGACCCGCGCGTTGCGCCCGATCACGATGGCCGGGAGGCCCGGGATGCTCGCCCCGATGGCCTTCAGTTCGCTGCCCTGCACGTCCGCGAGGTACCACAGCATCGGCGCGGTCAGCGCGAGGTGCGGGTCGTCCGCCAGGATGGGTTTCCCGGTCGCCGTGCGCGACCCGGCGATCACCCAGTCGTTGCTGCCCTTCCCCGGGACGTGCTGCATGCCCAGCGCCTCGGCGGCCCGCAGGTGCGCCCGCAGCGCCGCGACTGTCTCCACCGGCAGGCTGGGCGTGTCCGGCAGGCGGGGCGCGTCAGAGGTTGCGCCCGTCTGCGGCGCGGCGCTCTGCGCGCCCACCTCGTCCGCGCTGAGGATCGTCGGTCCATTCGCCGGGTACGGCGCCGTGACCTGATCCAGCCCGCCCGCCCCCAGACGACGCGCGACGCGCGCATTCATCACCTCGTCGTCGTAGTTGCCGCCCAGGTCGAAGGCCATCAGTTTGCTCCAGGACACCGTGTCCACGTCCTGCCAGGCTTCCGGGGTGTACCCCAGGATCCGGAATTCCAGCGCCTTCTTGCCCCGGCCCTGCGCGGCGTTCACGCCTGCCGTGTACGCCGCGATCAGGCGGCGCGAGCGCGCGTCCAGGGCAGGCAGGGCACTCTGCGCGGCCCGCTGGAAGCCCCAGGTGCGCAGGAACCGGTCCTGCGGCAGCGCGGCCTCACCCAGCACCTCGGCGAGTCGGCCCTGCGCCACGCGCCGCTGGAAGTCCATCTGCCACGCGCGGTCCTGCCAGTGCACGAACCCCAGCGCGAACACCGCGTCCTCGTCCGTCTGCGCGCGGATGTGCGGCACACCCCACGCGTCGCGCGTGACCTGCACGCGCCCGCCCAGGCCGGTCAGGTCCACGTTGCCCGCGCGCTGCGGCTCGCTGGTCGCGCGCAGCCACGCGTACGCCCCGCCGCCCGCCGCGCCCAGCAGCAGCAGCGTCCCCAGCACGCCGGTCGCCACGCGGCGACCCCACGACCCCTTCCGCCGCAGCGGCCCCACCGTTTTCGTGTTCATGTGACCTGCGCAGCATAGCCCCGCGCCCAGCCCTGCCAAAACGCGCGGCGGGGGTAGCATGCCCCCGCCGCGCGGTCAGTTCACTTCTAGGTAAGTGCCGAGATCAGAATTCCTCGTCCAGCAGGCTGCTGTTCGCCTTCACGCGGCGCGGGTGCAGGCCCAGCCGCTCGGTGAGCATCAGCAGGCCCTCGGTGCCCTCGTGCGACAGGCCCGAGAGGAACGACGTCGCCACCGTCGTCGAGAAGCACGGCTGCGGCGTGGGCTGCATGCAGTCCAGCACGCAGAACTCGAAGGCACTCTCCTCGGGGCGGGACAGCTGCCGGGTCACGGCGGCGCCGTACCCGTTCGAGAACTGGAACACCATGAGTTCCGCGCCGGGCAGCGTGTGCCGCTGCGGCAGCGCACTGACCCGCTCGAACGGCGGGGTGGGCACGAACAGGGCGGGATTCGTGATCAGGGTCGGGGATTCATGTCGAGTCACGCGCAGGCTCCGTTCCCCGGGCGGTGGCCCGCACCGGCAGGCGCCAGCGCAGGAGTCACGCGCAGGGATGCCGCAGCGTAGGCCGCCGCGCCTTACCGCCCCCTTACCACCCGGAACCTGAAGGGCCACCCGTCTGCCCGCCCGGGTCCAGGGCAGGCAGACGGCCGGGTCAGCCGAGCACCTGCGCGGGCTGCACCCACCAGCCGGGGTGCTGCCCCGCGAGGACCTGCGCGGCGTCGTGTGCGTGCGCGTCGTCGCGGGCCAGCGCGAAGCAGGTGCTTCCGGATCCGCTCATCAGTGGCGAGTGCAGCCCGGCGCCCGTCAGGGCGGCCAGCGCCTCGCGGATCGGGGCGTGCCGCGCCGCGACCGGTCCCTGCAGGGCGTTGACGTACGGCACCGGGCGGCCGTTGGAGAGTGCGGCCAGGATGCCCTCGATGTCCAGGGCGGGCGTGAAGGTCTCCTCGGCGTCCAGCCACGCGTAGGCGTCGCGGGCGCTGACCTCCACGCCCGGGTTCAGCAGCACCAGGGCGGCGCGCGGCACCGGGGTGGGAGACAGGACCTCGCCCACGCCCGACGCGACCGCCGCGCGGCCCAGCAGGAAGAACGGCACGTCCGCGCCCAGCCGCAGCGCCAGGCCCGGCAGGTCCACGCTCGCCGGGTACAGCCGCGCCAGCGCCATCAGCGTGGTCGCCGCGTCGCTGCTGCCGCCCCCCAGACCCGACGCGAGCGGCAGACGCTTGTGCAGCGTGATCGCCGCGCCGCCCGCCACACCCGCCGCGTCCAGGTACGCCCGCGCCGCGCGGAGCACCAGATTCCCGTCGTCCTCGGGCAGGTCGGCGCCCTCGACGCGCAGGGTCAGGGTGTCGGCCGGGGCGATCTCCAGGTCGTCGCCGACGCTCAGGGGCACCATCAGCGAGTGCAGTTCGTGGTACCCGTCCGAACGCAGGTCCCGGACGCTGAGGCCCAGGTTCACCTTGGCGGGCGCGAAGTACGTGACGGCAGCAGGGTCGCTCATGCCCCCCCAGCATCCCACACCTGCGCATCCCACACTGGGGCCAGCGCCTGCGCCAGGGCCAGGTCGCCGGGCGTGGTCACCTTGAACAGCCGCGCGTCCCCCGGCACCAGCCGCACCGCGCCGCCGGTCCGGGCGATCAGGCCCGCGTCGTCCGTGGCGGCGAACCCGTCGGCCAGCGCCGCCCCGTGTGCGGCGAGCAGCAGGTCACGCCGGAAGCCCTGCGGGGTCTGCACCGCCCACAGCCCCTCGCGCGGGGTGAGGGTGCCCCAGAGGGTGCCACAGTCGCCGCCCGGCCCGGCCCGCACCAGGGTGTCCGCCACCGGCAGCGCCGCCGTCGCCGCGCCCACCTCACGCGCCGCGGCGATCACCGCGCCGACCACCGCGCCCGGCAGGAAGGGTCGCGCCGCGTCGTGGACCAGTACCACCTCGGCGTCCGTGGCGCGCAGCAGCGCCAGCACGCTTGCCTGCCGGGTGTCGCCACCCGTCACGGCGCGGGCCGGAACGTCCCCCGGCAGGTCCAGGCCCGCCGGGAGGGCCACGAGCACCTCGGCCACGTGTGGGGCCAGCGCCGCCGCGCTGCGGCCCAGCAGGCTGCGGCCCGCGACCTCCACGAACGCCTTCGGGCCCAGGCCCAGCCGCGTGCCGGACCCCGCCGCCGGGATCAGCGCCGCGACCCTCATGCGCCATCCTCGCGCCAGCGGCGGAAGCCCGGCACGTCCAGCCCGAACTGGTCCAGCACCCGCGCCGTCACGAAATGCAGCAGCTCGTCCACGCTGCCCGGCGCGTGATAGAAGCCCGCGCTGGCGGTCATCACGGTCGCGCCCGCGTCATGAGCGGCGAGCATGTTCAGCAGCATGGGGCGCGGCAGTGGGTCCTCGCGCAGCACCAGCACCAGCCGCCGCCGCTCCTTCAACGTCACGTGCGCCGCGCGCGCGACCAGATTGTCCGCGAACCCCTGCGCGATCTTCGCCAGCGTCCCCGCGCTGCACGGCACCACCAGCATCCCGTCCGTCCGGAACGAGCCGCTTGCCACGCCCGCCGCCAGATCCCGGTCGTCATGCACGACAGACGCCAGCGCCGTCAGGTCCGGGAGCTGCGGCCCCGACTCCTCGGCGGTCATGACGCGCTTGGCGCCGCTGCTGACCACCAGATGCGACTCCACGCCCAGGTCGCGCAGCGCCCGCAGGATCGACTCCGCGTACGGCATGCCGCTGCCGCCCGACACCCCCACCACCAGCCTCATGCCCGGCAGGCTAACAGGCCCGCCCCGCTGCAACGGTACGCGCCGCTCAGTTCCCCTCAGCGCGCCGCTCGCGTCCCGCGCTACGCGCGTGCCGGATCTCGGCCAGCACGAACGCCAGCGTGTTCAGCGCGTACGTGCCGCCCAGCGCGCCCAGCAGCGCCGCCTGCGCGCCCACCAGCGGCAGGTTCGCGAACACCACCAGACCTGACAGCGGCAGCAGCGCCGCCACCACCGCGCCCCACGCGCCCAGCAGCACCCCGCCCCACGGGGAATCCAGCAGCGCCGCGCCCGGCAGCAGCAATCCCAGCACCCGGAAGCCCGCCGGGCGCGACCGTGCCGCCGGGAGCGGCGTGCGCGGCAGCAGCAGCGACAGCAGCAGCAGCGCCCCCAGGCCCGACACGCCCAGCAGCGCCAGCCCCAGCCGCGCCGACCCGCCCGCCGACGGGTCCAGCAGTGCCAGCGGCGCGCGCAGCCCCGCGCGCAGCGTGACGCTCAGGTCCCCGGTCACGGCGCGCGTCAGGCGCCGCTGGTCCGGGTAGCACAGGCGCGGCTGACCGGGCCGCAGCCGCTGCTGGAACGCCGCTTCGGGCGACGCGGGCTTCAGGCCCAGGTTGAAGGCCGCCGCCATCAGGTCCGGCTGCGCCGCCAGCGCCGAGCGGAACAGGTCCCGGGCCTGCGGTTCGTCTCCGCGCGTGCGGGCGATCACGCCCAGGTTGTTGCGCACGCACGCGTCCCCCAGCGCGCCGTACAGGTCGCGGGCGCGGGTGTCCTCGCCGTCCAGCTGCGCGCCCAGTGCCGTCAGGAGCGCCGCGTCCGGGCCGGGCCGCAGCGTCAGGGTTTCGAGCTGCGCGTTCCACCACCCGCCGCCGTACGTGCCGCTCGACAGGACCGGCGAGCGCAGCGCCGCGCCCGACAGGTTCGCCCATTGCACGCCGCCCAGCGTGCCCAGCAGCGCCAGCGCCAGCAGCGTCACCGTCAGGCGCTCGCTGGGGGACGCGTAGGCCACGAACACCCGCCGCGCCCGCGCCAGCGGCCGGCGCAGCCACGAGCGGTAGCGGCCTCCCAGGTCGCGGGTGTCGTCCGCCTGCGCCGGAAAGGCCCGCACCGCCAGGGTCAGCAGCGCCGCGAGCAGACTCAGGCCCAGCGCCAGACTCGCCAGCCGCGCCGCGTCCCGCACGGCGCCCAGGCCCTCCAGGCCCAGGTTGTACAGCGTGCCGGGCTGCAGGGACCGCGCGAACTGCCGCCACTCGGCGGCCTCGCCCTCGCGGCCCTGCGCGTCCAGCGTCCGCGCGTAGCGTTCGTACAGCGCGCCGCCGCCCTCGAACCGCGGGTGCAGCTGGCGCAGGTACGTCATCCACACCCCGGCGCGGTCCACGCGGCCCTGCGCGAGCAGCGCCCCCACGTACCCGCTGGGGTTCCCGAACGCGCCCAGCGCCGCGCGGCTCACGGCGATCTCCGGGTCCACGCCGCGCGCCGAGGCGTCCGCCTGCGCCTGCGTCAGTGCCAGATCCGCCGCCGACGGGAAGCCCGCGCCGTCCAGTCGCGCGGCCAGCTGCACCCACGCCGGGAAGGGCAGCGTGCCCCCCAGCGTGCGGCGCACCAGGCTGAGCGCCTCGTAGGGGTCGGCCTGCGCCTGCGCCAGCCGCAGCGTCAGGAACGGATTGAGGGGATCCAGCCGCGCCGCGTCTGCCAGGGTGGCGGGCGGCACCTGATCGGCCACGCTGGCCAGCCAGCCGGTCACGACCGGGTCGGGCGGCAGCGCCACCCGCTCCTGAACGCTCAGCCCGCCGCCCTGCGCGTTCAGGTTCACGTTCAGCGTGAAGCGCTCCGTGACGCCGCCCAGCAGCGTGCTGGCCGTCACGACGTCCCCCCCGGCGTCCAGGCTGCTGACGATACCCGGCAGGTCCGCGCGGCCCGTCACGACGCCCCCCGCACCCAGCGCGTACACGGCAGGCCCGGCGCCCAGCAGCACCAGGTTCCCGACCTCCAGCGGGCCACTCAGGGGGCCCAGCGCGTCCGGGAGGGTCCGCTGCCACGTGCCGCCCGCGCCCTCGTGCCGTAGGACCCGGCCCTCCAGGGTGGTGGTCGCCCCGGCGGTGCCCAGCAGCGCCGTCAGGGTCAGGCCCGCCAGCAGCGCCCGCACGCGCTTCACGCGCCGCCCCGCAGCAGGTGCGCGGCCCGCACGGCCATCACGGCCCCGCCTGCCAGCAGCGGCCAGAAGCCCCCGGTCAGCGCGCCCACCAGCAGCCCCACCGGCACGGCGACCGCCGTCGTGAACGGCACGGCGTTCAGCTTCAGCCGGGCCTGCAGCGTGGCCTTATACGTGGGAATGACCACGGCGGCGGTCAGCAGCAGCGCCAGCAGCACGCCCGGCGTGAACACCAGCAGCGCCCCCAGCAGCGGCGCGATCCCCCCGCCCCCCCGGAACCCGAAGAAGACCGGGTAGCAGTGCCCGGCCACGACCGCGCCCGTCACCAGTGCCGCCAGCGCCTCACCGCCCTGCGGGACGAGCGCGCGGGCCAGCAGCGCCGCCACGATCCCCTTCAGGATGTCCCCCGCCGACACCAGAATCCCCGCGCCGCGCCCGAACTGCCGCCACGTGCCGCTCCCGCCCGGCAGGTCCCGGTCACGGATGTCCGCCCCGCGCGCGCGGGAGTACAGCACGCCGCTGACCAGCGACCCCAGCAGGAACGCCAGGACCGTCACGAGCAGCGTCGGGGCGGGCGGCAGGTCAGTCAGGTCGGGCATACGCCGCGCATTCTAGAGTGCACCTCCGCGCCCGCTACACTGCCCGCATGACCGGCCCCCGCTCCCCCGGACTGACCCGCCCCGAGCTGCGCCGCTACTCGCGCGCGCTGCTGGTCCCCGAGTGGCTGGACGCCGGCGCGCAGGAACGCGTGAAGGCCGCGCACGTTCTCGTGGTCGGCGCGGGCGGTCTGGGCAGTCCCGTGATCGCCAGTCTCGCCGGGGCGGGCGTGGGCACCCTGACCGTCGCGGACGACGACCGCGTGGACCTGAGCAACCTGCACCGCCAGACGCTGTACGCCACACCCGACGTGGGCCGCCCCAAGGCAGAACTGGCCGCCGCGCGCGCCCAGAGCATCAACCCGCACGTGCAGGTGCGCGCCGCGCCGCGCGTCACGCCGGACACCCTCCCGGGACTGCTGGGCGGCGTGACGCTCGTCGTGGACGCCACCGACAACTTCGAGACGCGCTACCTGATCGCCGACACCTGCGCCGCGCAGGGCCGCGAGTGGATCTGGGGCGCGGCCAGCGGCACGGCGGGCATGGTCAGCGTGTTCGGCCCCCACGCGGGCCTGCGCGACGTGTTCCCCGATCCCGGCGACGACCTGAGCTGCGACGAGGCGGGCGTGCTGGGGCCCGTCCCGGCCCTGACCGGGCAGCTCATGGCGCTGGAGGCCCTGAAGGTCCTGGGCGGGGTGGGTCAGCCGCTGCGCGGCCGCCTGTGGACCTTCGACGCCCTGACCGGCCGCGCCCGGACCCTCACCCTGCGCGCGCGCGCCCAGGCCGACACGCCGTAAAGGCCATCCAGATCGGCGTTCTTCCGGTTGCACCGACCACGCCACGCCGCCCAGCACGTCCGCGGGCAACCTGGGCAGGGCTGCACCCCCACTGGGCGCACCTCCAGCCCCTCTTGACGCCCGCCGCAGCTGTGTTACTGTGCGCCTGAGCCCACAATTCAATTGCGTTCGCCCTGTGCCGCTCGCAGTCCACTCCCGGAGGTTGCACGTATGGCCAAGAGCACCAAACCCGCCGCGAAGAAACCCGCCCCCAAGAAAGGCGCGGCGAAACCCGCCCCGAAAGCCGAGGCCGGGAAGATCGCCAAGACGCAGATCATCGACATGGTCGCCGACAAGACCACCCTGAACAAGAAGCAGGCCGGGGACGCCGTCGCGACCGTCATCGACTGCATCGTCGACGCCCTGCGCGGCGGCAGCAGCGTCGGCCTGCCCGGCCTGGGCACCCTGAGCGTCACCCACACCGCCGAGCGCACCGGCGTCAAACCCGGCACCAGCGAACGCATCACCATCCCCGCCGGGAAGAAGGTGCGCTTCAAGGTCGCCACGACCCTCAAAGGCACCCTCTAACCCAGCGCGTCACGCGGCCCCTCTGCCCACCGGGCGGGGGGCCGCGCGGCGTTTGGTCAAGGCTTCCCGGTGGCGGGTGTCACGCGCCGCCCAGGGTCGCCCGGTAGGGTGGGGGCATGACGACCCGCCCTGCTGCCCCTTCCACGTCCCGTCCGCGCTCGGCGGCGCGCGTGCTGCTGGGGGCCTTCATGACTCTGGCGGGCGTGGGGCACCTGACGTTCCAGCGGCAGGAGTTCCAGGCGCAGGTGCCCACGTGGCTGCCGGTGAACAGGGACGCCGTGGTGCTGGGATCGGGCGTGCTGGAGGTGGCGTTCGGGCTGGCGATGCTCTCGGGTCGGCGGCGGCGGACGGTGGGGCTGGCGCTGGCGGCGTTCTTCGTGCTCATCTTCCCGGGGAACGTCTCGCAGTACGTGTCGCGCCAGAGTGCGTTCGGGCTGGACACGGATCAGAAGCGGCTGACGCGGCTGTTCTTCCAGCCGGTGCTGGTGGCCTGGGCGCTGTGGAGCACGGGCGCGCTGCAACGGCAGGGGGCGCCGGGCCGTCCGGGGGCGGGTGGGGGCCGCCGCGAGGATTAAGGTGCATTCACGCTGGTCAATATTCAATGTTCTGTGAGGTCCGTGCCCGTACGCTGAGGCATGTTGACCCGCCTGACTGCCGCGATTGCGTCCGCCACCCAGCCTGGTGGGGCGGGCCTGGCCGAGGCCGTGCTGAGCATCACCGACACGCTGGTGGTCGTGCTGGACCCGCAGGGGCGCGTGGTGCGGTTCAATCCGGCGGCCGAGCGGCTGAGCGGGTTCAGTTTCGAGGAGGTGCGCGGGCAGGTCCTGTGGCCGTTCGTGCTGCCCGAGCATGAGGTCGCGGGCGTCGTGCAGGCCTTCGAGTCCCTGGCGGCCGGGGATTACCCGAACCGGTACGAGAACCACTGGCAGACCCGCAGGGGCGAGTGGCGGTACATCCTGTGGTCGAACACGGCGCTGCTGGACGCGCGGGGGCGGGTGGCGCTGGTGGTGGCGACTGGCGTGGATGTCACGCGGGAACGGGAGGAACGCCGCGCGCGGCAGGAGACCGAGGACCGCTTCCGGGCGCTGTTCGAGCAGTCCGCGGACGGCGTGGTGCTGATCGACCCGCACGATCCGGAGGTGCCGTGGCGGATCGTGGACTGCAACGAGGCGTTTTGCCGCATGAACGGCTACGCCCGGGACGAGCTGGTCGGGCAGTCCGTGGACCTGCTGCACCCGTACCCGATGATGGCCGAGGAGGGCGGCGAGCTGTTCGCCTGGATCCGCGAGGAGGGGCAGGTGCACGGTGAGGGCTCGCACCTGCACCGCGACGGGACGGTCTTCCCGATCGAGAGTGCCAGCAGCGTGGTGACCGTGGGCGGGCGCGAACTGATCCTGGGGCAGGACCGCGACATCCGGGACCGCAAGCGGACCGAGGAGCAATTGCGGCTGCTGGCGGCGCAGCTGGCGCACGACTCGCAGCATGACGCGCTGACGGGCCTGCCGAACCGCACGCTGCTGCTCGACCGCCTGCAGGTGGAACTGCGCCGCGCGGCGCGTGACGGGCGGGCGCTGGCGGTGATCCACCTGAACCTCGACGGGTTCCGCCGGGTGAACGACACGCTAGGGCACGCGGTGGGCGACGCGGTGCTGCGCGAGGTGGCGCGGCGCCTGCAGGAGGACGTGCGCCCGTCGGACACCGTGGCGCGCCTGGGTGGGGACGAGTTCGTGGTCCTGATTCCCGACGTGGGTGGGCGGCCCGAGGCGGGCGGCGTGGCGCGGCGGCTTCAGGCGGCGCTGGCGCAGCCGATCGACGTGGACGGCCAGCCGGTGAACGTGCGCGGCAGCATGGGCGTGGCGGTCAGCCCGCCGGACAGCAGCCTCCCGGCGAACCTGTTGCGGCAGGCGGACCTGGCGATGACGCAGGCCAAGCGCGAGGGGAAAAACGGTGTGCAGTTCTTCCAGAAGTCCCTGGACGCGGCGGTGCACGGGCAGCTGCACCTGGAAGCGCGGCTGCGCGCGGCGCTGGACGCGGGCGGGCTGCACCTGCACTACCAGCCGCAGGTGGACACCACGACGGGCGCGCTGCTGGGCTTCGAGGCGTTGGTCCGCTGGACGGACACGCAGCTGGGGCTGGTGTCCCCGGCGCGGTTCATTCCGCTGGCGGAGGAGGCCGGGCTGATCGGGCCGCTGGGCGCGTGGGTGCTGGACGAGGCGTGCCGTCAGGCGGCCGAGTGGCGCCTGCGCGTGCCGATCGCGGTGAACGTGTCTGCGCTGGAGGTCGCGCAGGAGGACTTCACGCAGCGGGTGCACGCGACGCTTCGCCGGCATGGGCTGGACGGCGGGCAGCTGAAACTGGAGATCACCGAGCGGCTGAGCGTGCAGGACCTCCAGCGGGCCGCGCGGCAGCTGGCGCAGTTGCATGGCCTGGGCGTGCAGCTGTCGCTGGATGATTTCGGGACGGGGCAGTCGTCGGTCAGTACACTGCTGCAACTGCCGCTGAACGAGCTGAAACTGGACCGTTCGCTGATCACGGGTGTCGCCGAGTCCCCCATCGAGCAGCGGGTGGTGAGTGCGCTGATCAGCCTGGGCCGCAGCCTGAACCTGACGGTGATCGTCGAGGGCGTGGAAACCCCGGAGCAGCTGCGGGTCCTGCGGGACCTGGGCTGCGGGGCGGTGCAGGGCTACCTGACGGGCCGCCCGGGCCCGGCGAGCATGTGGACGCCGCACCTGGGCGGGCCGCTGCCGCTTAACCTGCCCGAGCGGAGTGCCGGGGCGGGGGACGGCGAGCCCCTGCTGAACTGAACCGCTCCTGAAGGCGGGGGTCAGGGGTCGGGCCAGCCGGGCGTGCGCCACGCCTCGAGCTGCCCGCCGGGCCGCAGGCGGTGGGCGTACAGGGCCACGCCGCTGGTCTGCACCTCGTCCAGGGACAGGCGGTCGAGGTCGCATGCGAGGTTCAGCTGCGCGCAGATCACGCCGCGCCGCGCGACGAGCAGCGTCCCGGCGGGCCAGCGGCTCACGGCGGCGCGGCATGCGGCCGGGTCGTGGCGGGCGGCGCCGCGCAGTTGCAGCAGGTGCGCGGCGCGGCGCACGCTGACGCCGATCAGGGCCGCGTCGGTCTGCCAGGGGTGCGCGTGGGCACTCCGCCCGGCGGCGCGGAAGGTCAGGTGCGCGCTCAGCAGGCGGGCCGCGTCGCGCAGCGTGGCGTGCAGGACATCGTCGGGCGTGCGGGCGTGCAGGTGCGCCAGCCGGGCGTCCAGCCGGGCCAGTGCGGCGGTGGGCAGGATCTGCGCGTACTGCGGCGGATGAAACGCGACCGTCAGGGTGGGCGGGACCTGGAGAGGTGGCGCCTGGGGATCGCGCGGGTCGCGGTGCGGGTCGTCCGTCATGGGGGCTCCCGGTGGGCTGGATTGGGGTGACCCTCAGCGTTGCACGCGGGGCGCGCGGGTGCACGCCAACATGACCGGCCGGGGCGGGATGAAGGGAAGGGGACGCGCGGGCCAGGCGGGGGCCTTGCTACGCTTTCGGGTATGACTGCTTCCTCTGACGCGGACGTCCGCGCGAAACTCACGGCGCTGGTCCCGGCCCTGCGGCACTTCCACTCGGCGCTGCTGGACGTCGCCAAGGGCGAGTACGAGTTCATGAACGGCCCCGTGAAGGGCCCCTTCGAGCTGTACTCGCTGGTGATGAACCACCCGCAGTTCCAGTGGCTGCGGCCCCTGTCGGGCCTGATGGCCACCCTGGACGAGGTGCTGGACGCCAAGGACACCACCCTGACCGAACGGAACCTGACGGACGTGCGTCAGGCGCTGGGCCTGCTGTTCGCTGAGACCGACACGCGTTTCGCGGAGTTCCGCGGCGGGTACACCCGCGCCAAGGGGGACGCCCGCGTGCGCGAGACCGAGGCGAAGTGGCGTGAGCTGCTGGGGGGCATCCAGGCGTAAGCCGGATTATGAGCGTGAAGATCATCGTGGGCCTGGGCAATCCGGGCGCGCAGTACGCGCAGACGCGGCACAACGTGGGCTGGCTGGTGCTGGACGAACTGGCCCGCCGCGCCGGGGCGTCCTGGCGCAAGGAAGGGAAGGACGCCGAGGTCGCCGAGGTGCGCCTGGGCCCCGGGGTGGGCGTGAAGGTGCTGCTGGTGCGCCCGCTGACGTTCATGAACGCGTCCGGGAAGGCGGTGGCGCCGCTGGTGTCGTTCTACAAGCTGGGCGGTGAGTCGCTGCTGGTCTTGCAGGACGACCTGGACAGTCCGTTCGGGCTGCTGCGCGTGCGGATGGGCGGGCGGCACGGCGGGCAGAACGGCGTGCGGGACATCATCCGGCTGCTGGGGCACGAGGCCTTCGCGCGCCTCAAGATCGGGATCTCGCGCCCGCCAGCGGGCTGGGCGGTGCCGGACTGGGTCCTGAGCCGCTGGCGCGAGGAGGAGAAGGCTGATCTGGCGGAACTCGTGCAGCTGGGCGCGAACGCCGCCGAGGTCTGGGCCGCGTCCGGGCTGGCGGAGGCGCAGGGGCAGTTCAACGGAACGGACCTGCGCCCGAAACCGCCCGCCCCGCCGGAACCTCCGAAAGCCGCCCCGGACGGGGACGCTGTCCCGGCTGGGCGAACCCCGCAGGACACGGCGGGGACGGCGGCGCATACTGGCGGGCGTGTCGAAAAAACAGAAGAAGGCTGACGCGGCCCCGGCTGCGACCGTCCCCGCCGCGACCATGACGGACCTGCGGCTGGATCTCCTGATGCGCCTGTCGGACCTGCCGGGCGTGCCCGGGCAGGAGGACGCCGTGCGAGATCTCGTGCTGGCCGAACTGGACGGCCTGGTGGACGAGGTCCGCGTGGACGCCATGGGGAACGTCATCGCCCGCCGCGCGCCCCGCAAGCCCAGGAAGGGCGAGGTGGCCGAGCGCGTGATGATCAGCGCGCACATGGACGAGATCGGCTTCCTCGTGCGCTTCATCGACGAGCGGGGCTTCCTGCGGGTGCAGGCGCTGGGCGGCTTCGATACCCGCAACCTCTTCGCGCGGGACGTCACGGTGCACGCGCGCGGCGGGGCGCTGCCGGGCATCATGACGCCCGGTGGGAAGCCCGTGCACATCGCCAGCCCCGAGGAACGCAAGAAGATCCCCGAGGTCAAGGAGTTCTTCATCGACCTGGGCCTGAGTGCCGACGAGGTCCGCGCGCAGGTGCGCGTCGGGGACATGGTCACGCTGGACCAGACGGCCCGGCAGGTCGGGCGGCTGGTGTGCGGCAAGGCCATGGACGACCGCGCCAGCGTGTTCCTGCTCCTGGAGACCCTGCGCGCCCTGCGCGGTCAGGAGCTGCGGCACGAGCTGATCGCCGTGTTCAGCACCCAGGAGGAGGTCGGCCTGCGCGGCGCGATCACCGCCGCGTACGGCGTGCAGCCCACGGTCGGCATCGGCCTGGACGTGACCCTGGCCGTGGACACCCCCGGCGTCGCGCCGGACGAGGCCGTCACGCAGGTGGGGCAGGGCATCGGCATCAAGGTGTTCGACTCCAGCATGATCTCGCACCGGGGGCTGGTGGATGGCTTCTGGGACCTCGCGCAGGAGCGCGGCATTCCCGCGCAGCTGGAGGTCCTGGCGCTCGGCGGCACGGACGGCGCGGCCATCCAGCGCAGCCGCGAGGGCGTACCCACCCTGACCCTCAGCCTGCCCACCCGCTACATCCACACGGTCGTGGAGGCCGTGCACGTGGACGACCTGCGCGCCGGGGTGGACCTGCTCGTCGCCTACCTGCGCTGAGCCGGGCATCCTGGCCCCCTGCTGCGTCAGGGTTCACCCAACGCCGCCCCCTGGCAACCGGGGGGCGGCGCGGGTCGTAATGGGGGCGTATGGAACTCCTGTCCGGTCTGCTGTCGTCGCTGGGTCTGTCGGGTGCGGCGGGCCTGAACGCCTTCATCCCGCTGCTGGTCGTGGGGCTGCTGTCCCGCGCGGATGTCATTCAGCTGAACGCGCCGTTCGATCTGCTGGCGAATCCGTGGGTGCTGCTGGGGGTGGCGGTGGTCGGCCTGCTGGATTTCGTGGGGGACAAGATTCCGGGGGTGGATCACGTGCTGCACGTGGCGGGCGGGGTGGTGAACGCGGCGGCGGGCGCGG
Source organism: Deinococcus soli (ex Cha et al. 2016) (assembly GCF_001007995.1). Classification (NCBI taxonomy): domain Bacteria; kingdom Thermotogati; phylum Deinococcota; class Deinococci; order Deinococcales; family Deinococcaceae; genus Deinococcus; species Deinococcus soli (ex Cha et al. 2016). Next base: position 1,725,100 of record NZ_CP011389.1, on the reverse strand, counting down.
TGCTGTTCGCGGCGCAGTCGGGCGTGGCGGACGTGCCCCCGGCGCTGAGCATGGCGCTGGGCCTGATCGTGGCGGGGGGCGTGCAGGCGACCCGCACGGCGGTGAGGCCGGTCGCGACGGCGACGACGGCCGGTTTGGGCAACCCGGTGGTGAGCACCGTGGAGGACGGCACGAGTCTGCTGCTCAGTGCGCTGGCGGTGTTCGCGCCGCTGGTGGCCGCGCTGCTGCTGGTGGTGATCGTGGTGGGCGTGTACCGCTTCTGGTCGGCGCGGCGCGTGCGGCGCCTGACGTAGGCCGGGACAGGGAACAGGGGAGGGGAGAGGCGAGCGGGTGGCCTCTCCCCGCTGCGTTGTGACAGCGGTGTTCAGAGGCGTTGAGGGGTGTGCTCAATGCCTCTGATACGGACTCCGGCTGAAAGGTTTGCAAAATCTTTCAACCCGAGCAGAGCGAGAAGCCGTCAACATCAGCGGTTGGAAGTGGAGCCCAGGGGCGTGCCGTTGGCCCTTCAATGGAACTGGAAACCGCTGTGGGGGGCGTGCAGGTCGTGCGCGGTTTCCGGTTCACCGTGCACGGTGGCAGGGTCACTTGGCGCACCGGGATGAAGTTTCGCTGCATCTTGTTCAGAGAAGACTAGCCAAATGCTCAAATAAATTTTGACATTCCGCACACATCTTCCTAAGCTGGGGGCATGCAGGGATGCGGTCACTGCAAATTGCGCGGAAAAAAGGAGACGCCATGAAACTGGTCACGGCTGTCATCAGGCCCGAACGGGTCCAGCAGGTCAAGGAAGCCCTCTTCCAGGCGGGCATCAGCGGCATCACCCTCGGGCGCGTCAGCGGCCACGGCGGCGAGCAGGAAGTCGTCGAGCACTACCGCGGCACCCGCGTCATGGTCGAGTTCCGCGACAAGGTCGAGGTCCGCATGGCCGTCAGCGAACCCTTCGTGCAGGCCGCCATCGACGCCATCTGCCTCGGCGCGCGCACCGGCGAGGTCGGCGACGGCAAGATCTTCGTCCAGCCGCTCGAGCAGGTCGTGCGCATCCGCACCGGCGAGCGCGACAACGCCGCCCTGACCCCCGTCACCGAGACCCGCCTCACCCCCGCCTGAGGCGGAATCCACAGGAGTGCACCCATGACCCACCTCCGCAAGACCCTTCCGCTGGCCCTGATGCTGGGCGGCGCGGCCCTCGCGCAGACCGAGGCGCCCACACTCGACACCGGCGACACCGCCTGGATGATCGTCGCCTCCGCCCTGGTCCTGCTGATGACCCCCGGCCTCGCGTTCTTCTACGGCGGCCTGAGCCGCACCCAGAGCGTCCTGAACACCATGATGATGAGCGTCGTCTGCATCGGCCTGGTCGGCGTGCTGTGGCTGCTCGGCGGGTACTCGATCGCGTTCGCGCCCGGCGGAAACGCCTTCTTCAGCGGCCTGAGCAACTTCGGTTTCAACGGCCTGGCGGGGCAGCTGACCGGCACCATCCCCAGCTACATCTTCGCGGCCTTCCAGGCGATGTTCGCGATCATCGCTGTCGCCCTGATCAGCGGCGCCGTCATCGAGCGCATGCGCTTCGGGGCGTTCGTGCTGTTCGGCGGACTCTGGAGCCTGCTGATCTACGCGCCACTGGCCCACTGGGTCTGGAACGCCGACGGCTGGCTGTTCAAGCTGGGCGCGCTGGACTTCGCGGGCGGCACCGTCATCCACATCGCCGCCGGGGTCAGCGGGCTGGTCGCCGCGTCCGTGCTGGGTGCCCGCATCGGCTTCCCGAAGACCGCGCACGTGCCCCACAACGTCCCCTTCGTGCTGCTGGGCGCGGGCCTGCTGTGGTTCGGCTGGATGGGCTTCAACGCGGGCAGCGCCCTGGCCGCCAACCAGACCGCCGCGCTGGCATTCATGACCACCCTGATCGCCCCCGCCGCCGCGATGCTCACCTGGCTGGGCCTGGAAAGTGTGCGCACCGGGAAACCCACCGCCGTGGGCGCCGCCACCGGTCTGGTCGTCGGTCTGGTCGCCATCACCCCCGCCTGCGCTTTCGTCTCCCCGCTGGCCTCGGTGCTGGTCGGCGTGCTGGGCGCCGCCGCGAGCTTCGCCGCCGTGCAGCTCAAGACCCGCATGAAGGCCGACGACGCGCTGGACGTCTTCGCCTGCCACGGCGTCGCCGGGATCGTCGGTGCGCTGCTGACCGGCGCGCTGGCCTGGACGACCGGAGCGGGCAAACCCATCGGCGAGCAGATGGTCATCCAGATCATCGGTGTGGCCGCCGCGATCGCCTGGACCGGGCTGGGTTCGTTCATCCTGCTGAAACTCGTCGGGCTGGTCATGCCGCTGCGCGTGCCGGTCAGCCAGGAGATCGCCGGGATCGACGTCAGCGCCCACAGCGAGCAGGGCTACTCCGACAGCGAGACCGGCCTGGGCGCCCCCGTCTTCGTCGGCGGCGACTGAACCACCCCTCCTTCCTGACCTTCACGGGGCCTGACCTGGCCCGACCCTCAATCCCAGACCCTCCACGTCCGCTGGCCCCCGACCGCATCCCCGGGGTCCAGCACTTTGTCTCCTCCGATCTGGCTGAATGGTGTGTTGATCGGTGACAATCTGCGCTGAAAAACCGGAAATGCTGCGTGTCGAAGGCCGGATGTTGGACAAATCTTCACTCTGGCCTTGACGCGCCGCTACGCTCGGGGCATGAAACTGGTCACGGCCGTCGTCAGGCCCGAGCGGGTGCAGCAGGTTAAGGAAGCGCTGTTCCAGGCGGGCATCAGTGGCATCACCCTCTCCCGCGTCAGCGGGCACGGCGGCGAGCAGTCCGTCGTGGAGCACTACCGCGGGACCCGCGTCATGGTGGAATTCCACGACAAGGTCGAGTTCCGCATGGTCGTCAGCGAACCCTTCGTGCAGGCCGCCATCGACGCGATCTGCAAGGGCGCGCGGACCGGGGAGGTCGGGGACGGCAAGATCTTCGTGCAGCCCATGGAGCGCGTGATCCGCATCCGGACCGGTGAGGAGGACACGGCCGCCCTGACGCCCGTCACCGAGACCAAGCTCAGCCCGGACCAGCCCTGATGCGCCGCCCGCTGGCCCTGCTGGCCCTGCTCGGCGGTACCGCCGCCGCCCAGACCCCCACCTTCAGCGGGTCCGACACCGCCTTCATCCTGCTGTGCTCGGCCCTGGTCCTGCTCATGACCCCGGGACTGGCGATCTTCTACGGCGGTCTGGTCCGCGCGGGCAGCGTCCTGAACACCATGATGATGAGCTTCGCCGCCATGGGCGTCGCCAGCGTCGCCTGGGTCGCCGTGGGGTACACCCTGGCCTTCGGACCCGGCGGGAACGCCCTGATCGGCGGTCTGGGCCACGCGGGCCTGGGCAACATGGCCGGTGAACTGACCGGCACCATTCCCACCCCACTGTTCGCGGTGTTCCAGATCCTCTTCGCGGTCATCACCCTGGCGGTCGTCAGCGGCAGCGTCGTGGAACGCATGCGCTTCCCGGCGTTCGTGCTGTTCGGGACGCTGTGGGTGCTGCTCATCTACGCCCCGCTGGCCCACTGGGTCTGGAGCAGTGACGGCTGGCTGTTCAAGCTGGGCCTGCTGGACTTCGCGGGCGGCACCGTCGTCGAGGTCGCCTCCGGCGTCAGCGGTCTGGTCGCCGCGCTGGTCCTCGGGCCGCGCCTGGGCTTCCCGCGCATGGTCAGTGTGCCGCACAACGTCCCGCTGGTCCTGCTGGGCACCGGCCTGCTGTGGTTCGGCTGGCTGGGCTTCAACGCGGGCAGCGCCCTGGCGGCCGGGCAGACCGCCGCGTACGCGCTGCTGAACACGAACACCGCCGCCGCCGCCGCGTTGCTCGTGTGGCTGCTGTGGGACCAGCTGCGCGGCGGGAAACCCACCGCCATCGGCGCCGCGACCGGCGCGGTCGTCGGTCTGGTTGCCATCACGCCCGCCTGCGGCTTCGTCACGCCCGGCGGCGCGCTGCTGATCGGCGCGGTCGCCAGCACCGTCTCGTGGTTCCTGGTCGCCAACAAGCACCGCCTGCTGCCCGACGACGCGCTGGACGTCTTCGCCTGCCACGGCACCGCCGGGATCGTCGGCACGCTCCTGACCGGCGTGCTCGCCAGCCCCGCCATCAACCCCGCCGGGACGGGCCTGCTCGCCGGGAACCCCGCGCAGGTCGGCAAGCAGCTGATCGGCGTGCTGGCCGCTGCCGCCCTGGCGGGCGCGGGCACCTTCGTCCTGCTGAAACTCACGGCGCTCATCACCCCGCTGCGCCTCACCCAGCAGCAGGAGGTGCGCGGCGTGGACCTCAGCGAACACCAGGAGGAAGGCTACCAGGAGGCCCAGAGTCCCCTGGCCGCCCCGGTGTTCGTCGGGCACGACTGACCCCGCCCACGCCTCATATGGCCTCGGGTTGAAAGGCTTGCACAACCTTTCAACCCGAGCGGAGCGAGCAGGAGAAAAACGGGTTCCGGGCGTGGAGTTGGCAGCCCGGTGTGGTTCCGGGTTGTGAACAAAACAGACGGAATCCGTATCAGCTGCCCCCCCCGGCCGACCCGCGCCCGGGGGGATTTGCGTCGGGGCGCTCAGGGACGCTTGCCCTGCCTGAAGCAGAAAGGTGGTGTGTTAGGATGCAACGTGAGTCTGACATCACCATTACCAGGGTCGGGCCACCGAAAAACTCACCGCACCCCCGCCACACCCCATGACGTTCATGGGGCGCTTGACCGGGGTGCTTGAGTCACGACGGGAAAGGAGGAGTGAGTTTTGGACGTCTCAAGTCGAGTCTTAAGTGAACTGGCCAGCCGCGAGGCAGCGCTGGACGCGCAGATCGAAACGGCCCGCGCGCAGGCGCAGGAGACCGTGGACGCTGCCCAGGCGCAGGCCGCCAGCATCCTCCGCGACGCGCAGGACCGCGTGAAGGCCATGCAGGCCCAGCAGGACCAGCAGCTGGCACGTGACGTGCAGCAGGTTCGCGAGGACGCCAGCGTGCAGGCCCAGACGCAGGCGCAGGCCATCCGCGCCCGCGCGGAAGCCAAGCTGGGCGAGGCCGTGGACACCATCATGAGGGCGGTGCTTCCGTGATCAACCCCATGCAGCAGGTCGTGATCGCCACGCGCAAACGCGACAGTGAAGCGGTCATTGCGGCGCTGCAGGACGCCGGGGTGCTGCACCTCAAGCCCATCACGGGCGGCCCGCTGAGCACCGGCAGCCTCGCCGGGGCCGACGCCCAGAGCCGCCGCGAGGACGAGCGCCTGCTCGCCCGCGCGGAGAGCACCCTCGCGGAACTCGGCAGCTACCGACCCGCGCCCGCCTCCCTTCCCGCCGCAGAAGGCTGGGCCGACCTGATCGAACAGGCCGCGCAGCCCACCGCTGCCCTAGCCCGTCAGCGTCAGGATCTCCAGGCCGACCTGGACGCCGAGAGCGCCTACGGCGACGCCGTGCGCGCCCTGGGCCGCATGGCCGGCAGCCTGGACCGCAGCCAGCGCGTGTCGCTGCTGCCCTTCGTGCTGCAGGCCACCGACAACTCCGGCGAACTGGACGCCGCGCTGAAGGCCGAACTGGCCGACCGCTACGTCCTGGCCACCGAAACCGTCGGCGCCAACCGCGTCGGGCTGATCGCCACCCGCCGCAGCGAACGCGACCTCGCGCGCGCCGCGCTGGGCAAGGTCCGCCTGGGCGAACTGCGCCTGCCAGGCCGCTTCGACGGTCTGCCGCTGGGCGAGGCCGCCGCCGAGATGGACCGCGTGGCCCGCACCGGCACCGCCCGCCTGGGTGAACTGAACGCCGAGCGCGACCGCCTGGCCCAGGCGCACGCACCTGCGCTGTACGCTATCCGCGACGCCCTGAAAGACCGCGTGGCCATCCACGACGTCCGGGCCGTCTCCGCGCGCGGCAAGTACAGCCTCGCGCTGCAGGGCTACGTCCCCGAGGACCGCCTGGCGGCCCTCAAGGGCGCCCTGGACCGCTTCGGCAGCGCCGTCAGCTACGACCTGCACCCCGTCGACGACCACCACGACGACCTCGTGCCCGTCGAACTGAAGAACAACAGCTACGTCAAGCCCTTCCAGACCGTGATGGGCCTCATGACGCCGCCCAAGTACGGCACCTTCGACCCCACCTGGGTCGTGGCGCTGTTCTTCCCCCTGTTCTTCGGAATCATCATGGCCGACATCGGCTACGGCCTGCTGTTCCTGTGGTTCGGCATGTGGCTGCTCGGCAAGGCCAAACGCAACGAGGGCTGGGACCTCAGCTTCTTCGGCGCGTACGTGCCGCCCGCCACCCTGCGCGACCTGGGCTTCGTGACCAACGTCATGGCCGCCTGGACCATCCTGTGGGGCTTCCTGACCGGCGAGTTCTTCGGGACCTTCCTGGAGCACTTCGGCATCTTCTACATCAACCCGGAACTGCTGAACAGCCTCTGGGGCTGGACCGGCATCCGCTACCCCGAAGAGGCCGAGGCCCACAAGACACTCTTCCACCTCTTCCCGATCCTCTTCCCGCGCCTGGAAACCGGGTACTTCAGCAACGTCGCCCTGGTCTTCGCGCTGTGCTTCGGCATCCTGCAGGTCCTGTGGGGCTGGGCCATCCGCATCCAGCAAGGCCTCAAGCACAAGGACCCCGTGCACACCTGGGAAGGCATCGCGCTGTTCGGCGGCGTCGGCGCCCTGATCCTGATGGCCTTCGCCACCAAGGCGGGCAAGGACTTCAGCGCCTTTACGAACTTCAGCGACCCCCGCGTGCTGCTGATGTACGTCGGCTTCGCCGCCTTCGTGGTCGGCTGGCTGCGCGTCATCAAGCACTACCCGCTGCTGCCCATCGAACTGCTCTCGCAGGGCGGCGCGGTCGTCAGCTACGCCCGTATCTTCGCCGTGGGTCTGGTGTCCGCCATTCTCGCCAAGCTCTGCACCGACCTGGGCTGGAGCCTGTACGAGAACATCGGCTTCCTCGGCATCATCATCGGTATCCTGCTGGGCCTGGTCCTGCACTTCCTGGTGCTGGCCCTGACCCTGATCGGCCACGTGCTGCAGCCGCTGCGTCTTCACATGGTGGAGTTCCTCAACCCCACCGGATTCAACGCCGACTCCAGCCCCCGCTACAACCCCCTTCGTCGCCTCAGCCCCGCCCAGGGGCAGGTTAAATAACCCAGGAGTGTTCACCATGACCAAGTACAACAAGATCGTCCTCGCCTCCCTCGCCTTCGCCCTCGTCAGCACCGGTCTCGCCGCTGAAGCCGGCGCCGCCAACAACGACGGCCTGTACCAGGGCCTGCGCGCCGTCGGCGCCGGCCTCGCCCTCGGCCTCGGCGCCATCGGCACCGGCATCGCCCAGGCCCGCATCGGCTCCAGCCTCGTCGGCGCCGTCGCCGAGGACCCCAGCAAGGCCGGCAGCCTGCTGCTGTACTTCCTGCTGCCCGAAACCCTCGTCATCTTCGGCTTCCTCGCGCTGTTCATCCTGAACTGATATGGCGCTCGACAAGCTCCTCGAGAACGAAGCCCAGCAGGAAATCGAGCGCATCCGCGCCGAGGCCCAGGGCCGCGCCGAGCAGATCGTCGCCCAGGCCCACGAACAGGCCCAGGCCCTGATCGACTCCCGCACCCGCCAGCTGGAAGGCGCGCGTCAGGCCGAACTGGTCCGCGCCCGCAGCGCCGCTGACCTCGACAGCAGCGCGCAGCGTCTCGCCGCCGCCGACAGCCTCCAGGCGCAGGCGTTCACGGTCTCCGAGCAGTACCTGCACTCCGTGACCACCTCCGCCGAGTACCCCATGATCGTCAGCAAGCTCCTGCAAGAAGCCCTGCAGGTCCTGCCCGACGCCGAGGTGGTCGAGGCGGCCCTGGCCGAACACGACGCCGTCCGTCAGGCCCTGGCACAGCTGGGCCGGCACCTGGACGTGCGCCCCAACGAGCAGGTCAAGACCGGCGTGCGCCTGGTCGGCAAGGGCGGCAAGGCCAGCATTCAGAACACGCTCGTGGGTCGACTGAACCGCGTGCGCGGCGACCTCGCCCCGCAGATCAGCCGACTGCTGGCCGAGTAAGGACCGACATGCCCGACGACTACGCTTACATCAACACGCGCGTCCGCATCATGCGGACCAAACTGCTCGACGGACGCTCGCTTGACTCGGCGCTCGCCGCGGGCAGCTACCAGGAGTTCCTGCGGGTCCTGACCGAAACGGACCTCGCCGCGAACCTGCGCGACACCACCACCGAGCAGGCGGGCCTCGCCGAACTGGACCAGGCGCTCAGCCGCAACCTGTTCGACACCGCCCGCAAGGTCCTGGGCTTCGCCGACGGCGACGCCAAACGCGAAATCCAGGCCCTGCTCATGAAATGGGACCTCGTGAACCTCAAGACCGTCGCCCGCGGCATCATCACCGGCCGCGGCACCGACGCGATCCTGGCGAACCTGATCCCCGGCGGCACCCTGAAACCCGCCGCGCTGCAGGCCGCCGCGCAGAGCACCGACCTGCCCGGCGCCGCCGCCGCCATCGCCCTGAGCGGCCACCCGCTGGCCGCCGCGATGCGCACGGCCGCGCAGGCCTACGCCAGCAGCAACCGCATGCTGGACCTGGAAGTCGCGCTGGACCAGGGCTACTACCGGCACGCCCTGAGCGTGGCGCGCAACACCAGCCTGCGCCGCTACCTGAGCCGCGAGATCGACATCACCAACGCCCTGATCGCCCGCGCGGGCGCCGGACAGCCCCTGGACCCCAGTCTGTTCGTCGCCGGCGGCAAGCTCGACGCGGCCGGCTACGCCCGCCTGAGCGGCGGCGACGCGGGCGGCCTGAGTGACGTCAGCGCGATCCTCGACGCCCCCAGCCTCGAAGACGCCGAGGTCGCCGCCCGCACCGCCCTGGACACCGCCACCCGCAACGTCGCGGCCGGTGACCCGGAAGGTGTCGGTGTGATCCTGGACTTCCTGCGCCGCAAGGAAATCGAGATCGCCAAACTCCGCCTGATCGGGCGCGGCAAGTTCTACGACCTGCCCACCGACCAGATCCGCCGCGAGGTGCAGGCATGACCCAGCCCAACACGCAACGCGTCGCGGTGCTGAGTGACGCCGAGACCGCCACCGGCTACCGCCTCGCCGGAGCCGCCGTGATCGAGGCCACCCCCGACACGGCCCTCGCCACCCTGGAACGCCTGATCACCGAAGGTCAGTACGGCCTCGTCGCCGTCGACACCGGCCTGATCCCGGACCCGGCCAGTGCCACCGCCCGCGTCATGCGCGGCCGTGACCTGCCGATCCTGCTGCCCATCCCCAGCCTGCGCGACGCGTTCAACCCGGACACCGTCGACGCGAAGGCCTACATGGGCAAACTGGTGCGCGACACCATCGGCTTCGATATCAAACTGTAAGGAGTTGATGGTCGAAAGCAGAGGGATGATGGTACACAGGACTTTCAGTGACTGAACGCTTGACCCGTCAACCATCCACTTTCCACCATCAACCTCTCCGAAGGAGAACGTAATGACGCAGAACAAGAGCGGCGTCGTGAAGAGCATCGCCGGACCCGCCGTCATCGCGGACGGGATGTACGGCGCGAAAATGTACGACATCGTCCGCGTGGGCCAGGAACGCCTCGTGGGCGAGATCATCCGACTGGACGGCAACACCGCCTTCGTCCAGGTGTACGAGGACACCAGCGGCCTGACCGTCGGTGAACCCGTCGAGACCACGGGCCTCCCCCTGAGCGTCGAACTGGGCCCCGGCATGCTGAACGGCATCTACGACGGCATCCAGCGCCCCCTGGGCAAGATCCGCGAGGCCAGCGGCGACTTCATCGCGCGCGGCATCGAGGTCTCCAGCCTGGACCGCACCCAGCTGTGGGACTTCACGCCCAGCGTGCAGGTCGGCGACACTGTCGGCGGCAGCGCCATCCTGGGCACCGTGCCCGAGTTCAGCTTCACGCACAAGGTCCTGACGCCCCCCGACAAGGGTGGCAAGGTCGCCTGGATCGCCCCGGCCGGTCAGTACAACATCGACCAGACCATTGCCAAACTGGAAGACGGCACCGAGCTGCGCATGGCCCACTACTGGCCCGTGCGCGCCCCGCGCCCCGTCACCAAGAAACTCGACCCCAGCCTGCCGTTCCTCACGGGCATGCGCATCCTGGACGTCCTGTTCCCCCTGGTCATGGGTGGCGCCGCCGCCATCCCCGGTCCCTTCGGCTCCGGCAAGACCGTGACCCAGCAGAGCGTGGCGAAGTACGGCAACGCCGACATCGTCGTGTACGTGGGCTGCGGTGAACGCGGCAACGAGATGACCGACGTGCTCGTGGAATTCCCCGAACTGGAAGACCCCAAGACCGGCGGGCCCCTGATGCACCGCACGATCCTGATCGCCAACACGTCCAACATGCCCGTGGCCGCCCGCGAAGCGAGCGTCTACACCGGCATCACGCTGGCCGAGTACTTCCGCGACCAGGGCTACAGCGTCTCCCTGATGGCCGACAGCACCAGCCGCTGGGCCGAAGCCCTCCGCGAAATCTCCTCCCGCCTGGAAGAGATGCCGGCCGAAGAAGGCTACCCGCCCTACCTGGGCGCCAAGCTGGCCGCGTTCTACGAGCGCGCCGGGGCCGTCAAGACCCTCGCCGGTGAAGACGGCGCGGTGTCCGTGATCGGCGCCGTCAGCCCCGCCGGCGGCGACATGTCCGAGCCCGTCACGCAGGCCACCCTGCGCATCACCGGCGCCTTCTGGCGTCTGGACGCCGGCCTCGCCCGCCGCCGCCACTTCCCCGCGATCAACTGGAACGGCTCCTACAGCCTGTTCACCCCGATCCTGGACTCCTGGTACCGCGCCAACGTCGGCGAGGACTTCCCGGAACTGCGCCAGCGCATCGGCACGATCCTCCAGGAAGAGGCCGCGCTGCAGGAAGTCGTGCAGCTCGTCGGCCCCGACGCCCTGCAGGACAACGAGCGTCTGATCATCGAGACCGGCCGCATGCTCCGCCAGGACTTCCTGCAGCAGAACGGCTTCGACCCCGTCGACGCCAGCGCCAGCATGCCCAAGAACTACGGCCTGATGCGCATGTTCCTGAAGTTCTACGACCAGGCGGACGCGGCCCTCAAGAGCGGCAGCACCATCGACGAAATCATCCAGAGCCCCATCATCGAGCGTCTCGCCCGCGCCCGCTACACGCCCGAAGGTGACTTCGCCGCGTACACCGACAGCGTCCTCGGCGAGCTCGACAGCAGCTTCAAGGCGGTGAAAGCGTGACCCTCCTCCAGAAGGAATACAACGACGTCGCGTACATCTCCGGCCCTCTGCTGTTCGTGAATGCCGCCAGCGATCTCGCGTACGGCGCCATCGTGAACATCAAGGACGCGAGCGGTAAGCTCCGCGGCGGTCAGGTCATCTCCGTGACCGACCAGAACGCCGTCATTCAGGTGTTCGAAGAGACCCGCGGTCTGGACCTCGCGACCGCCAGCGTCAGCCTCGTCGAAGACGTGGCCCGCCTGGGCGTCAGCAAGGAAATGATCGGCCGCCGCTTCGACGGCCTGGGCCGCCCCATCGACGGGCTGCCCGCCGTGGTTGCCGAGAAGCGCCTCTCGATCAACGGCCAGCCCATGAACCCCGCCGCGCGCGCCAAGCCCGAGGAGTTCATCCAGACCGGCATCAGCACCATCGACGTGCAGACCAGCCTGATCCGCGGCCAGAAGCTGCCGATCTTCAGCGGCTCGGGCCTCCCGCACAACGAACTCGCCGCGCAGATCGCCCGCCAGGCCAAGGTGCCCGGCCACGAGGGTGACTTCGCCGTGGTGTTCGCCGCGATGGGCCTGACCCAGCGCGAAGTCAGCTTCTTCACGCAGGAATTCGAACGCACCGGCGCCCTGGCCCGCTCCGTCCTGTTCCTGAACAAGGCCGACGACCCGGCCGTCGAGCGTCTGCTCACCCCCCGCATGGCCCTGACCACCGCCGAGTACCTGGCCTTCGAGCACGGCTACCACGTGCTGGTGATCCTGACCGACCTGACGAACTACTGCGAGGCCCTCCGTGAAATCGGCGGCGCGCGCGAAGAGATCCCCGGTCGCCGCGGCTTCCCCGGCTACATGTACACCGACCTCGCGAGCCTGTACGAGCGTGCGGGCGTCGTGGACGGCAAGCCCGGCTCGGTCACCCAGGTGCCGATCCTGTCGATGCCCGACGACGACATCACCCACCCCATCCCCGACCTGACCGGCTACATCACCGAAGGTCAGATCGTGGTCGACCGCACCCTGAACTCCAAGGGCGTGTTCCCCCCGATCAACCCCCTGCCTTCGCTCTCGCGCCTCCAGGGCAACGGCATCGGCAAGGGCAAGACCCGCGCCGACCACAAGAACATCTCCGACCAGCTGTTCGCCGCGTACGCCAACGGCCTGGACCTGCGCAAACTGGTGGCCATCACCGGTGAAGACGCGTTGACCGAGACCGACAAGCTGTACCTGAAGTTCGCCAACGATTTCGAGGAATACTTCATCGGCCAGGGCGACCAGGACCGCAGCATCGAGGACAGCCTGACCGTCGCGTGGGGCATCCTCAGCAAGCTCCCCCAGAGCCAGCTGACCCGTATCGGCAAGGACTCCATCGACAAGTACTACGGGACGAAGATGGACGAGATGTGGAAGGGCAGCCGCTCCACGAAGTAACCCCCCTGAGGGGCTGAAGGGTGACCCCGCCGCTTGCGGACTCGCCCTTCAACCCCCGACCATGACCGCCAGAACGTCAGGAGGTGAACACACATGGCAGAACAGATCAGCCCCACCCGCAGCGCCCTGCTGGCCAGCAAGGCCAGCCTGAAGACCGCCTCCGGCGGCGCGGACCTCCTCAAGCGCAAGCGTGACGCCCTCATCGGCGAATTCTTCGCGCTCGTCAAGGACGCGCTGGCCGCCCGCGAGCAGCTCAGCGGCGTCAGCAAGGGCGCGTACACCAGCCTCTTCAGCGCGAAAGCCTGGGACAGCCCCGAAGCCGTCGAGAGCCTCTCGCTGGCCGGCAGCGGCGACTACCAGATCGACATGCAGATCGACAACCTGTACGGCGTGAAGGTGCCGCGCATCAGCGTGCCCGAACGCGCCGCGCAGGCGAACTTCAGCCCGATCAACGTCGGCGCCCGCACCATCCAGGCCGCCACCGACTTCGGCGGTGTCCTCGAGGCGATCGTCAAGGTCGCCGCGACCGAGACGAAACTGCGCCGCATCGGCGAGGAAATCAAGAAGACCAGCCGCCGCGTGAACGCGCTCGAGCAGGTCGTGATTCCCGGCATTCAGGACGACATCCGCTTCATCCGCAGCGTGCTCGACCAGCGCGAACGCGAGGCTGGATTCACCCAGAAGAAGATCAAGGCGAAGATCGAGGCGAAAGCCGAGGCCGCCCGCGACGCGCAGAACGCGCAGAGCCACGGCAGCGCCGCCGACTGAAGCCCCACCGCACAGGAAACCGCCCCCTGGTCGGGGGGCGGTTTCCTGTGCTGCCGGTTGCTGTCAGCCCTGCTGGGGCACCGGGGCTGTGGGAGCGCGGCGGCCCAGCACGCTCAGGATCAGCAGCAGCGCGCCCATCCCGGCGGCCAGCGCCGCGCCCGCCGCGAAGCCCTGCGCCTCGTGCCCGGCGGGCGCGGCCAGGACCAGCGGGCTGAGGAACTGCCCCAGGAAGATCGCGCTGCTCATGCCCGCCGTCACGCGGCCCCGCCACGCGGGGGGCGTCAGGTCGGCCAGCCACGCGTACAGGTTCGGGAAGATCAGCCCGCCGCCCAGCCCGGCGACGAGCAGCCCGGCCTCCACGACCACCAGGCCCGGCGCGCGGAACACCAGCAGCCAGCCCACCGCCACGACCAGCATGCCCAGCCCCGCCAGGCGGCGCGGATCGAAGCGCCCGGCGAAGCGCGAGAACACCAGGGACGTCACGGCGGCCATCAGGGTGGAGCTGCCCAGCATCAGCCCGGTCAGGCCGGGGTTGGCGTGCAGGGCGCGCAGCAGGAAGGGTCCCTGGGCGGGCATCAGGTAGAACACGATCATGTACCCCAGCGCCAGGGCGTACACCAGCGTGATCACGCCCCAGCGCGGCGCCTGTGCGGGCGCCGCCGGGTCGTGGGCCTCACCGGGAATGCCGCGCGGGAGGCGCAGCAGCAGCGGCAGCAGCAGCGCGGCCGCGAGGTAAAGCGCGAAGGGCGCGCGCCAGCCTGCAGCGGCGAGCACGCCGCCCAGCGGCAGGAGCACCGCGCCGCCGAAGCTGTTGAAGGCCGCCTGCTGGCTCAGGAAGCGGCCCCGCGCAGCGCCGCTGAACAGGTCGTTCACGAGGGCACCGGCGGCCGTCATGGTCCCTGCCACGGCCAGTCCCAGCACCACGCGGCCCAGCAACACTGCGCCGAGGCTCTGCGCGATCAGGCCGCTGCCGCCTCCCACCACGTACAGCGCCAGCGAGGCCAGCAGGACCGGGCGGCGGCCGTAGCGGTCGGCCAGCACCCCGAACAGTGGCGCGGTGACGGCAATCACGATGCCCAGGATGGTCAGGGCCAGTTTCACGAGCAGCGCGGCGTTCGGGGTGTCGGCGAAGTGCGCCTGCATGGCGGGCAGCGCCGGGGCGATGGTGGCCCCGGACATGATGGTAAGCGCCGAGAGGAGCAGCAGCGTGGTCTGGGTGACCCGGTCCGGGGGGGCCTGACCGGACCGGGTGGGGGAGGAGGTGGAGGTCGTCATGGCCCCATCTTAGCTTTAGAACTTAAACTGATTTACTCCGGTGTCCAGTTTTGTGGTGAGAGCCTCGACCGGCCTCATACGGGGTCCGTTTGTTCCGTTAACAGACCGGAACACCACCGAGCTGTCAACTCCACGTCCGGAACCCGTTCTGCTCCTACTCGCGCCGCTCGGATGGAACGGCTGTGCAAGCCATTCCATCGGAGTCCGTATCAGTCCCCGGACTGCGCCTGCCGCAGCCGCCAGACCGCCTCGGGGGTAAAGGGCAGCTCGGTCACGCGCACACCCGCCGCCTCACGCACCGCGTTCGCCAGGGCCGCCGCGCCCGCCGTGATCGGCGGCTCCCCCACGATCCGCGCGCCGAACGGCCCGTGCTCGCTGGGCCGCTGCACGAGCAGGGCCTCCAGCGGCGGCATGTCCGTACTCGTCGGGAACGCGTACTCCAGAAAATTCGGGTTGGCCAGCGTGCCGCCCGCGTAGTCCAGGCCCTCCAGCAGCCCCAGCCCCAGCGCCTGCGCGCTGCCCCCCTGGATCTGCCCCTCGACGAGCAGCGGGTTCAGCGCGAAGCCCACGTCCTGCGCCGCCACCGACCGCCGCAGGGTGACCGCCCCGGTGTCCGGATCCACCCGCACGTGCACGAGATGCGCGATGAACCCCGGGGCGCCCGCCTTCAGGGCCGCGCGGCCCTCGGCGACCACCGGGCCCGGCCCGCCCGGCGCGCGCTGCGCCTGCGCCGCCAGCTTCCCGATCGGAATGGCGCGGTCCGGAATCCCCCGCACGAGCGCCTGCCCGCCCGTGAGTTCCAGATCGTCACGGTGCGCCTCGAAATGCCGCGCCGCGAGGTCCAGCAGCTGGTCACGCACCTGCGTGCTGGCGTCCAGCACAGCGCCCGACAGGCTGATCGTCACCTGCGACCCCCCGGAGTTCGGCGCGTACGGCCCGCTGTCCGTGGTGCCCTGCACGATCTCCACCTGATCCGGGTCCACCCCCAGCGTCTCGGCGGCGATCAGCACCATGCTGGAATGCACGCCGCTGATGTCCACGCTGCCCACGTGTAGCCGCACCGTGCCGTCGGTGTCCACGCGGCACACCGCGCCCGCCGGGGAGAACGCGCCCGGCCAGCCGCCCACCGCCAGCCCCACCCCCTCGTGCGCGGGCAGGTCGCGGCGCCCCTGCCACAGCGGGTGCGCGCGGGCGGCCTCCAGGCAGTCGCGCAGCCCGATGTCCGGCCAGGGCCGCCCGGTGCCCATCGGGTCGCCCGCCTGCACGGCGTGGCGCAGCCGCCACTCCAGCGGGTCCGCGCCCAGCTGACGGGTCAGGTCGTCCACAGCGGACTCCAGCGCGAACAGCGCCTGCGGCACGCCCGGCGCCCGGTACGCCCCGACCGGCGCGCGGTTCAGCAGCAGCTCGCGCGTGCGGATCCGCACGTTCTCGCAGCGGTACAGGCCGCCCAGCATCGTGGCGATGATCCCCCCGTGCCCGAAGCGGAACGCGCCGTTCTCGATGCGTACGTCCGCGTCCACGGCCGTCAGGGTGCCGTCCGCGTCGGCGCCCAGCCGCAGCGTCACGTCGATGGCCGGGGCGGGCATGGTGGTCAGCATGTCCTCGCTGCGCGTCAGGACCAGCCGCACCGGCTGCCGCGCATGCAGCGCCGCCGCGGCCACCAGCGCGTCCATGATCCCGTACTTCGCGCCGAAGCCTCCACCCACCGTCAGCGGCACCACGTGCACGTCCCGCTCACGCAGGCCCAGCGCGCCCGCGACCTCACTGCGCACCACGTACTGCCCCTGGGTGCTCGTGTACACCGTGACCTCGCCGGGCCGCGCGCCGGGCTGCGCCGCCACTGCGTGCGGCTCCAGGTACCCCTGATGCACGCCCGCCACCCGGAACGACCCGCCCGCCGTGAACGCCGCCCCCGCCAGGGCCGCGTCCACGTCCCCGCGCCCGAAGGTGCGGTCCTCGTCCACGTTGCTCGGCTCGCGCGCCACCTGCGCGCCCGCCTCGCCGCCGTGCAGCCCGGCCATGCCGCCGTCGGCCTTCGGGACGCCCTGCGGCCACACCAGCGTCCCGCCCGCCAGGGCCGCCTCCGCGTCCTCCACGGCGTCCAGCACCTCGTAGTCCACGTCCAGCAGCGCCGCCGCGTCCGCCGCCTGCGCCTCGGTGTCCGCCAGGATCAGCGCGACCGGCTGACCCGCGAACACCACCAGGTCCTCTGCCAGCAGCAGGCTGGGGCGCGAGTGCATGGGCTTCACGTTCAGGTCCGCGCCCAGCAGCACCGAGTGCACGCCCGGCACGGCCAGCGCCGCCGTCCGGTCAATGCCCCGGATGCGCGCGTGCGGGTACGGGGACAGCACGGGCCGGGCGTGCAGCAGCCCCGGCAGCCACTGGTCGGCGACGTAGGGCGCGCGGCCCACGAGTTTCTCCAGGCCGTCGATGATCTTGCGCGGACGGCCCAGGTGCGTGCGGGCCGACAGTTCAGGCGTGGTCACAGGTGAAACCTCCAGAAGAAGGGGGAGAGGGGCGAGCTTGGAACCTCCGGAGTCTACGCCCGCGCTAGCATCCGGGCACATGACCCCAGACCTGCCCCTGAGTGGCGTGCGCGTCGCGGACTTCACCCGCGTCCTGACCGGCCCGCTGTGCACCATGCTCCTCGGCGACCTCGGCGCGGACGTGATCAAGGTCGAGCCGCCCGGCGGGGACGACACCCGCGCCTGGGGGCCGCCCTTCCAGACGGGGCCGGACGGCGCGCGCGAAAGCAGTTACTTCCTGAGCGTGAACCGCAACAAGCGCAGCGTCACCCTGGACCTCAAGGCCGGGGAGGGGCTGGAGGCCGCCCGCCGCCTGATCGCGGGCAGCGACGTGCTCGTCGAGAACTTCCGGCCCGGCACGCTGGAGCGCCTGGGGCTGGGCTGGGACGACCTGCACGCCACGCACCCCCGCCTGATCTACGCGAGCATCACCGGGTTCGGCCTGAGCGGCCCGTACCGCGACCGCGCCGGGTATGACGTGATCGCGCAGGGCATGGGCGGCCTCATGAGCTACAACGGCGAGGCGGGCGGCGAGCCCCTGCGGGTCGGGGTGGCGGTCGCGGACGTTTACAGCGGCGCGCTGATCACCCAGGCAATCCTCGCGGCGCTGTACGCCCGCGAACGCACCGGACGCGGCGCGCGGGTGGACGTGAACCTGCTCGAAAGCGTGATCGCGCTGGGCTCCTCGCAGGTGGGGCGCTACCTCGCCACCGGGGAGGTCCCCGTGCCCACCGGGAACGACCACCGGTCCATCGTCCCGTACGGCACCTTCCCCTGCGCGGACGGGTTCGTGAACATCGCCGTGGGGAACGACGCGCTGTGGCGGCGCTTCTGCGCGGCGCTGGACGACCCTGACCTGGGCGCGGACGCCCGCTTCGCCACCAACGAGGGCCGCGTCACGCACCGTGCCGACCTCGACACGCGCCTGCTCCCCGCGCTGGCCCGCCACACCCGAGCCGACCTCATGACCCGCCTGGAGGTCGCGGGCGTCCCCTGCGGCCCCGTGAACGACCTGGCCGACGTCTTCCGCGACCCGCACGTGCAGGCGCGCGGCGTTGCCGTGCCCGTCCCGCATCCCACCCTGGGCGAGACGACCGTCACCAGCCCCCCCTGGCGCTTCGGCGGGGAGGCCCTCCAGGTGCGCCGCGCGCCCCCCACGCCCGGGCAGCACACCGGCGAGGTGCTGGCGGAACTGGGCCTCAGTGCGGACGTCAGCTCAGGCGGTTCAGCGCCCGAGCCAGATTGACCCGCGCCTGAGGTTCCAGCTCCGCGAACTCCGGCGTGAGGTACAGCTGCTCGCGGTTCAGGAAGCTCCGCAGGACCGCCGCCCGCCCGGTGCGGTACGCAGCCTCGGGGACGTGCGCGTACTCCACCCGGATGGCCCGGTCGTACGCATCGAACGTGGCGGCATCGGCCCCCAGGACACTCAGGTCGGCGTCCACGAACAGCGCCTCCACCCGCGTGGTCGTCGGCGCGGTGTGCCGGGTGGCGAGGATCAGCGCCCGCACCTCCGCCTGAAGCTCCCCGGGTGCTCCCTGCGCGGCCAGCCACGCCCCGAACACGTCCGCGCTGCGGGCCTCGTTGTCCGCCGCGCGCGGGTCGTAGATCAGGTCATGGCCCCACGCGGCCAGTGCCAGCGCGGGCGTCAACACCCCACACCCAGCCAGGGCGTCCAGCAGCGCCCGCACATGCGCCCCGGTGTGGTACGCCCGGCCCACTTCGGCGTAGAACGGCCCCGCGAACGCCTCGGCGGCGGTCAGCAGGGCCGACGTGTCCATCCCCGTCACGGCTTCATCCGATTCCCGGTTATCCGGAACCACACCGGATAACCGTCCATCTCCTGAATACCGTTCCTCATTGCTACTCCCTCCGGTCGGGTTCGTCTGCGACTCACCGCAATGTTTACCCCAGCATCATGGCGTGGAACTCCTCCATGATGTTCTCCGCGTCCGCCGTGGTGCGCGCCACCACGAAGATCGTGTCCTCGCCCGCCAGCGTGCCGATGATGTCATCCCGCCGCACCCGGTCGAGCACGAGCGCCACGCCGGTCGCGTGCCCGTCCGCCGTGCGGATCACGAGCATGTTCTCGCCCCGGTCGATGTCGTGCACGAAGTTCTGGAAGAGCCGCGCGAGTTCCTCCTGCGCGCCCACGTGCCCGGCCGTCTGCGCCAGGGCGTAGCGGTGGCGGCCCTTCCCGACCGGGAGGCGCACCAGCCGCAGCTCGTTGATGTCGCGGCTGACGGTGGCCTGCGTGACCCGGATGCCCTCGGCCTGGAGGCGCTCGACGAGTTCTCCCTGGGTACTGACACTGTCGCGGGCGATGATGTCCTGAATGCGTTTCTGACGTTGTTCCTTGCTGAGCGTACCCGCCATTCCACACAGCATATGCATATGCACTGCATAATTCAATGACGGGCGTCCCGACGAGCAGAACCCCGCTCAGCCCTGACGGGGCAGCAGCCGCGCCGCCTCGGTCAGCAGGCGCTCGGCCACCTCGCGCTTGCTCACGCGCGGCCAGTCCTCATGCGAGCCGTCGGCGCGCACCAGCGTCACCTGATTGTCGTCCCCGCCGAACGCCGTGCCCTCCCGCGTCGGGTAGTTCAGGAGGATGAAATCCGCATTCTTCCGTTGCGCCTTGCCCGCCGCGCGTTCCACCCCGGCGTGTGTCTCCATGGCGAAGCCCACCAGGACCCGGTCCCCCTTCTCACGGCCCAGTTCCGCCAGGATGTCCGGGTTGGGCGTCAGGTGAATCGTCACGTCGCCCGCCACCTTCGCCTGCTTCTCGCCGCTCTGGGTGGCCGCGCGGTAATCCGCGACCGCCGCCGTCATCACCACGATGCCCGCGTCCCGCGCGGCGTCCACCACCGCGTCCCGCAACTCCAGCGCCGACTCGATCCGCACCACCCGCACGCCCGCCGGGTCCGGCAGATTCACCGGGCCGGTCACCAGCGTCACGTCCGCGCCCCGGTCCCGCGCGGCCTCCGCCACCGCGAAGCCCATCTTCCCGCTCGACGGGTTGCTGATGAACCGCACCGGGTCCAGGTACTCCCGCGTCGGCCCGGCCGACACGACCACCCGCACGCCCACCAGATCCCGCACTGGGGCAGTGGAGGTGTACCCCTTCAGCAGGGCCAGCGTCGCGTCCGCGATGTCATCCGGTTCGCTCATGCGGCCCACGCCGCGCCCCTCGCCGCGCGTGCCGAACGCCCCCACCTCCGGCCCCAGGAAGGCGTGCCCCCAGCCGCGCAGCGTTTCCACGTTCGCCTGCACCGCCGGGTGCATCCACATCAGCTCGTTCATCGCGGGCACCCACAATACGGGGGCGCGCACGCTCAGGAGCGTCGCCAGCGCCAGATCCCCCGCGTGCCCGTGCGCCGCCCCCGCCAGCAACTCCGCCGACGCGCCCACCACCACCGCTGCGCCCACCCGCGCGTGTGTCAGGTGCAGCGCGTCCGGCCGCGCCTCGAACCAGTGCGCGTCCGTGCCCACCGGACCGTCCGCCGCCGTGCTCAGGCTCAGTTCCGTGACGAACGCCAGCGCCGCGCGGGTCGCGATCACCCGCACCTCCGCCCCACGCTCCCGCAACCGGCGCAGCACCGACGGGGCCTTCACCGCCGCCATGCTCCCCCCCACGATCACCAGCACGCACGGACGCTCATCAGCCGTTCTCACGGGTACAGGATAGGCGCAAACAACCGCCCCCCGTTTCCGGAAGGGGCGGCGTGTGTGGGCGGGGCGTCAGCCTTCGCGCTGGCCGGTCACCCAGTAGCGGACGCGTTCGGAGATGTTCTCCATGTGATCCCCGACGCGTTCCAGGCTGCGGCCCACCCGCATGAGCATCAGCGCCTTGCTGATGTTGCGCGGGTCCTCGAGCATGTACGTCACGAGTTCACGCTGGATCTGCTCGTACAGGTCGTCCACCTCGTCGTCCATCTGCACGGTCGCCTCGGCGCGCGCCACGTCACGGTCGGCGATGGCGGTGCGGAGGTTCTGGCTCATCTCGCCCAGCCGGTCGAGCATCCGCGCGAGGTTCACGTAGCGTTTCAGCGCCGGGGCCTGCGCGAGTTCCGCGCCGTCCTCGGCGACGTGCACGACATAGTCGCCCATGCGCTCGATGTCGCTGAGGCTCTTGAGGATCAGGGCGACCATCCGCAGGTCCCGCGCGACCGGCTGGTGCAGCGCGATGATCCGCAGGCACTCGGCCTCGATCTGCGCTTCCTGGGCGTCCACCTCGCGGTCGAGGGCCTTGACCTCCGCGAGGCGTTCGACGTTCTCGCGCAGCAGGACGTCCCCGGCGACGGGGAGCATGCGCTCGACGGTGCCGAGCATGTTCAGTGCGCCGTTCAGGACGGCACGCAGATCGTTTTCGAGGGCTTCACGCATGGGGACTCCTGTGTTGAACGTAGCACCCCGCACGGCGGGGGAGTGTCAGGGAACGGTCAGCTTCGCGGGGGCAGCATGTGGCGGCTCAGCCGATGCCGCCCACGCCGGGCAGGGTGAAGCAGAAGGCGTTCGCGTCGCCGCGCCGCTCGGCCCAGGCCTGCCCGCCCCAACCGTGCACGATGCTCCGGACGATGTACAGACCCATGCCGCTGCCCTGCCCGGTCGCGGCGCGGCCGCGCGTGTGCGCCTTGAACAGGCTCTCGGTGTCGGGAATGGGCGTGCCCCGGTCAAGGACGCTCACCTCGATCCAGGTGCCGCGTTCATGGGTCTGCACCTCAATGGGCTGGGCGGGCGGGCCGTACTTCAGGGCGTTCTCGATGAGGTTCAGCAGCACCTGCAGCAGCTTGTCCGGATCGGCCCGCACGAGGTGATCCTGCCCGAACGTCACGCTGGCGCGGCGGGCGTTCAGGTCAGCCGTCAGCAGCCGCTCGGCGCGCGCGAAGGCCTCGGCCAGCGGCAGGGTGCGGGCGCGGGTGGGCCGGAAGCCCACGGCGAGGTCCTCCGCCAGCCGCGCGAGGCGCTCGGTTTCCTGGAGGCCCTGCCGGACGAAGTTCTGCGCGAGGTCGCGGGGCATGTCGTACTCCAGCGCCTCCAGCACGCCGCGCAGCGCCGCGACGGGCGTGCGGAACTCGTGAGAGAGCACGGCGGTCGCCTCGCGCAGTTCCGCCTCGCGGCGGCGGTGCTCGGTGACGTCCTCCACGATCAGCGCGCCCAGCGTGCCGTCGCGGGTGGCGGTGCAGCGCAGCGTGCGGCCCGTGACCTCCAGTTCCAGCTCCCCGCCGCGTTCGAGCAGGGTCTCCAGGGTGTGGCGGCGCACGACCTCCAGCACCGGGCGGCCCGAGGCGCGCTCCTGCGGCACGCCCCACAGCCGCGCGGCGGCGGCGTTCACGCGCGTGACCAGCCCCGCGTCCGTCAGCAGGACCGCCTGCGGCAGCGCGTCGATCCAGTGATCGGGCGCGCCCACCGCGCGGCCGGTGGCGTCCGGGGCCGTCACGCGCCGTCCGTCCAGGGGCGCATGCGGTAGCCCTTGCCGCGCACCGTTTCCAGGAAGCCGGGCTTGCCCGGATCGTCACCCAGATGGGCGCGCAGCTGCGTGACGTGCTGGTCCACGGTCCGCTCGCCCCCCAGGAAGTCCGCGCCCCACACCCGGTCGAGCAGTTCCGTGCGGGAGTACACGCGCCCCACGTGCTGCGTCATGAAGGCCAGCAGGTCGAACTCGCGCCGCGTGAGGTTCATGCGGCGGCTGCCCACCCGCGCCTCGGCGGCACTCACGTCCACGCTCAGGGGGCCGTTGCTCAGGACGGCGGGCACGTCCGGCTGCGTGCGGCGCAGCAGCGCCCGCACCCGCGCCACGAGTTCCGCCGCACTGAACGGCTTGGTCAGGTAGTCGTCCGCGCCGGACTCCAGGCCCTCGACCCGCTCGGCCTCGGCGGCGCGGGCGGTGAGCATCAGCACCGGCATGCGGCGCAGTTCCGCGTCGGCCCGCAGGCGGCGCAGGAAGCTCAGGCCACTCTCGCCGGGCAGCATCCAGTCCAGCACCAGCGCGTCCGCGCCGGGCAGCACGTCGAACGCGCCGGTCACGGACTCCAGGGCGGTGACCCGCAGCCCCGCCCGCTCCAGGTGAAAGCGCAGGACGTCCCGGACCGTTCCCTCATCCTCGATGACAACGACGTGGCTCATGTCCCTTCATTCTTAAGGCTCAGGTCAGGCGAGTGTCAGCCCGTGCCCACAGTTGACCCGGACCGCAGTGGCCCTGGACCCCTCGGGTGAGGCGGCGCGGGCTGGACATCGGTGGCGTTCGCCCCTGTCGCCTCATGGCGCCCTGCGGTACGCTGCTGGGTGCAACCGCGCGCCAGTCCCGGCGCTGGGAGCCGTGCAGGGACCGCAGCGACATCCCTCTCCAGGTGGTTCTGTGAGACGCCCCCCCGCACGCAAGGAGCGAACATGCGGAAGTACTACACCTCGGAATCGGTGTCCGAAGGGCACCCCGACAAGCTGGCCGACTTCATCTCGGACAGCATTCTCGACGAGTTCCTGCGCCAGGAACCCGGCAGTCGCGTCGCGGTGGAGACGCTGCTCACCACCGGCATGGCCGTCGTGGCGGGCGAGGTCACCGCCGAGACCGCCCACGTGGACGTCCAGAAGACCGTCCGTGACGCCGTCAAGCAGGTCGGCTACACCCGCGCGAACTACGGCTTCGACGCCGAATACAGCGCCGTGCTGGTCAGCCTGCACGAACAGAGCCCCGAGATCGCGGGCGGCGTGAACCACAGCGAGGAGTGGCGCGGCATGACCGAAGAGCAGCGTGCCCTCGCAGAGAACGCGCACTCGATGGTCGGCGCGGGCGACCAGGGCCTGATGTTCGGCTACGCCACCGACGAGACGCCGGAACTCATGCCGCTGCCCATCAGCCTCGCGCACAAGCTCACGCGGCGCATCGCGGAGCTGCGCAAGGACGGTACGCTGCCCTACCTGCGCCCCGACGCGAAGGCGCAGGTCACGGTCGTCCGCGACGGCGAACCCCACGAGGCCACCGAAACGCTGGTCGACACCGTCGTCATCAGCACCCAGCACAGCGAGGACGTGAGCCAGGAACAGATCCGCGCCGACATGATCGAGCACGTGATCAGGGCCGTGATTCCCGCCGAGTACCTCACCAAAGGCACGAAGTACTTCATCAACCCGTCGGGACGTTTCGTCATCGGCGGCCCCCACGGCGACACCGGCCTCACGGGGCGCAAGATCATCGTGGACACCTACGGCGGCGCCGTGCCCCACGGTGGCGGGGCGTTCAGCGGCAAGGACCCCACCAAGGTGGACCGCAGCGCGGCGTACTACGCGCGCTTCATCGCCAAGAACATCGTCGCCGCGGGCCTCGCCCGGCGCGCGCTGGTCGAGGTCGCGTACGCCATCGGCCGCGCCCAGCCCGTCAGCCTGCGCGTCGACACGTACGGCACCGGCACCGTCAGCGACGACCGCCTCGCCGTGATCGTGGCCGAGCACTTCGACGCGCGCCCCCAGGCGATCATCGCGGAACTCGACCTGCGCCGCCCCATCTACGCGCAGACCGCCGCGTACGGCCACTTCGGCCGCCCCGAATTCCCCTGGGAACAGACCCACAAGGCCGAGGCCCTCAAGGCCGCCGCGCAGCAGGACTGACCCACCCACACGGCCGCGCCGCCCCCGGTTCAGGCTGGGGGCGGCGCGCTCTTGTTTTCGCGTTCTTGTTTTTTAGAGGCTGGTCGTCTGGGCCTGCAATTCTGCCTCGCGTTCCTCGTACACGTCCGCGTGCTTGCGGCGCAGGGCGCTGGCGCTGGCGCGGGGCACCATCTCGCTGACGTTCCCGCCGTAACTGGCGATCTCGCGCACCATGGAACTGCTCACGAAGCTCCAGCGGGTGGCGGCCATGATGAACACCGTCTCCGCGTCCCCGATCTGGCGGTTCAGGTGCGCGATCTGCAACTCGTACTCATAGTCGGACACGGCGCGCAGGCCGCGCACGATCACGCTGCCGGTCTCCTGGCGGGCCATGTAGTCCACCAGCAGGCCCCCGAAGGTGTCCACGCTGACGTTGGGGAAGTGCGCGGTCGCCTCGCGCAGGATCTCCAGGCGCTCGTCCAGCGTGAAGAGGTGGCGGCCCTGCTTGCGGGCGTTGTGCATGACCGTCACGGTCACGTGGTCGAAGATCCGCGCGGCGCGCGTCAGTACGTCCATGTGCCCGCTGGTGATCGGGTCGAACGAGCCCGGGAAAACGGCGTTCATAACCCCGCCACCTTACCCGATTTCGCCGTCATCGTCGCTGTCCGCGTCCAGTTCCGGGGCGTCCGGGTGCCAGTACAGCGTCAAAGTGTTGCTGCCGTACTCGCGTTCCTCCCGCGTGAAGCCCGCGTGCTCGGGCAGGTGCAGCCGGTCCGGATGCTGGCACACCAGCAGTCCGCCGGGCGCGAGGACGCCGCTGGCGAGGATCTGCGCGGTCAGTTTCGGGATGTCCGCCTCGTACGGCGGGTCGCTGAACACCACGTCGAACTGCCCCAGGCGTTTCAGGAGCGCCCCGGCGTCCCCCTTCACGATCCGCACCCGCAGGTCCAGCGCGCGGGCGTTCGTCTCCAGCGCCCGCACGGCCCGCGCGTCCTTCTCGACCAGCGTCACGCGGTACCCGCGACTGGCGGCCTCCAGCCCGATCGCGCCGCTCCCGCCGTGCAGGTCGATGAACTCCGGGTATCGCCCGGCGGGCGCGCGGGCAGCCAGCAGGTCGAACAGGCTCTTGCGGACGCGCGCGCCGCTGGGCCGGGCGCTGTCGGGCACCTGCAGGCTACGGCCCTTCGCGGTGCCGCCCAGAATGCGCAGGCTCACAGCCCCTCCGGTTGCACGGCCTGCCGTTCGACCCGAGCGGACGCGAGTGGGAGTCGTGCGGGTTCCGGGCGTGGAGTGGCTGCCCCGGTGGGGTTCCGGGGGAGCCACGGAACAGACGGAATCCGCTTCATCGCTGGCCCCTGCGGAGGTGGGTGGGGGAGGGGAACGTCATCCCTTCAGGATAGAGCACGGTGCACTTGGCCCGGCTCAGCCCAGGTGAGGCGCGGCAGCTGCGAAGCCGTCCAGTGCGCCGGGCTGGAGCTGCCAGTCCTCGCCGTCGCGAGTGGCCTGCCCCGCCTGCACCAGTCGGTTCAGTTCGGCCTCCACCCGCTGCTGCACGCGCCGCAGCGGCATGCCTTCCGCGCCGTCCACGCCGCGCCACGTCAGGAACGCGCGGTGAAAGGCGGGCAGGTCGTTCAGGCCCACGTGGGTTTCCAGGGCGCGCCAGCTGATGCTCGTCATGCCCACCGTTCTACAGCATCTGCCATAAAGAGCTGTTCTTTATGGACGAGCAGAGCGAGTGAATGTTGCCGAGCAGGATGGAGAATGGAGGCATCAGAAGTCCGTTGTTCTGATGCCGGAATTCGGAGAACTGCTCTACGCTGCGCGGCGGGCCGCGTACAATGGCGGGCATGACCGATCTGCCGGGCGACCCTGCCGAGCTGCCGGACTCCAGTGCCCTGGAGGCCGCCTCGCCGGAACTGGCGCGCGCGCTGGACGCGCTGGGCGGGCAGCTCGTGTGGCGCATCGGGAAGGACGAGGCCAGCGACGACGTCGTGGTGCGGCTGGGCTTCGCGTCCGCCACGCCCCGATTCGCGCACCTGCCCCGGTTGCGCAGCGCCGGGGACGCCGAGTTGCAGGCGGCGCTGGCCGAGAAGCGAGTCGTGATCGAGTGGGTCGACTGATTCCGGTGCTCGCGTGATCGTTGAGGCGACGCAGGACTTCACGTTGCCCTGGGCCGGGGACGACGCGGCGGCGCTGGCGTTCGTGCGCGACCCGGCCCGCGCGCTGGCCCGCGTGCGTTTCCTGCGGGACCTGCGTGCCGACGGCGAGGGCGTGCGCGGCGAACTGCTCGTGCCGCTCCCCGGCCTGGGCGAGGTGGACCTGCCCTTCCACAGCGCCCTGACCGCCACGCCGGACGGGGGGGCGCTCACCCCGCAGGCCATCAGCGGCGAGCGGGCCTGGGTGGAGGTCGCCGGTCAGGCCCGCCTGGACGGGGGTGCGCTGCACTTCGCGTTCCAGTTCCGCGCGCACCTCGCCACGCCGGACGCGCAGGGCTGGGGCGGCGCGGCCTTCGAGAAGATGATCCGCGCCGCCGCTGCCCGCACCCTGGAGCGCGTGGCCCGCGAACTGCCCGCCGGAATCGCGCAGGCCGCGCAGGAGTGACCCACAAGGAAAGCGTCCCCGCCGAATGAGGGCTGGGACGCATTTTCTGAGCGGATTCCGTCCGTTTCGGTGGCTGATCGGAAGGGCGCCGATCGGCCACCTCCACTCCCGGAACCCGCCTGACTCCTACTCGCATCCGCTCGGGTTGAACGGAGCTGCGCCCCATCCAACCGGAGTGATTACGCCTTGACTTCGGGTTCGGGGAAGTCGAGGACGCGCGCGTCGCTCCAGAGGCCTTCGAGATCGTAGTACTCGCGGGCGTCCTTGGTCATGATGTGCACGACGACGCTGCCGCCGAACGCGAGGAGCAGCCAGCGTTCGCTGGGGCCTTCGACGCTGGGGCGGGGCAGACCGGTCGCCTGGGCTTTCTCGCGGATGTTCTCCTGCACGGCGTTCAGCTGGAGGCCGGCGGTGGCGGTGCAGATCACGAAGTATTCGAGGGTACTGCTGACGTCGGTCAGGTCGAGGACGGTGACGTCTTCGGCGCGGCGTTCGCGGGCGGCGTCCACGATGGCGCGCAGCTGGTTCATGGTGTTGGTGTCGGGGGTCATGGGGGCTCCGGGTGTTGAGTGGGGGCGGGGGGTGGTCGGGCGCGCGGCGCGGGCCTGGGGTGGCCTGAGCGGGCCGGGGCGCGCTGCAATGGGTCAGTCTACAGGGCGCGGGGCGGGTGCTGCCCCTGCCGTGACTTCATTTCGGGGGTCAGGGGTGTGGCGCCTCAGGGGATGGTGGGGGCGCCCAGGCCTTTCAGTCCAGCGAGGCTCTCGGCGGCGTCCGCGCCGAGCAGGATGCCGACCTCGCCCGCGCTGACCGGGAAGCGTTCGCCCTGCAGCCGGGCGAGGTTCAGAGTGTCGGCCAGCTGCGCGGCGTCGGCGACGTCCTGCTGGGTGAACACCTGACTGGCCTCGCCGCTGCGGGGGGCGGGCGTGACCTGCACGTTGCGGTAGCCCAGCGCGGTCAGGGCGCGGGTCAGGGCCGGGCCGAGGTTCTCGCCGCTGGCGTCCACGACCGTGACCTTCAGGTCCGGGTTGGGGGGTGTGGCGGGCACGTCGCCCCACACCTGCGCGAGTCGCTCGCGGTTCACGGCGAGGTTGAAGGTGCCGGGAATGTCGTCGGTGGGCAGCGTGGCGAAGCTGAGTTTCATCTGGCTCAGGTAGGGGCGCATCGCGGCGATGGTGGCGGGGTTCACGTTGGTTTCGACGCCGTTGCCAATGCCGCCCAGGATGGTGGGAAGCGCCGCGAGGCCCTGCGGCGTGCGGAGCTTTCCGGCCAGCTGCGTCAGGGCCTGTTTCTGGTGGTCGATGCGGCCGTAGTCGTCCCCGAATCCCTTGCGGACGCGCAGGAACAGCACGCCGTCCTTGCCGTCCAGGTGGTGCGCGCCGGGCGCGAGGTTCAGGTTCACGCCCGCCGCGTTGTCGATCCACTCGATGCCGGGTTCGGGCACGGTGACGTCCAGCCCACCCAGCGCGTCGATGACCCGCTCGACGTAGTCGGTGCGGACGATCACGTACGAGTCGATGTGTTCGCCCGTGATGGTCTCGGCAGCCTTCACGAGAGCCTCGGGCCCGCCGGAGAAGTACTGACTGTTGATTTTCTGTAGGGCCACGGACCGGTACCGGTCGAAGGGGCCGACATTGGTGTCGCGGGGGATGTTCAGGGCGTGCACGGTGGTGCCCTGCACCTTGACGACCATGACGGTGTCGGTGTTCGGCGGCTGTGCCAGCCCGGTGCGCTGGTCCTGGTCCTTGCAGGGCTGGCGGTAGTAGCAGTACACGATGTCCCGCCCGGCGATCAGCAGGGTGAAGCTGGGGGCCTGCCCGGGCGTGACGGCGGCGGCGGCCGAGGGCCCCGCGCCGCTCAGGAGCGCGAAGCCCCCCAGGGACAGGGCGGAGAGGGAGAGGCCGAACGCCTGCAGGGCGCGCAGCCCGGCGATGCGGGGGGCAGGGGGGTGGGTCACAGGTTCACGTGGGGCAGGGAAGGTGGGCGTTGCAGGGGAGGGCGTGGTAGGCCTTCAGGGTGCGGGGGTGGACCTGAATGCCGCGCCCCTGGAGGTACGTGACCTTGGAGACGATGGCGCGTTCCAGCGCGGCCGTCAGGTCGGTCAGGGCCAGTTCGCGGATGTCGGCGTTCACGCCGCGGCCGGGTTCGGACACGTCGGCGATGTACACGCACGACGAGACGGGGTTGCCGCCACGCGGGCCGGTGGTGTGGTCCTCGACGGCGTCGAGCACCACGCGGTCCTGGTACCCCCAGCGTTCGAGCAGGGTGCGGGCGGCACGGCCGTGCAGGGCCAGTGGGTGCGCCGCGTCGATGTCGCATTCAGGAGGCGCGAGACGCAGCAGTTCGTGATCGGGCAGGTCGCGGGCAATGTCGTGCAGCACCCCGGCGGCGTAGGCACGCATGTCGTCCAGGCCGTTAGCCCGGGCGATCTGCGCCGCGAGTTCCGCCACGCGCAGCACGTGCTCGTAGCGGCGCGGCTTGACCATCAGCCGCACCCGTTCCTCCCAGCCTGTCCAGGCCGCCACGCCGGGGGGCGGGGGCAGCACCTGGGCAATCACGCGAGTATGTGGCCGCTTCCCCACATCATGACCCTGACTATACGCCGCTTCCCCGAACCGAGCTGACACCCGGGTCACTTTCTGACGTCCGTCTGATCAGCGTGTCACGCGGCATTTCTCTGCCCTCCGGGGGGCAGGGCCGCCCGGTGCATCAAGGGGCCGTGCGGCGTGTCACCGTCAGACGCACGCTCACGGTCTCCAGCGCCTGCGCGCCCGCCGGGACGTTCAGGCGCACGGGCGCCGTGTACGTCCCCTCCCGGTACGTCACCTGCCCCGCGACCTCCCGCAGCCGGGCCAGCAGTTCCGGCGCCGCGACCAGACGCACCGTGCCCGGCTGCACGCTGACCGCCGTGACCTGCAGCCCGGACGGCGGGTCGTTCAGCACCACCCGCAGCGTCTTGACTGGCAGTTCCCCGGTATCCAACCGGCGCACCGTGACCGTACTGGGCCGCATGGTGACCCCGGTGACGGGCCGACCGGCAGCGTCCAGTGCAATCAGCGGCACCTCACGCTCGGCATTCACGCCCAGCGGGGCCGGACTCGTCGCCAGCCGCGCCACGCTCACGACAATCTGCCCCGCCCCGGACACGGTCGCCTCACCCGGCGTCACCTGATAGCGGGGCAGGCTCGAATCGGGCGGACTGGTCACGCTGAGCGTCACGGGCAGCGTGCGCGCCACCTGCGTGTCCACGAAGCCCTGCACCCGCGTGGGTGTCACGCGTTGCAGGGCTGTGCCGCCCGGCGCGGTCACGGTCACCGTGCGCGTGAAACTGCCCTCCGGCGCGTCGGTGACGTCCACCACCGCCTCGATGCTGTCGGGCTGCAGGTCCCGCAGCCGCTCCGGGCGGCCTGACAGGATCACCCGTACGGACGCCGGATTCAGGTTGCTCGTCGCGCGTTTCTCCTGCCCGTTGCCCGTCGTGTCGCGCACGGTGACCGGCACGTCAAAGCCCTGCTCGACGTTCGCGCGGCGGTCGGCGGTCGCCACGACCCACAGCGTCACCGATACCGCCAGCGCCAGCAGCTTCGGCAGCAGGTTGTGCGTCGTTCTCCCCCAGGCGTAGCGGGGGCTCAGCCAGCGCCGCAGCCAGTGCAGCCGCCCCTGCACGCGGTCCCCCACGCTCACGGCTGCACCTCCGGCGCCGGGTCCGGCAGGGGGCTGTACCCGGCCGGGTCGTACACCAGCGTCCGCAGGTGCTCGCGCAGTTCCGCGCCCGTCAGGTCCGGGCCCAGCCGCCCCCCCAGCGCCACGCGCATGCTGCCGCGCTCCTCACTGACGACCAGCACCACCGCGTCGGTCAGTTCCGACAGGCCGATCGCCGCGCGGTGCCGCGTGCCGTATCGGCGGTACGTGCCGTCACTGGACTGCAGCGGGAACAGGCACCCGGCCGCGATCACCCGCGACCCCTGGATGATCACGCCGCCGTCATGCAGCGGCGCGTTGCGGGCGAACAACGCCTCCAGGAACGGGACGCTGACCAGCGCGTCCAGCGACACGCCCGTCGCGGCGTACTCGCCCAGCGGCGTGCGGCGCTCGATGGCGATCAGCGCGCCCGTCTTGCGCTCCGCGAGGCGTTCCATGGCGCGTGCCAGGTCCTGCAGCGCCGCGCCGCTCGCCCCGGTGTCGCGTCCGCGCGGGCGGCCCACGCGTTCCAGCACCGCGCGCAGCTCCGGCTGGAACAGCACGATCAGCGCGAAGATCCCCACCGTCCCGGCGCGGCCCAGCAGGTACGACAGGGTCGTGAGGTTCAGCAGCTGCGCCGCCACCCACACGCCCGCGAACACCAGGATGCCGCGCACGACGTTCACGGCGCGCGTGCCCGCGACCAGCAGGTACCCCTGGTACACCAGAAACGCGACCAGCAGGATGTCCAGAACGTCCCGGACACTGACCTGTCCAAGCGGGGGCATCAGCGGCGTACTCCTTTCACGGGCGCGGGGGCGGAGGGGCAGGGCTGGGCAAGCGAAGTCGCGCCCACTATACGGTCTGCGCCCCATGAGAACGTCGCGGCCACGCCCCGCGCGTCCCCCGGAAGATGGACGCCGGGCACGTTCAGGGCCGGAACGCGGGAACGCCCACAGTCGCCCGCCACCCCCACGCGGGAAGCTGACCCGACCGGAGGTCCCACATGAACATCCATTTCATCGGCCACAGCACCTTCCTGCTCGAGAGCGGCGGGCACCGCCTGCTCATCGACCCGTTCATCGAGGGCAACCCGCAGGCCAGCGTCTCCCTGCAAGAAGCCCTGGAGTGGACGCTCAGCGCCGTGCTGATCAGCCACGCGCACGGCGACCACTGGGGCAACGCCCTGGACTTCGCCCGGGCCGGCGTGCCCCTGATCGCCACCGCCGAGATCGCCGGGTACGCCGGGAAGAACGGCGCGACCCAGCCGGTCGGCATGAACATCGGCGGCACCTACCGCGCCGGGTGGGGCAGCGTCACCCTGACGCCCGCGTGGCACTCCTCGTCCTTCCCGGACGGCACCTACGGCGGCATGCCCACCGGCCTGATCATCGAACTGGGTGGTAAGCGCGTGTACTTCGCGGGCGACACCAACCTCTTCAGCGACATGAGCCTGATCGGCCAGCGCGGCCTGGACGCCGCCCTGCTGCCCATCGGCGACCACTACACCATGGGCCCCGAGGAGGCCGCCCGCACCCTGGATCTCCTCAAGCCGAGGGTGGCGATCCCCATGCACTACGGCACCTTCCCCCCGCTGACCGGCGACCCCGCCGTCTTCCAGCGTGAGGGCGAGGCGCGCGGCGTGGACGTCCGCATCCTGAAGCCCGGCGAGCACACCACCCTGTAATGTAACGCCGCTGTAACACCGGACAGGGGAGAGGGGGCGACTGAACTGTAATCCCGGTCGCCCCCCTCTGTTCTGCTCGGCCTCAGCCCTGCCCGGTCACCAGCGGACGCGGCTGCTCCTGCTCCTCCGGCAGTCGCGTCTGGTTCGGCGTGGGGTCCGGGAACTCCGGGTTGGCCTTGCGGTCCGCCGCGCGCACGAACGACCGGGAATCCACGTGCACCTCCTGCGGCTCACGGACCTTGAAGCGCGTGGTGCGCGCCGGGACACCCATCGCGATTCCATGCGGCGGGATATCCCCGCGCAGCAGCGCGTGCGTGGCCAGCATCGCGTCGTCACTGATCACGCTGCCCGCCAGCACCGTCGAGTGGTACGTCACCCGCGCGCCCCGCCCGATCACCGTGCGCCGCAGCGTCACGTCCGGCCCGTCCAGCACGCTGTGCGTGTGACTGTACACGTTCACGTAATCGCTGATGCTCGCGTTGTCATGCAGCTCAATGCCGCCGATGTCGTCCAGCAGCACGTGCCGGTGCACGACCACGTCGTTCCCGACCTCCATGTTGTACCCGACGCTGAACTCCACGTTCTGCCAGCACTTGAAGTCACGCCCCACCCGCCGGAACACGTGCCCGGCCAGCACCCGCCGCAGCGGAATACCCAGCACCGGATTCTGCCCCACTGGCGTCAGGTCCGCGTTCTTCCACAGCCACAGCAGCGGCTTCACCCGCGTGAACGCCTCCGTGTCCGTCGCCATGTAATACTCCGCCTCGAACGTCACGTTCCGCGCGTCCACGTTCAGCGCCGCCAGCGGCGCGTCCGCCCGGAGCTGCTCCACAGAGCGGCCGTACATGAGCTCCGAGAGCACCCCGGCCGCCAGCTCGAACCGGTCCGTGCCCGGATCCGACAGCCGCGCGTCCAGATCACGCAGGAACTCGTTGTAGGTCGCCTGCGCGTCCTGACCAATCTCCACCGGCTTGAGCCACGTCACCCCCACAGGCTACCACCTACAGTGAAAAACAAAGTGGCCCGCTCCGACCGGTGTCGCGGGCCACCCAGGATCGGGCCTTCAGCGGACGTTGCGTCCCACGATGGACGCCCGCAGGGGCGTGTCCGCCAGCGGCGGGTACACCGTGGCGCGCCCGCTGATAGTCTTCTCGAAACGCAGGCGGTACGTCAACGCCAGATCCGATTCGGCCGTCAGGGCGACCTCAGCCGCGTTGGGGGGACGCACGTGCTCAGCCAACAGCAGCGCTCGCGCGCCGCTGGACGGCAGCGTGACCGCCGTCAAGGCCGGGACGGCGCAAGGATTCGGCGTTGTCGGCAGCGGCACCTGGAATTCCATCAGGACCAGCGACGTGGCCCCGGTCGAGGCGATCTTCTGCTGCGCGGGCATCTGGTCGTTGTACGTGGCGCGGTTCATCAGGTAGTACGCATACAGCACCGGGGTGCTGCTGGCATCGGTCACGCGCGCCGGGACGACCAGGCCCACGAAGTTGGTACCGACCGTCCAGCTGCGGGTCCCGGCGGCGTTCCTGGTTCCCGGCACGCTCGGCAGCGTCACGCTGGTCCCTGCGGGGATCACGCTGCACGCCTCGCGCAGCCGCGCGCTGAGCAACTGGGTGCTGACCATCGCGTCGGCGCGCAGCTGCGTGCGGGCGGTCAGCAGGGCGTTGGCGTCAGCGGTACTGGTTGTCAGGGAGTACGCCGCACCCAGGATCAGCAGTCCCAGCGTCAGCGTGATCAGGATCTCGATCAGGGTCAGGCCCGCCTGGGGCCGCTGAAGGGTCCGCACGTCAGCCGCCATACATCTCGAAGGTGATCTCGTTCGTGGTGCCGCCCGCCGCGTTCTGCACCCGCACGCGCCGCACGCTGCGTGCGGGCCGCACGGCCGCCGAGGCGCAACTGGCCGACAGGCCGTACGGGGCGCTGACCGTGAAATCACCCTTGCCGTCGGGCGTGACGTCCCAGACGGTGACGGTCATCCCGGCCGGGACGCTGAAGCCGTCCACGCAGGCGCGGCGTAGCCGGTAGCGACCCCGGGTGTCGGGGTCCACGCCGGACGCGGCGGGATCCAGCCAGTGGCGGCGCAGGTCCTCGGCGGCGGTCTGCATGCGGGCACTGAGGTTCTGCCGCTGCTCGGCCTGGCGGTTGTCGCGGAACAGGCCGGTCATGATCGAGGACACCATGGCCAGCACGACCGCCAGCACGACGATGGAGATCAGCACTTCGATGAGGGTGAAACCTTGCGTTCGTTCAGGAGCCATCCTGGATCACCTTACCTGTCACCCCGACGGTCCGCATCTGCGCGGTGCGGGCGGTGCGCGGGTGGCGCAGCACCAGGGTCGCCGGAGCGCTGGTCAGTTCACTGTACGGCGCACTGTACGTCAGGGTAACAGGCGCGTTCGTGAGCGAGAGGCTGTGGGGCAGCGTGACGGTGCTGCTGGCCCCGTTGATGGTCAGGCGGTACGTGGTGGCGGTCACCTGCTCGAAGGTGGCGGTGGTGTTGTACCGCAGGGCGCCGCTGCGGACGCGTTCCACGTCGGCGGCGAGTTGTGCGGCGCCCTCCTGCAACTGCCGGGAGTTCCAGTAGCTCAGCATGGAAGAGGTCCCGATCGCCAGGACGATTCCCAGGATTGCCAGGGTGACCAGCAGTTCCACCAGGGTGAAACCCTGCCGCACCTACATACCCTCGGCGCGGAAAGTGCGCGGCATGGTCAGTTCGGTGAAGTCCGGGGCAGCCTCGTAGGCGCCCTGGGTGGGGAAGAAGGGCGGCGTGAGTCCACTGGCCAGGCGGGGGTCCCATTTGAAGTTGCGGGAGTAGCCGCGTCCAGGCGTGCCGACCTGCCCCACGCCCTGGGACTGCTCCTCGATGATGCCGCCGGTCAGGTTGATCTTGGGGGTGGTGGTGCCCGTGGTGCGCGCGGTGGTGTAGTCCACCGTCCCGAAGCCCTTGCCGGTCGTGGCGGCCATCAGCGTCCCGTTGATGGTGATGTCGCGGTTCAGCGGGCCGTTCACCTTCACGTTGCCCTTCTCGGAGTACACGCCCAGCACGTTCTTCGAGTCGGACACACTGGGCGCGTCGGTGTAGGTGATGTCGTCTTTGATGAAGATGTCCCCGGTGGCCGCGACCGTCATCTGGCTGGTGGCGGCGATGTCAGGATTGCCGGTCCCGTCGCCCTTCAGACCGCCGCTGCCGGCCGGCGTCTGGGTGCCGATGTTGCCGTCCACGTACACCATGCCGTTGAAGGTTCCGCCCATGGTTTTCTTCAAAACACCGTTCTCGTACACGTTCCAGCTGTTCGGGCCGGTCTGGTCGAAGCGGGTGGTCTTGCCACCCTGCACGATCTCGATCCGCTGGAAGCTGCCAGTCTTGGAGAGAGTCAGGTTGTCCACGTTGCCTTTCACGAAGATGCCGCCCTTGCCGCTCTGGCCGAAGCTGCCGCCGCTGTTGGGCGTGGCGGCCGTGCCAGGAGCGTAGAACACCCCGCTGGTGGCTGCGCCACTGCCGAACACGGTATTCAGGCACGCGGCGGTGTTCGGGCAGTTGCCGGGTTGAATGCCGGTGGTGGCCAGCCGCTGATCGTTGGCGTTGGTGGGCAGGTCGATGGCGTCCACACCCAGCTGGTATCCGCCCGTGAACATGGTGTCGGCGCTGGGCCTGGCGGCCGTGGAGTACTCCAGGGTGGCGCTGGTCGAGGTGTACTTGCCCAGGAAGCGGGGGCCCCGGTTGGCGGCGCTGGCCCAGAACACGGGGGCGGTGCTGCCGAAAGCGCCGTTGGCGTGCACGCGGCCCTCGAAGGTGTCCTCGTCCCAGAAGACCAGGCGCCCGCCGTTGCCGGTGGCGGTGGTGCCGGGTAGGGTGCGGCGGTTCACGAAGTACTGGTACTGCGAGAAGGGCGGCTGTGAGATGACGATCTCGCGGGTGGTGAGTCCGCCCGAGGAGTAGCGGCGCTGCGCGACGATACGCCCGCCGCGCTGAAGGGTGGCGGTGGAGACCAGCGGCGTGCTCTGGAGCACGAGGCGCACCTTGTTGTCGGGGGTGATGGTCACGGACTGGATGCTCAGGCCGCCGCGGACCTCGGTGGTCAGGGTGCCGCTGGCGGTGCCCTGCGTGCTGGCACTGGTGGTGACCAGCACGCCGCTGCTGCCGCTGAACATGTTGCGCCACTGCCCTTTCCACTGGGCGTCGGTCAGGCCGGGGGGGATCTTGGTGCGGTCGCGCAGGAAGGCCAGCTGGTTGTCCTTGGCAGCGCCACTCAGGCCGGGCGGGGTGCAGAGTTTGTTCCCGGCGGGCGGCAGGTTCGGCACGTTGGCAGGCAGGGTGACCTTGCCGGGCATGCCGCACACGGCGCCCAGGCCCGTCAGGATCTCGTCCTGCTGGGTACCCTTGGCGATTTGAATGCTGTTCAGGACGTCCGCGAAGGCGTCGGCGGTGGCCTGGGCGCGGGCCAGTGAGGATTCCGCGGCGTACTGGGCTTCCAGTGCGGCGCGGTTGTCGGCCACGCCGCGCTGGCTGCCCAGGATCACGGTGGCGGTCATGGAGAGCAGCACGGCGATCACCAGGCAAGCGCCCAGCACCGTGATCAGGGTGCTCATGCCCTGCACGGTGCTGAACGGCGTGGTGTGGGCCGCAGGGGTGGGGCGGCGGGCTGGGATGTTCATCTCTGGGTGGTCTCCTGTGGGTGGGTGGCAGGGACTGACACCCGGGTCACTGTGGGAAATATCGCGTATGCGCTCTTGCAAGTTTCTGGCAGGCGACGTGTGCAGCGTGTGAACTTCTTCAAAAATACCCCCATCGCTACTTCCCCCGGGGGTGGGCCCTGGATGGGGGGGGCGCCTGCGGGGCGTGACCTTTTCCTGAAGGTGCCGTCAGGTCCGGCCGCGTACGCTACGTCTCATGCTGGTATCGGATCGGGTGCAGGGGGTGCTGTCGCGGGAGCGGGGGCTGCTGGGGGACGTGCAGGCGTTTCTGGAGGCCCAGGGCGCGCCGCCGGAGGTGGTGGGGCACGCCCGTCAGGCGCTGCGCAACCTCGATGAGGCGTTCCTGCTGGTGGTGGTCGGGGAGTTCAATGCGGGCAAGAGTTCGTTCGTGAACGCGCTGCTGGGTGCGGCGGTGCTGCCCGAGGGCGTGACCCCCACCACGGACCGCATTTACGTGCTGGTGCATGGCGAGCAGCCGGGTCAGATGGAACCGACCAGTGATCCCTTCGTGAGTCGCCTGACGTACCCGCTGCCGAGTCTGGAGGGCGTGGCGCTGGTGGACACGCCGGGCACGAACGCGATCGTGCGGCAGCATCAGGCGCTGACCGAGGGCTTCCTGCCGCGCGCGGACCTCGTGCTGTTCCTGACGTCGGCGGACCGGCCATTCACGGAGTCCGAACGGCAGTTCCTTGAACTCGCGGCCCGCTGGGGACGCGGCGTGATCATGGTCGTGAACAAGGCCGATCTTCTGGAAACCCCCGATCAGCGCGAGCAGGTGCGCGCGTTTGTCGAGACCGGTGCGCGCGGCGTGCTGGGCCTGACCCCGCCGGTGCTGCTGATCAGCGCGCGCGGTGAGCAGCGCGGCGGGGACGCGGGCTTTGCGGCGCTGCGCACCCTGCTGCAGGAGCGGCTGTCCGAGACGGAACGCACCCGCCTGAAACTCCTGAGTCCGCTGAACACCGTGTCGCAGCTCCTGAGTGGCGAGGCGACCCGCGCGGAGGGGGCGCGCGCCACCCTGACGGAGGACCTGCGCGTGCTGGGCGACCTGGAGGCGCAGCGGGCCACGCACGGCGAGACGATGCTGGGTGAACTGGACGGGCAGCTGAACCGCGTTTCTCGCCTCCTGAGTGAGTTCGAGGTCCGCGCCGACCGCTTCATCGACGCGCGGCTGCGCTTCTCGAACCTGCGGGGGCTGCTGAACAGCCGCGAGCTGGAGGAGGACTTCCGGCGCGAGGCGGTCGCGGACCTGCCGGAGGCGATTGACCGGCAGTTCGGCACGATGATCGACCGGTTCGTGGAGGCGAACCTGCACTTCTGGGAGGACGTGCAGGCGTTCCTGATCCGCCGCCAGCCCAGCCAGGAGGTGGCCCGCACCCGCTTCTCGTACGACCGCGCCGCGCTGCTCGACGGCATCGCCGGGTCGGCGCGCGAGCACCTTGCGACGACCACCGAGCAGGAACTCGCCCGGAACCTCTCGCGGGACGCGGAGGACGCCATGAAGGGCGTGATCGGCGGTCTGGCGGGCGGCGTCGGGATCGGCGCGGGCATCGGCGCGCTCGTGGGGGCCAGCGCGCTGGACTTCACCGGGGGCATCCTGGCGGGCCTGACACTGGGCAGCCTGGGCCTGTTCGTCCTGCCGAACAAACGCATCCAGGCGCACCGGCAGCTGCGCGCCCGCGTGGCGGAACTGCGCGAGGCGCTGGAACGCATCGTGCGGCGCGAGTTCGAACGCGAGCAGGACCGCGCCGACACGCGCCTGCACGACGCGATCAGTCCCTTCACGCGCTTCACCCGGCAGGAGCAGGCCCGGCTGGACGCGGCCCGCACCCGCTCCGGCGAGTTGCGTGCCGACCTGGATGCCCTGCAGGCCGAAGTCAAGGCGCTGGGGTAACAGCCCTGGCCTGCGAGTGTGCCGCGCGGGGTGACAGTGCCCGTGCAGACGAGATCCCCTGCGCCGCGCCGGGACCGCCCCTACCCTGGGGCATGCGGCAGAACATCAGCAGCGGCAGCCCCTGGGAAGCAAAGATCGGATACGCCCGCGCCGTCAGGGTCGGGAGTGCCGTGCACGTCAGCGGCACGACCGCCACCGTGAACGGCGAGGTCGTCGGCGAGGGCGACCCCGCCGAGCAGACCCGCGCGGTCCTCGGCATCATCCGCCGCGCCCTGGAGACCGCCGGAGCGCGCCTGGAGGATGTCGTCCGCACCCGCATCTACGTGACGGACATCCGCCAGTGGGAGGAGATCGGCCTCGCGCACGGCGAGGTCTTCGGCGAGATCCGCCCCGCGACGACCATGGTGCAGGTCGCCGCGCTGATCGACCCACTGCACCTCGTGGAAATCGAGGCCGAGGCGATCATCCCCTGACGGGCATCCCCGCTGGGCAGGCGGTGTGGCGCGTGGCACGCTGGAACGCATGACCGAGGGTGCCCTGGGTGAACTTCGGCGGTTGGACGACCGGCTGCGCGCCGCGCTGCGGGCCGACGCGCGCTTCTCGCACGTTGTGGCGTACGGCAGCGTGCCGCAGGGCTACGCCGACCGGTTCAGCGACCTGAAGTACTGGGCGTTCCTGAGGCCCGGCGCGGCCGTGGACGCCGCCGACTGGCTGCGCGGGCACCTCGCGCCCCTGCTGGTGCTGACGACCGAGTTCGGCGGGGCGGTCGCGGTGCTGCCCGGCCTGCGCCGCGTGGAACTGCACGTCGCCCCTGCCTCCCGCTTGCCTGAGGTCGAGACGTGGACGCCGCAACACGTCCGCCCGGAGGCCATGTGCGTCCGGGACGAGGACGGGCAGCTGACGCGGCACCTGCTCGCGCTGGCCGGACGGTCGCCCGACCCGGCCGCCGAGGCGCAGCCCACCCTGGAGCGCAGCGTGAACTGGCTGGTGCTGGGCCTGAACGTCCTGGCGCGCGGCGAGCGGCTGCGTGCCCACGAGACGCTGTGGTGGGTCAAGGGTGGCCTGCTGCGACTGGCACGGCTGCACGAGGGCGCGACCGGGCACTGGGGCAACGCGACCCGCTGCGCGGAGCAGGAACTCAGCCCGGCAGCCCTGGCGCGCTTCGCGGCGCTGACCGGCCCGCTGGACGAGCTGGAACGCCGGTACGCGGCGGCAGTCGGCTGGACGCTGGACCTGGCAGCGGGGTTGGGGCTCGCACTGGACGACCGGCTGGCGC
Source organism: Deinococcus soli (ex Cha et al. 2016) (assembly GCF_001007995.1). Taxonomy (NCBI): domain Bacteria; kingdom Thermotogati; phylum Deinococcota; class Deinococci; order Deinococcales; family Deinococcaceae; genus Deinococcus; species Deinococcus soli (ex Cha et al. 2016). The sequence goes on along the minus strand of NZ_CP011389.1, from coordinate 1,684,507 downwards.
AGGAGCTGCGGCGCGGCAGACTGGGGCCATGACCTTCCTTCCTGTTGAGTCACCCCGACTGGGGCTGGGACTGGCGGCGCTGGGCCGCCCCGGGTACATCAATCTCGGGCACGGCGCGGACCTCGCGGACCGCAGTGTGGAGGGCCTGCGCGCGCAGGCGTGGGCGGTGCTGGACGCCGCGTGGGCGGCGGGCGTGCGGTACCTCGACACGGCGCGCAGTTACGGGCTGGGCGAGGCGTTCCTGGGTGGCTGGCTGGCCGCGCGCGGGCTCGGGCCGGGGTCGGGCGCGCGGGTGGGCAGCAAGTGGGGGTACACGTACGTCGCGGACTGGCGCCCGGACGCGCCGACGCACGAGGTGAAGACCCACGACCTGCCCACCCTGACGCGGCAGTGGCCGGAAACCCTGGCGGCGCTGGGGCGCACGCCGGACGTGTACCTGATCCACTCGGCGACGCTGGACTCCGGTGTGCTGGAGAACCGGGGGGTGCTGGGTCGACTGGCGGAACTGGTCGCGTCGGGCGTGCGGGTGGGCCTGTCCACGAGTGGGCCCGCGCAGGCCGACACGCTGCGCCGCGCGCTGGCGGCGCAGGTGGAGGGCGTGAACCCCTTCAGCGTGGTGCAGGCCACCTGGAACGTGCTGGAGTCCTCGGCGGGCCCGGCGCTGGCCGAGGCGCACGCGGCGGGCTGGACGGTCGTGGTGAAGGAGGGCGTGGCGAACGGCCGCCTGACCGCCCATGGACTGACCGGTCGGGGGGACGTGCCCGCGCCAGTGGCCCGGCTGGCCCACGAGCACGGCGTCACGCCGGACGCCATCGCCCTGGCGGCGGTCCTCGCGCAGCCCTGGGCGGACGTGGTGCTCAGCGGGGCGAGCACCACCATGCAACTGGCGCAGAACCTCGCCGCGCTGCGCCTGACCCTCCCAGCAGACGCGCTGCATGACCTCAATTCCCCTCCGGCCGACTACTGGGCGGCCCGCTCAGCGCTGCCCTGGCAGTGACCCACCGGCCTCCCGCGGTCCGTCCGCCAGAGTCTGCAGCGCGGGCCGCAGCGCCGGGAGGTCCACGCACGCCGTGTGCCAGATCAGGCCTGCCTCGATCCCGAAGTAGTCGTGCGCGACCGTGTTCCGGATGTCGCGCAGCAGCACCCACGGCACCTCCGGATGCCGGTCTTGCACGCTCTGCGGGATGAACTTCGTCGTCTCGCCCAGCCGCGCCAGATTGTGCAGCACGGCGTCCCGGACCACTTCGTCCCGCTCGAAGGTGGTCAGGGAGTGTCCGTCCGTGAACGCCGCGATCCGGTCAATGGCCGCCAGCAGGTCGAACACCCGCCAGCGCCACCGTTTCGGGCGGTGCGAGCGTGGCGCGGGGTCCGGCACTGCCAGGACGTCCACCGCGTCCGCGAGGATCTCCCCGCGCAGCGGCGGCCGCAGTGCGCCGGGCGTCATGACGTCCACGCGGCGCTTCAGGAGGTCCTCGAACAGGTCCCGCACCCGCATCAGGTCCAGCAGGCCCCGCGCCGGACCGGGCCCGAAGTCGATCAGCACGTCGATGTCACTCTCGGGGCCCGCCTCGCCGCGCGCCACTGACCCGAACACCCGCACGCGCGCCACGCCCAGCGCCTCCCACAGCGGCCGCGCCTCCCGCAGCGCCCCCGCGATGGTCGGCAGGCGGAGATCCGGGAACAGCGGCTCGGCGGCGGGCATGCGCCCCAGGATAGGGGGCGCGGGCCGGGCCAGCCGCTATGCTGACCCTCATGATCGTCGCCGTGGGGCATGACCTGATCGAGATCAGCCGCATCCGGCGCATGCTCGAACGCGAAGGGAAACGCGCCGAGAAACTCTTCGCGCCCACCGAACTCGAGTACTGCGCGCGCCTGCAGGATCCCGCTCCCAGCCTCGCCGCGCGCTTCGCCGCGAAGGAGGCCTTCCAGAAGGTCTGGCCGCGCCCGCACGGCTGGCGAGACGTGTGGGTGCAGCGCGACCGCACCCCGGGCGGCCCTTTCCCGTTCGCGCCCCCCGTGCTGGGCTTCGCGCCCGACATCGCCGCTGAACTGGCCGAGCGCGGCTGGGTGGCGCACCTGACCCTCACCCACACCAAGGAACACGCGTCGGCGGTCGTGATCCTGGAGGCGCGTTGAGGACCCGCCTGATCGCCACCGACTTGGACGGCACGCTGCTGGACTCGGACCTGCAGGTGAGTGCCCGCACCCGCGCGGCGCTGGACGCCGCCCGCGCGGCGGGGATTGAGGTGGTGCCGGTCACGGCGCGGCAGCCGCGTGGTCTGGGCTTGATCGCGGCGCAGGCGGGCTTCACCGGCTGGGCGCTGTGCGGGAACGGCGCGCACGGCGTGCACCTGGGGACCGGGGAGACGCTGTTCGAGGCGCACGTGGAGCCATTCGCCCAGCGGGCGGTCGCGGCGGCCCTGACCGAGCGGATCGGGGGTCTGCTGTTCGTGTCGGTCCGTGAGCGGGGCGAGGTGTTCGCCGCGCAGGCCGGGTACGCCGAGCTGGCGCACTTCGAGGATCACAAGCGCTGGCCGCACGAGATGCAGGCCCTGCCTCTGGCGGACGTGTTGGCCGCGCCCAGCCTGAAACTGATCGTCCGCCACCCCACCCTGGGTCCCGACGAGCTGCTGCGCGAGGCCCGCGCGCTGGACCTGCCCGGCGTGGCGGTCACGCACAGCGGCGCGCCGTTCATTGAGGTGCTCGCGGCGGGCGTCAGCAAGGCCTGGGGCCTGTCGCGCCTGTGCGCCCACCTGGGCATCCAGCAGGGGGAGGTTCTGGCCTTCGGGGACGCGCCCAACGACGCTGAGATGCTCGCCTGGGCCGGGCGTGGCGTGGCGGTGGCGCACGCCCACCCCGACGCACGGAGCGCCGCCGACGAGGTCGCAGCCAGCAACGATGAGGACGGCGTGGCCGCTGTGATCGAGGCGCTGCCGGAACTGTCCGCCCGCTGACAGCGCCCCCGACGTGGTGGGCGTACGCTGGCTCATGGACGCCAGCATCCGGAACGTGTGCCGTACCGTGGGCCGGGGAGTCGGCCTGAGCCTCTGCCTGCTCGCCACGCCGACCGCTGCGGCGCAGACCGGGGTGACACAGACCCCTGTGGCACGGAACTCCGTAGCGCAGGCCCGCCCCGCCGGGCCGACCACGCAGGCCGCCGCCGAGCAGGCCGCCCTGACCCGTGGCCGCGCCCTGCTGGCGGACTTCTACGCCGTGAAACTCGACGCCCTGTGGCAGGCCTTCACGCCCGAGGTCCGCGCGCAGTGGGGCACCCTGGCGGACTTCCGCGCGTACCGCGAGGCGGGTGTGCAGACCTTCGGCGCGCAGCGGCAGCAGGTCGGCGAACGCACCCTGACCCAGGACGGCGAGACGTTCTACGTCCGCAGCGCCACCTTCCAGCGCGACCCGACGACCGTCTGGGCGCTGATCATCGGCTTCACCGGGCCCCGCGTGAGTACCTTCGTGATCCTGCGGGAAGGGGAGACCGGCAATGATCCGGTCGCAGGTCTCAGCCTCCGCTGGCCGAGGTTGTAGCAGGCGCCCCGCCGCTCTGGCGGGCCAGCTCACGCCCCGCGCCGTCCGTCACCGTGAACGTGTACGCCCGCTCGCTGCGCACCACCCAGTTCACCCGCAGGTCCACGCACTCCGCCGGAAGCTGCGTCTGCGCCGCGGACGGGTAGCGGTCATCCAGGCTGTCCTCCCGGAAGACCTCCAGCGTGCGGGTCAGGGCGTTCGCGCAGTTCTGCCCCGCCGCGCGCACCGTGACGCTCTGCGCGTCCGGCGGCAGGGCCGTCTCCTGCTCGCCCTGCATGGCCCTGACCTGCGCCTCCAGCTCGGTCACGCGCGCCTGAAGCGCCGCGTTCTCGGCGCGGGCCTCACGGTCCTGACAGCCGCACAGCAGGACGGAACACAGCAGCAGGGGAAGCGCCTTCACGCGCGGCAGCCTAGCGCCTGAAGGCGACGCCTGAGTCAGCGTCCGCTCATGGAGGGCTTCATGAAGGTCGCCCCACCCAGGCCACTGGAGCGGCCGGGCAGGGCGAGCAGGGACGGGCGCGTCAGCGGTTCAGGACACTCACGATCTCCACGTGACTCGTCTGCGGGTAGAAGTCATGCGGGACCACCTCACCCAGCTTCCAGCCGCGCCGCACCAGATCCCCCACGTCCCGCGCCCACGTCGCCGGATCGCACGACACGTACACCAGCCGGTCGGCGGTACTCGCGTGAATGTGATCCCGCGCCGCCTCCTCCAGCCCCGCGCGCGGCGGGTCCACCACGATCACGTCCGTGCCCAGCTCGCTGAAGCGCGCCGCGTCCCCGTTGCGGAACGTCACGTTCCCCTCGCCGGTGTTCGCCACGTCCTGCCGCCCACGCGCCAGCGCCTCCGCCGACGAATCCAGCACCGTCACCCGCCGGAAGTGCTTCGCAAGGTGACGACCGATCGCGCCCGCCCCGCCGTACAGGTCCACCGCGTGCTCGCCCTCACCGGCCAGCTGCGTCGCCCGGCGGTACGCGAGACCCGCCGCCTCCGGGTTCACCTGCGCGAAACCCGTCGCGGACACCCGCACCTGCACCTCCCCGAACTGCTCGGTGATCTCCCCCTCACCCGCGATCAGGCGCACGCCCGCACTGAACCGCCGACCCGCCGGCTGCGCCAGGCTCACGCCCACCACCCCGGCCTCCATCAGGTGATCACTGGCACGCAGGAACGCCTTCGGTTCCCCCGCGCCGATCACCGCCGCCACCACCTCGCCCGTCAGGCGACTGGCACGGAACGCCACCTCGGTCGCCGGGTCCAGCCGCTCGGGATCGATGCGGTCCAGCACCGCCTGAATCTCCGGCATCACCAGCGGGTCTGCGCGCACCACCAGCGGGTCGCTGCCGCGCCGCTCGCGGTACGCCAGACCCTGCGGGGTCACGAGGTACTGCGCGGTGTTCCGGTAGCCCCACTCCTGCGGGCTGGGCACCGTCGCCGCCACCCCATGCCGCACCTTCGCGATGCGGCTCAGGGCCTCCTCCACGAACGCCCGCTTGAAGCCCAATTGCGCCTCGTAACTCGCGTGCGCCAGATCCGCCGTGGGCAGGTCCGGGCCGTCCACACGGTCCGGGCTGCGGCGCAGCACATCCACCGTCACGCCCTGGCGCACGCCCTTCCCGCTGCGCACCCGCGCCGTGACCTGCTCACCCGGCAGCGCCCCCCGGACCAGCACCACGCCGGACTCGTCCCGGGCCAGCCCCAGCCCCCCGGCTACAAGTTTCTCAATTTCCAGCGTAAGCAGTGCGTCCGACATCCCCACAGCGTAGCGCGGACGACCCCCACCGCGCAGGACCGGCCCCACACACGCCCCCACTGGACACGCGCCGCACGGGGTGATACATTCCCTGAGCCCTGAGGCACTCAGGGGCTGTGGCGCAGTTGGGAGCGCGTCTGAATGGCATTCAGAAGGTCAGGGGTTCGAATCCCCTCAGCTCCACCAGAAAACGAAGAGGGACACTGTAGCGATGCAGTGTCCCTCTTCACTTGATGCTCCGCCCAGCCAGATCGCTGATCTGCTGAGGGTCTATGCCCTCCTGGACGACCTTGCCCTTCGGCACGGCGGGATGCGGCTCCTGAGTGACCTGCGGCGCGAGCACTGCCCGCCGCGCGGCGTGTACTTCATGTACGAGCCCGGCGAGGACCGCGCCGTCACGGGCAGCGGACCGCGCGTCGTGCGGGTCGGCACGCACGCCGTCAGCCGGGGCTCGCGCGCGAGCCTCTGGACGCGACTCGCGCAGCACCGGGGCAGCCGCGCGGGCAGCGGCAATCACCGCGCGTCCATCCTGCGCCGCCACGTAGGCGAAGCACTGATCGCCCGGGGGGACTTCGTGGTCCCCAGCTGGGGTACCCCACGCGGCACGCCTGAAGGCCGCACGCAGGAACGCCCGCTGGAAGAGGAAGTCAGCCGCCGGGTCGGGGCCATGCAGGTGCTCCTGCTGCCCATCCCCGACCCACCCGGTCCGGACAGCGAACGCGCCCTGATCGAACGTGGCGTCATTGGCCTTCTCAGTCAGCACGGCGACCCAGCCTCCAGTGACTGGCTGGGCCGTCACTCCCCCACCAACGAAATAGTCCGCAGCGGTCTGTGGAACGTCCGACACGTCCACACCACCCCGCCCCCGGACCTGCTGGGCATACTGGAACGCCTCGTTTCAGCGGTGCCGGTCGCGCGCTGAAAGCGTTCCGGGTCATGCTGCGCCCATGCCCGAACTCACCCCCGCCCAGCTGGAGAGCCTGCGCGTCACCGATGAATCCGCTGCCCGCGCCCTGCGGCAGGACACCCACCTGCTGGGCCTATTCCTGAGCGCCGCCTCGCCCAGTGACGTGGCGGCCCGCGCCGGGATGCCCGCGAACCTCGCGCATCACCACGCGCGGCGACTGGCGGGCCTGGGCCTGCTGTTCGAGCAGCGGCGCGAGGCCGGACGCGTGTACTACCAGCTGCGCGCCCGTACCTTTCGGGTGCCCAGCGACCTGCTGCCCCCACAGGACCCGGACGGAAACGGGCGGGGCGACCTGCGTGACCTCACGGGCCGGTTCCTGGCGGCGTACGGGCGCTGCTGGGCCCACATGCGCGACGGCGAGGAGGACGTGTTCGGCTTCGGGAACGGGGAGCATCCTGCCCAGCCTCTCGAGGACGTGACCGACCCCATCCCCGTACCCTTCCGCGCCCACCTGGACCGCCTGACGCTGCGCCTCACGCCGGAACGCTACGCGCGGCTGGCCCGCGACCTGAGTGACGTTCTGACCCGCGCCTCTGCCGAGGGCCACAGCGAGACGGGAGAACCCTGCACGCTGGCCCTCCTGGCCTTCAGCGATCCCGCGCAGCCCGCCGGAACCCTCTCGCTGTCCCGTAACCTCAACACCTTCCTGGGCCTGAATCCGGCGCCATGAGAAACCCCCGCGCGGGGCGGGGGCTGTGTGGTTACTCGGCGGCTTCGTTTTTCTTCTCGCGTTTGTAGGGGCCTTTTTCCTTCCATTTCAGGCGGACGGGAATCCCGGCGAGTTGCAGGTCCTCGCGGATGCGGTTTTGCAGGAAGCCTTCGTACGCGCGGGTGACGAAGTCGGCGCGGTTGCAGAAGATTGCGAAGGTGGGGGGCGCGGTTTCCACCTGGGTCATGAAGTACATCTTGAGTTTCTTCCCGTGGAAGTTCGGGACGGCCTGACGCATCTGCCAGACTTCCAGCCAGCGGTTGAGTTCGCTGGTTGGGATGCGGCTCTGCCATTTCTCGTGGAGTTTCATGGCCTCGGCGAGCATGTCGTGAATGCCGTACTCGTTGATGGCGCTGGTGTACACGCGCGGCGCGTAGCTGATGTGGTTGAGTTTCTGGTTCAGTTCCTTTTCGACGCGTTTGAGGTCCTCGTCGGGCACGAGGTCCCACTTGTTCACGACCACGATGACGGGTTTGCCGCTGTCGTACGCGAGGTTCGCGAGTTTCAGTTCGTGATCGCCGAGCTCCCCGGCGTTCAGCACCAGCCAGATCAGGTCGCTGCGTTCGATGGCGGCCTGTGAGCGCTGGATGGCGTAGTCCTCAATGGCGGTATCGGGTTTCTTGCGGATCCCGGCGGTGTCCACGAGCACGAAGCGCTGCCCGCCGTAGTCCCATTCGACGTCCAGGCTGTCGCGGGTAGTGCCGGGCTGGTCGGCGACGATGGCGCGGTCGGTCTGGGTGATGGCGTTCAGGAGGCTGCTCTTGCCGACGTTCGGTCGGCCGATCAGGCTGATGCGGATGGGCGCGATCTCGGGGACGTCCTCGGTGTCCTCGGGCAGGTGCTCCATGACGCGGTCGAGCAGGTCGTCGAGGCCGCGGGCGTGCTCGGCGCTGATGGCGACGGGTTCCCCGAAGCCCAGGCCCCACAGTTCGGCCATGTAGACCTCGTGCTTGGGGCTGTCGATCTTGTTCGCGGCGATGATCACGGGTTTGTTCAGGCGGCGCAGCCAGTCGGTGACCTCGTAGTCGGCGGCGGACAGGCCTTCGCGGGGGTCGAGCACGAAGATGATGGCCTGCGCGCCTTCCATGGCCCACTCGGCCTTCTGGCGGATGGCGTCTTCCCACTCGTCCCCGCTCCAGAGGCCCCCGGTGTCGATCAGGGTGATGCGGTGGTTGTGGTACAGCATCAGGCCTTCTTTCGCGTCGCGGGTGACGCCGGGGAAGTCGGCGACGACGGCCTCGCGGCGGCCGATGAGGCGGTTGAACAGGCTGGACTTGCCGACGTTGGGTCGGCCGACGATGGCGACTTTATGCATGGTGACGCTCCTTGTACGGTGTCGGTTCCACCCCGGGCGTCTGGGGGGTTCCGCCGAAACGGCCTGCGCCTCACGGTGAGGGGGCCTGCGACAGACGAGTCTACCGCACCGGGCCGTGCGGGCATCGGTGCGGCAGGAACGTTTCAGCGGGTCATGGCTGGGCCGTGCACTGGTGTCACTGCTGGAGCGATCAGAGAGAACAGTGCAGGCAGCGGGGGTGGCGGCTGCCTTCGGGGTTCAGTTGACGGGGTTCAGGACGGTGTCGTCGCAGGGCATGAACCACGTGCTGCCGCCGAATCCCCCGGTGGCGGCGGTGCGTTTGAAGCCCAGCACGGCGTTCACACCGCTGAGTTTCAGGGTCAGGGTGCCGCTGCTGCGCGCCGCGCCGCGGGGCGTGTCGGCCCAGCTGCCGGTGACGGTGTTGCCGGTGCGGGTACCGTGGAAGACGTTCGTCCAGCTTTTCCCACCGTCGCTGCTCAGGCCGACCCACCAGACCTGCGTGCCAATCTGCCGGACGTGGTACGTGCCGCCGTCGTTGGCGCGCCACGTGCCGTTCAGGTCGGGGGGCGCGGCGCACAGGGCGTGGGCGGGGGTGCCGTTCAGGGCGGCGAGGCCGAGGGTGAGGGTGGCGGCGCGGGTCAACAGTGTCTTCATGGGGGTGCCCTCCTTGGTGATGTGCCAGGAGAGTACGCGGCGGGTCGTGATCACCCCATGATCGCTGCATACCGCCAGGTGAAGCATCAGGCAGAGGTCGTGCTGCACGCATTTTTCAGGCGTATGTGCATGAGTTGACACGCGCCGCATACCGCGTTATCCTGTTTCTATCACCGTCCGAGAAGGGCGGATTTTTCGTTTTGAGCCCATGGTTGATCTCATGGCCGTGCCGCAGGTGCGGCAACCCGGGCTGTTCAGGCCGCGTAGCGTGAGGGCATGAGTACCTCTTTCAACTTTGGCGGTGAAGTGGTCGGGTTCGGCATTCTCGCCGCGGGCCTGATCTTCCTGTACGGCGTGTGGCTGGGCCGCCGCGACACCGGCTGGCGGGCCGCGCAGGGCGTCCTGGGGGCCGTGGTGCTGGGCGGCGTCCTGCCGTTCTTCCTGATTCAATTCGTGCCCGCGCTGTTCAGCTCCGATTCCCGCAACCTCACCAGCCTGCTTCTCCTCACCATCGTGAACATCGTCGGGGTGCTTGTCGCGTTCCTGCCGTGGCTGGTCGCCGGGAACTGGCTGGAGATCCTGCGCCGCGAAGGCCCCAGCACCTGAACCGGGGCAGGGCGGATTCGGGTGGATAGGCTTGACCGCCCCTGCATACCGCGCTATATTCTTGGACATCACCGCCCACGAGGCGGCTTTTTTATTTCTATCCCCACCTAGCCTTCCAGGGTGGTGAGGTCGCCGGGGTCCTGCCCGAGCGCCTGGGCGCGCAGGACGCGGCGCATGATCTTCCCGCTGCGGGTCTTGGGCAGGGCCGTGACGACGCGGATCTCGCCGGGCGTGGCGATGGGGCCGAGTTCGCGCCGGACGTGTTCGCTGATGCTGGCGCGCAGGCCCCGCCCGACCTGATCCTCGAAGCCGCGGCGCAGGATCACGTGCGCGACGATACTCTCGCCTTTCAGGTCGTCAGGCACGCCGATCACGGCGGCCTCCGCGACGGCGGGGTGGGCGACCAGGGCGTCCTCGACATCCGCGCTGCCGATGCGGTGCCCGGCGACGTTCAGCACGTCGTCCGCGCGGCCCAGGATGCTGATGTACCCGTGCTCGTCCCGCACGGCGAGGTCCCCGGACAGGTACCCGGCGGGGTTCTCGGTCCAGACCTGCGCGTACTTGTCGGGGTTACCGTGAATGCCGCGCATCATGCCGGGCGTGGGTCGGCGCAGCACGAGGTGTCCCTGAACGCCGTCGGGGAGGCTGTGGCCCTGCTCGTCGACCACGTCGGCGTCCACGCCCGCCAGGGGGCGGCCCACGAAGCCGGGCCGGGCGGGCCAGCGTGGGTGGGTGCCCAGGATCGGCGCACCCAGTTCCGTCTGCCACCAGTGGTCGATGACGACGGCGTGCGCGCCCTCCTCCAGGCCTCCGGCGAGGTGCTCCTGCGCCCAGCGCCACGCCTCCGGGTTCAGGGCCTCGCCCGCGCAGGCGATCACGCGCAGGCTGCTCAGGTCGTGCCCCTTCAGGACGTCGGGGCCGAGTTTCATGAACAGGCGCAGCGCGGTGGGCGCGGTGAACAGCACGTTCACGCCGTAGCGCTCGACCGTGCGCCAGAACACGCCGGGGTCCGGGAAGTCCGGGGCGCCCTCGCGGAAGAGGACGGTCGCCCCGGCGGCCAGCGGCGCGTACACGATGTAGCTGTGCCCGACGATCCAGCCGATGTCGCTGGTGCAGAAGAACACGTCCCCGGCCCGCACGTCGAACAGTTGCCCGAGGTGGTAGGTGCTGGCGACCATGTACCCGCCGTGCGTGTGGATGACGCCCTTGGGTTTCCCGGTGCTGCCGGATGTGTACAGCACGTACAGGGGATGTTCGGCGTTCACGGGGACGGCCCCGGCGCGCCCGTGCGTGAAGAGGCTCTCCCAGGGGACGGTGCGGGCGTCGTGTTCGCGCTGGTAGGTCTTGATGCGTTCCCACAGCACGAGGTGCTCCACGCCGCCCAGATCCGCGATGGCCTCCGAGGCGATGGCGTACAGGTCCACGAGTTTCCCGCGCCGGTACCCGACGTCGGCCGTGATGACGACGCGCGCCCCAGCGTCCGTGATGCGGTCGCGTAGCGCGCCCACGCCCAGGCCCGCGTACACGACCGAATGCACCGCGCCGAGCCGCGCGCAGGCCAGCATGGCGATCACGCCCTCTGGGGTCAGGGGCATGTAGATCACCACGCGGTCGCCTGCGGTCACGCCCAGCGCGCGCAGCCCGGCGGCGGTCCGCTCGACCCGTTCGTGCAGCATGCCGTACGTGATGACCTGCGCCTCCTCGGTTTCCGACAGCCAGATCAGCGCCGCGCGCGTGCGGGCCTCGCCGCGTGCGTGGCGGTCTAGGGCGCTGAGGGTGACGTTCGTCTCGCCGTCCGCGAACCACTGCATGTGCGGGCGGTCCCAGGTCAGGCCGGTCGTGGGCACTTTCGTCCACTCGAAGCTGCGGGCCTGGTCCAGCCAGAAGGCGTCCGGGTCGCGCCGGGCGGCCTCGATGTCAGCGTCGGGGTTGCCCTGAAGGCGGCGCAGCACGGACTGGGGTACGAACCAGCGGTCGGGGCGTGGGGCATCCGTCATGGGTGGGTCCTCCGGCAGGTGGGAAGGGGCGTGGGTTGTGCGTGATCCTCAGTGTACGTGGAGGGGGTGGGATCCGGGTTGCCGCGTGCCGGGGCTGAGCGAAATTCCTGCTGCTGGAGGACAGATTGGCCTGGAGGTCTCGCCCTTTCGGGCAGTCTGATTACCCATGGGTCATTATGCTTTTAACAGAATTTATGCTATACTTTTCTTGTGAAGAACGTACCCCTGACCCTCGATTTCGGCACCGTCCGGCTGCCCGTCAGCGCGGACGGACTCCTCCACGCAGCGGCGGCCCTGACGCAGCTGGGCGTCCCCGCCGACGCGCACGGCACGACCCTCGCCGCCCACGACTTCAGCCCCGACAGCGCCGACTTCGGCGCCGGCCCGGAAGACGCCCTGAGCGTCCCCGCGTTCACCACCCTGTGCTTCGCGCTGGACACCACCCAGGCCCGCCGCTGGCGTAAGCGGGCGCAGGAACTCCTGACCCGCGCCCTGCAGGGCGACGTGCGCCTCGCCGCCAGTATCGCCGAACGCAACCCCGACCCCGAAGCGCGCCGCTGGCTGGCCGCCCGCCTGGACAGCACCCACGCCCGCCGGGAACTCATGAGCACCGTCGCGCGGCACGGCGGCGCCGGGAACGTGTTCGGCCAGCTGGGTAGCATCAGCAACCGCAGCGTTCTGGGCACCGACAGCGCCACCATCCGCCGCGAACGCGGCGTGAAGCACACCCGCGACGGCCTGAGCAGCACCGAACTGCTGCGCCTGGCGTACCTCGACGCCGCCACCGCCCGCGCCATCCAGGAACGCGGCGCGCACGGCAACGCCGCCATCCTCCGCGTGCACGAGCACCTCGCGCGGCACGAACGGCAGGGCTGGCACGGCGCACAGCCTCCCCAGGCCGGGTAAACCAGGAGCGTGGGCGGCGGGTGGACGCGTAAGCCCCCCGCCGCCCTCATGCAGTCCCGCTAGAATCCGGCACGTGCCGTCACTCCTGATCCGCCTCGTTCTGGCCGAGGTCACGCGCTGGTACGCGGCGGGCGTCGCGCTGTTCCTCGCGCTGCAACTCACGGACGCCCTGAGCAGCACCGTCGCCAACCTCATCACGTACAAACCCGCCCTGAGCACCGCCGCCGGAGCCTTCCTGAGCCTCGCGCCCAGCTTCCTGAACCGCAGCCTCGTGCTCGCCGTGCCGTTCGCGATCCTGCTGGCGCTGGCACGCATGCAGAGCGACAACGAACTCAAGGCCATCAGCGCCGGGGGTGTGCCCCCCCTGCGGCTCGTGTGGCCCATCGCGCTGCCGTTCCTGCTCGTCGCGGCCATCACGTACGCGAACGCCAACCAGTTCGCGCCGCAGGGCATGGCCCGCTGGTGGAACACCTGGTACGGCGTGTACAACATGACCCCCCCACCCCCCGAACAGCTGCGCTACACCTACGCCCCGCCCGGCGCGCTGTACTACGCCGGGAAGGTCATCACGCCGCCCGGCAGCGACGAGGCGCAGCTGCAGGGCGTCATGGTGCAGCGCGGGCAGACCATCCTGACCGCCAGCACCGGCACCTGGAACACCCGCACGCGCACCTGGACGCTGCTGGCCCCCTGGGAGACCCGCCCCGGCCAGCCCCCCCGCGCCCTGACCGGACCGGTCACCGTGCCGCAGACCGACCGCCTGCGCCCCGCCATCATCGAGGTGGAACAGACCACCACCTCGGTCCTGCGGGCCCGGGCTGCCGACCCCGGCCTGCCCGGCACCGACCGCCGCGAGGCCGCGTTTACCGTCGCGCAGCGTACCGCCGACCCCGTCACGCCCATCATCTTCGCGCTGGCCGCCGGGGCGCTGGGCCTGCTGCTGCGCAACCGCGCCGCGGCGTTCGGCGCGGTGCTGGTGTTCCTGGTGGGGTTCTACGCCCTGTGGACGACCATGCCCGGCCTGGCGCGCGCCGGGGCAGTGCAGCCCGACCTGGCCGCCTGGACGCCGAACATCGCGTTCCTGATCCTCGCCGCCGCGCTCGCCTGGAGGCTCCGGTGACCCGCCCCGCCACCCCGCGCGCCCCACGCGCCGCGCCGCGCCTGAAGACCTTCGAACGCTACGTCCTCTCGGAGATCGCGCCGCTGCTGTTCGGCGCGCTGGCCGCCGTGATCGCCCTGCTGGTCGTCGCCAGCCTGGAACGCTACCTCGCGCCGCTGCTCGCCAAGGGCGCGCCGCCCCTCCTGGTCGCGCGGCTGCTCGCCCTGAACGTCCCCGAGGCCGCCGCCCGCGCCCTGCCCATCGCCCTGATGTTCGCCGTGCTGCTAGGGCTCTCGCGCCTGGCCGCCGACAGTGAGATCAAGAGCGCCCTGGCCGCCGGCATTCCCGCCACGCGCCTCTACCGCCCCGTGCTGATTCTCGGCGGGGTCGTCACCGCGCTCGCCTTCGCGCTCGGCGAGGGCCTCGTGCCCCGCGCACAGACGCAGATCCGGGAAGTGCAGCAGCAGATCGTCCTCGCCAACCCCCGCGTCCTGGGTCTCGGCGAGCAGAACGTCGTCCTGCGCGACGCGCTGGGCCGCGCCATCAGCATCGGGCAGATCCTCCCCGGCGGGGAACTGCGCGACCTGCGCATCGTCACCATGCAAGACGGCCTGCCCCCCCGCGAGGTCATCACCGCCCGCGAAGGCCGCCTCATCCCCGGCAGCACCACCCTCACCCTGAAAGGCGGGCAGCGCGTCACGTACCAGGACGCCCGGCCCGTCACCATCCTCAGCTTCGAGACCGGCACCCTGCCCCTTCAGGACACCGGCACCGACCTCGGCAGCGCCGCGCAGGCCCGGCCCGTTAACGACCCCCTGCCCGTCCTGTGGAACCGCCTGAGCACCTACCGCACCCAGGGCATCCAGGCGCCCGCCGAGTTCACCGCGCTGCACCAGAAATTCGCCGCGCCCCTCGCTGCCCTGGCCCTGGCGTTCTTCGGCGTCAGCCTCGCCGTGTTCAGCTTCCGCTCGGGCCGCAACGTCGGCTTCGTCTGGGCCCTCATGCTGACCTTTGCGTACTACGCCACGTACAGCGTCTTCAACGTCATGGGCGAGAAGGGCGCCCTGCCCGGTGCCGTCGCCGCGTACGCCCCCGATCTCGTCGCCGTCCTCGCAGGCAGCCTGCTGCTCTGGCTCAGCGCCCGCCGGTAACCGGACAGGGGAGAGGGGCGCGTGAATGTCGATCACGCGCCCCTCTCTGTCCATCACCCATCAACCATCAACTGTCCGCCCCTGAGACCTGCGTGGCCTGGATGGCGGTCAGGGCGATGGTGTACACGATGTCGTCCACGAGGGCGCCGCGGGAGAGGTCGTTGACGGGTTTGCGCAGGCCCTGGAGCATGGGGCCGACGGCGACGACCCCGGCGGCTCGCTGCACGGCCTTGTAGGTGGTGTTGCCGGTGTTCAGGTCGGGGAAGATGAAGACGGTGGCGCGGCCTGCGACGGGACTGCCGGGGGCTTTCTGCTGCCCGACCGACAGGACACTGGCGGCGTCGTACTGCATGGGGCCGTCCACGAGGAGGTCCGGGCGGCGTTCGCGGACCAGGGCGGTGGCGGCCTTGACCTTCTCGACATCCTCGCCGCTGCCGGACTCCCCGGTGGAGTAGGACAGCATGGCGACCCGTGGGGTGATGCCGAACGCGCGGGCGCTGTCGGCGCTCTGGATGGCGATGTCGGCGAGTTCCTCGGCGTTCGGGTTGGGGTTGATGGCGGCGTCGCCGTACACGAGGACCTGCTCGGGCATCAGCATGAAGAACACGGAACTGACGAGTTTCGAGCCGGGCGCGGTCTTGATGAGCTGCAGCGCGGGCCGCACGGTGTTCGCGGTCGTGTGGATCGCGCCCGACACGAGGCCGTCCACCTCACCCAGCGCGAGCATCATGGTGCCCAGCACGACCGTGTCCTCCAGCTGCGCCTCGGCCTGCGGGGCGGTCAGGCCCTTGCTCTTGCGCAGCTCGACCATCGGGGCGACGTACAGCGCGCGGATGGTGTCCGGGTCCAGAATCTCCAGCCCCTCGGGCAGCGTGAGGCCCTGCCCCTCGGCCACCTGCCGCACCCGCTCGGGCCTGGCGAGCAGCACGGGGCGCGCGATGCCCTTCTCGACGCAGCGGATCGCGGCCTTCACGGTGCGCGGCTCGTCCCCCTCGGGCAGCACGATGCGTTTGGCGGCCGCGCGGGCCTTCTGGATGAGTTCGTAGCGGAACGCGCTGGGCGGCAGGCGGCGCTCGCCGTCCAGCGGGGCGCGCAGGCGCGTGCCGAGCGGCACGGTGTCCAGCCGGTCGGCGATGAAGTCCAGCATGCGGTCCATGCGCTGCGGGTCGTCGTGTGGCACGCGGGCGTCCAGCCGCGAGAGGCGCGAGGCCGTCTCGAAGGAATTCGTGTTCACCCGCAGGACGGGCAGGGTGCTGCCCAGCGCGGCGCGGCACAGCCGCTCGATGCTGTCCTCGGGGCCGCTACCGGACGTGAACATCAGCCCCGCCAGCGGCACGCCGCTGAGGTGCGACAGCGCGGCGGCCATGATGACGTCCTCGCGGTCGCCGGGCGTGACGACCAGCGCGCCCGGCACGAACAGGTGCGCCATGCGCGGCACCGTGCGGGCCGTGACGACGGTGCTCGTCACGCGGCGCACGCTGGCCTCACCCTCGTTCACCACGTCGGCGCGCAGGTGCCGCGCGATGTCCAGCGTGCGCGGCGCGTTCAGGCCCACCGACTGTGACACCACGCCCAGCAGCGGCAGTTCCCCGCTGGCCAGCACGCGGCTGCGCGAGCGCAGCTCCGCCATCAGCGTGCCGTAATCCAGGCCCGGCGGGGCAAAGTTCAGCACGTACCCGCTGAGGCCCGAGCCGTCGCTGCGCCGGTACGCCTGCGCGGCAATCTCCAGCTCATCGGCCAGTTCGCCCGGCGTGACCCCAGCCAGACTGGACACGAGCACCGTGTCCGCCTGGAGGTTCCGCGCGAGGCTGGCGTTCAGCGCCCCGGCGTACGTGTTGCGTTCGTTCAGCGCCAGCCCCTCGGCGATCAGGACGTCCGCGCCCCCCTGCGTGACCTCCTGCGCGAGCGCCACGACGCTCTCCATCAGGTCCTCCTCGCCTCCGTGGCTGAGCTGCTCCTCGGCCAGCGCCAGCGCGATCGGGTCGGGCACGCTCAGGTGCGCCAGCGCCCGCGCGAAATGCACGCTGTCGTCGGTACTCAGCTCGTGCGTCTGCGCGATGGGTTTCAGGAACGCGACCTTCAGGCCCTGCCGTTCCAGCGCCCGGGTGAGGCCCAGCGCGGTGCTGCTCAGGCCCACGCCGTTGCGGGTCGGGGCGACGAAGAGCGTTTTCATGCCTGAACTCCCTTCTGCTCGGCCAGCAACGTCTGGGTCTGCTGCGCGATCATCAGTTCCTCGTTCGTGTTCACGACCAGCGCCGCCAGGGCGCCCGGCGCGCTGATCACGCCCGACTGTCCACGCACCGCCGCCGCGTTCGCCGCCTCGTCCACCCGCGCGCCCAGCACCGCCAGCCGCGCGAGCACCGCGCCGCGCACCCAGGCGCTGTTCTCCCCGATGCCGCCCGTGAACACCAGCCCGTCCACCCGGCCCATCGCCGCCGCCATCCCCGCCATCTGCTTGGCGAGGCGGTGCACGAACACGTCCAGCGCCAGCCGCGCCCCCGCATGCCCACGCCCCGCGGCTTCCTCCAGCTCGCGCATGTCGTTGCTCAACCCCGACAGGCCCAGCAGGCCACTCTCGCGGTTCAGTGCCGCCGTGATCTCCGACAGGCTCAGGCCCGCCTGCCGCGCGATGTAATCATGCAGCCCCGGGTCCACGTCGCCGCTGCGGGTGCCCATGACCAGCCCCTCCAGCGGCGTCAGGCCCATGCTGGTGTCCACGCTGCGGCCACCCTGCACCGCGCACACGCTGCACCCGTTCCCCAGGTGCGCCGTCACCAGATTCAACTCCGAGAGCGGCCGCCCCAGCAGATCAGCCGCGCGGACCGCCACGAACGCGTGACTCGTCCCATGAAACCCATATCGGCGCACCCCGTGCTGCCGGTACCAGTCGCCCGGCACCGCGTACCGGAACGCGACCTCCGGCATGCTCTGATGAAACGCCGTGTCGAACACCGCCACGTGCGCCGCGTCCGGGAACGCCGCCTGCGCCGCCTCGATCCCCGCGATGTTCGCCGGGTTGTGCAGCGGCGCCAGCGGCACGCACGCCCGGATCTCCGCCAGCACCTCCGGCGTGATCAGCGCCGGAGCACTGAAGCGCTCCCCGCCGTGTACCACCCGGTGCCCCACCGCGCCCACCTGTGCGCGCACGCCCAGTTCATCCAGCGCACCCGCGATCACCGCGAACGCCTCCGCGTAACTGCCGCCCGCCAGATCCACCACGCGCCGCGCGCCGTCCACCTCCACGCGCGCCGACGCGCCCGCCGACCCCAACCGCTCCGCCAGCCCCGACAGCCGCACCTGCCCACCCTGCACGTCCAGCAGCGCGAACTTCACGCTGCTCGACCCGCAATTCAGCACCAGAGTCCACATGCCCACATTCTGACAGTGGGCACGGGGACGCGCGGCCCCCGATTCCTTAGCCTTCGCCCCGCAGGTGCGACACGATCCCCTCCAGATCCGACGGCGTCAGGTTCTCCATCAACCACGCTGCATCCACCAGCTCACCCTCCGCCCGCGCGTTCAGCACTTCCACCAGCACGCCCAGCACCCCGGTCATCACCGCGTCCTCGGCCACGCCCTCCCCAGCCCCCGCCAGCCGCTGCTCCTCGGCCAGCGACAACGGCAACGACGAAAACGACAGCTCATTAATCGAAAACGCAGGACGACGAATAGCCTGACGGCCAAATTTGATGGTCTGAGTCATACGAACTCCTCTGGAATGAATGTCAGGCGTCGCGGAGAAATTCCACGCCACCTGTCCGGTCGCCCTCGAACTGTTTCGCCTGAAGAATGGACTCCTCCTCAGACTGAAGCTGCTGCCTGCCCGTCAGCAGGCCCGGATTCATCTTGATCCGCTCTGTACTGTCCAGCAGCACCTGATACAGCGCCGCCAGGGTCGCCGTGAAGATGGGCCGCGCCTCCGTGCCGGCCGTCAGCGTCCCTGAAATCGCCAGTTCGGAAATGCCGTTCCTGAAGCAGTACGAAGCCGTGTGGAGCGGAGCTTTCCGGTACGCTGCCGCGAAGTAATGAGGGGTGAGCGCACGCTGATTCCCATGAAGCAGCTTTTCAAAATCTGAAAATGCGTACCTGATGGTGAACTCATGTGACAACTCGGTGCGGCCAGCCAAAGCGCATGCTCCTGCCGTTTCATATGAAATATATCCACGTGTCACCTCGATAGTCCGGCTTTTTCTTATATTTTCCATGTAATAAAAGAGCGCATCTGATGCCGTGCTAAAAAATCTGCCGTTACATCCAAATTTGAGTTCTTCGACAGGGTATATTCTTGAATCGCGCCCATGAAAGAAGTGGTCGTATGTGGAGAGCATGTTGCGGACCTGCATCTCCGGGTTGCCCTGATGTCTCATGAGTTGACTGTAGCGGGCTACATTCCCTGTCTGCTCAAGATCAAGAATAAGCGTCAGATTCTTGAATTGTAGATCTGCATGATCTGCATAGGCAGAGTTCATGGTTCCCATGGTAGGCTTATCAAAAGGAGCGCGCGCCGTTAGCCACCCGTCGTCCTGATTGCGGTAGATGCAGACCGTGTGACCATCAAGCTGAACATGAATCTCTGAGTCGGTGCGGTGAGTCACCGTTTCGTGCTGCTCGCAGTAGCGGACAGCGCAGTCGAAAGCGGAACCCGTGTAGGGGGGAGCGGCGACAAATTTTTTTCTGTTCCAGAACATAATCAGGGGGTGGCGACCTGTGGCGCGTCTTCGAGTTGTACGGGATCGTTCATGCCACCGGCTCCGACCCCCGCGTTGACCGCTTTGGCACCATCGGTTGCGCCTGCGCCCAGGGCTTTTTCACTCAGGTAGTCGGGGTTGAAGCCCAGCGAGTTCAGGACGGCGTCGGTCATCACCTTCTGGCCGTTGACAGGTTGCTGTTCCCCATCAGGTTTGAGGGCTTCGGTCTTCACGACCAGCGCCGCGCCTTTGGCAGCCTCATTGCTCACGGAACTGAGTAGGTGCCCCGTGCCGACGCCCTGGCTGATGGCCTTGCTCCACCCGGCGTCCTTTTCCAGGATGGTACGGTAGGTGGCTCGGGGGCCGGCCATCAACAGATTGCCCGTGCCTCGCAGGCCTCTGCGTGTCAGGGACTCGCCGCGCTGGCGGGGCGCACCGAACGCAGCCCGGGTGAGGTCTTTCCTGGAGGCGCGCAGGGCCGCCTTGCGGGCTTCCCTGGCGATAGGGCGGGCGACCAGCCGGTGGTTGGTCTTCACGAGGCCCTGCGCGACCAGTTCCCTCAGTTTGTCCTGCTGGAATCGCGTGGGGAGTTTCAGTTGCGAGGCCAGCGTCAGCACCTCACGGTGGTCCATGGCGGCCACCCGATCGCGTGCCACAGTGAACTGCCGGGTTCTCAGTGCTTTCCGGCCACCCAGCAGCGATCTGATGTCCCTGGTCGCACGACCGGCCACACCTGCACTGCCGTAGAGGCTCTGCTGCATGTCCGTCCAGGTTTCCCTGGCCAGCTTGGCGTTGTACTGCTTCATGTCCTTCCAGACCAGCTGAGTTCTTTGCCGGATCGATAGTGCGGACGCGGAAGAGCGCGTGGTGATGACGTTGCCCGTGCGAGAGGTCGCACCAGCAAGAGCACGTCCGCCCAGCAGGCGTCGCGCACCCTGGGCGAGCCCCTGTCCTGCGGGGCGCAGGGCGTACCGGCCCAGGTTTCCGGCGGCCCCTTTGACGATGCCGCCAACGAGCGCGCCGCCGGGCCCCATGACGAGGCCCAGTGCGCCGTCGAGGGCCATCGTTTTGGGATCGAGAACGCCGCGCATCAGCGGCAACTTGGCCTTGTATCTGTCATCGGTGCGCAGAACGGCGTTCTGCGTCAGGCGTCCCAGGGCACCTCCGGCGACGCTGCCCGCAGCCATGATCAGAAGCGGCGCGGCGAGACCGCCGGTCAGTCCCGTCAGGAGGGCTGCGCCTGCCGTGACCCCCACCGTGACGGCCAGGCGGGCCAGGGTGGCCTTGCCTTCGGTGGAGGAAGCCCACTTCCACGCTTCGGAGGCCTTGCCCTTGGCGGCATTCCAGAGGCCTCTGGCACCACCCTGTTTGATGGCCTGGAAGGCGGTCAGGGCTGCGCCTCCACCGAGGAGGAGGGCGGTGGCGGGGCGGCTTTTCAGGAATCTGCCCATGCCTCCCTTGGTGGTGCGCAGGGCGCGGGTGGCGGTGGCACCGATGCGGCGCCGGATACTCTGGGCTCTGGCCTTGGCTGCTGTCTTCACGTCGGCGATTCGGGTTTTTGCGACGGTGGCTGCGGTGCTCAGCCGTGTCTGGACGCGCTGTCTGAGGGCCTGAGCGCGCAGCCGGGTGCGCTGCGCCTGGGTTTTGATGCCGTCGACAATGCCTGTCGCCACTTTCTTGAGGGTCTGCCCGGCGGCTCTGGCTTTGTCGCGCACATGCAGCGCGGTGACCGAAGCTGCCTGCCGCAGGGCGCCGGTCACCGCGCGCGCCCGGTGTTGAAGACGATGTTTCGTGTTGGCTACTGCGGTGGCGGCACGGAAGGCCAGCTGGTGGGCGCGTGTGCGCAACTGGGTGGCCTGCCTCCTGACCTGCTGCGCTGCTGCGCGGGCCTTCGTCTTGACGTTCTGAAATGCCTGCCGCCCGTACTCACGCGCGGTCTGTCCTGCCTTCGTGATCCTCGCGCCGACCTGTGCCCGGAGTTTCTGTGCAGTTCTGAGCGTCTGACTGATGGATTGACGTGCAGCCCTGAGTGCCGGTGCGGCAGCCTTCCTCACGCGGGCGACCGTCTTCTGGACGCGCTTCTGAGCGGCCTTCTGGACGTTCCTGACGGCGCTCTTGAGGTTGTTGGCGGCACTGCCTGCCAGCTTGTTCAGGTCGCCCAGGCCCCAGCGCTGCACGGTGGGGGCGGTCGGTGCGGTGGGGGTGAGGAGGGCCGCGCGGGGTCTGGGGGGATGCTTGGTGCCGAACTGCGGGCCGCTCTGCGCGAGTCTGGCGCCCATGGTCCGGGCTTCGGCTTCCAGTCCGGCGTCCGGGTCGATGCCCCGCCCGACGCGGCCCTGGCTCTGCTGCACCGTGTGCGTCACCTCGTGCGCCAGCAACTCCAGCCCGCCCCGCGTGTTCGGGTCGAACCGCCCCGACTGGAAGAAGATGTCCGTCCCTGTCGTGAACGCCAGCGCATTCACGCCCTTGGCCAACTTGTCCGCTTCCGCATCGTCGTGAATCCGTACGCGGCTCAGGTCATGGTTCAATCCCTGCTCCAGATGCCGCCGGATCGCCTCCGGCAGCGGGTTCCCCGCGCCCCGCCGGGCCTGAATGCGTTGCAGGACAGGCTGGGTCGCCTCGGCATCCAGCCCGGCCAGCTGGCGTTGCAAGGCTGCATGGGTGTCGAAGTTCAGCGCCGCCTGCTCCCGCGCCATCTGGCGTTGCCGCGCCTCATCCGTCGCCCGTTGGAGGGGCACTCGCTCGGCCGGGGGGACCAGGCCCAGGACCACGCGGGAGACCGGGGCGCTCAGGGCGTGGCGCTGCAGCGTGGCGAGGTGCTCGCCGTACGTGGCGTAGCGGGCGGCGGGGTCACCGCGGTCCGCGCGGAAGCCCTGCCCCAGCGACTGGGCGACCTGGCGTTGCAGGGTCTGGAACTCGCCGAAGGCGCGGGTATCCAGACGCTGACCGTCCACACCTTCGGCGCGGTGGCGCATCACGGTGACCCAGTCGGACGGCGTGACGGGCTTCGCGGGGACGGGTAGATCGGCGCGCCGCTGGACGGGGGCGACGTCACCCAAGGCGGCGACCTGCTGCTGGACGGCCGCACGCGCGCCGGACAGGCGGGCCTCCTCCTGCCGCTGGAGCGTGGCGGCGCGCAGGACAGGCTGGGCAGCCTGACCCTGCGCGCGGGTGGGCGTGCTCAGGAACCGCTGCAAGGGCGCGGCGAGCGGCAACGGGTGGAGCTGTTCGGGTTCCCCGGCGTGCCGGGTGCTGGATCTCGGGATGTTCCTGGCGCGCGTGGCGCCCTGACGCTCAAACATGACCTGTCCTCCGCAATGAGGTTGACAATAGGTCATTTCGGCGGGACGGTCACGCGACATTGACCGGCAGACCCGTCCCGGCCATCTCGCGGCCGGGACGGGTCTGCCTGATTCCGGGGTTCAGCTCTCGCCGGTGTCGAGCCAGGGTCCGACCTGCTCGTCCAGGTCCGTCCAGTTCAGCGCGCGGCCCACGCGCCACTCGCCGGGCGTGCTGCTGCGCGCGGACCAGACGTGAGAGGCGTCGCCCATGTCGAGCCGGTGCAGGCCCAGTGCGCTGGCCTGTTGCAGCAGGGCGCCCATGCCCTGCGCGGCGAGGGTGTGCGCGCCGTGCTGGATCTGGCCCTGCACGAACAGCCACGTTTCGACCGGTTCAGCCGGTGCGGTCCCGGTGAACGAGAAGGCACTGCTGGGGGCCGGCGTGTGGTCCGGGGTGGTGGGCGTGGGGGTGGTGACCGGCGCGGCGCCGCCGGAGAGCAGCGTGTCGAACAGCGACGCGGCGCTGGCGGCGGGGATCGCCGGGTCGGACGCCGCAGGGTTGGACACGGCGGGGCTGGGCTGGGCCGGGCTGGGCGGGGCGGACGCGAAGCCGAACGGGTCGGTGCGCGCGGCGATGGCCGGGCCGGGGTCGGTATCCAGGATGCTGCTCTCCTGGAAGTCGAACACGTCCAGCAGGCCGCTCAGGGCGTCCTGGCCGAAGGTGGCGGTGACTTCCTGCGCGGCGCGGTACTCGGCGTGCGCCTCGGCCAGCAGGGCCTCGGCGTCGTGCAGGGTCTGCTCGTAGCGTTCGCGGGCCTGGGCGCTCATGCGGCCCAGGCGGCGTTGGGCGCGCAGCGTGTCGGCCATGCGGCCCAGGCGCTGGGTGGTCTCGCCGGCCAGACCGCGGACCATGTCGTACTCGCGCACGACCCGGTCGGCGCGGGCGTCGAAGTCCTCGCGTTCCTGCGCGGCGGCGCCCATGCGGCGTTCCAGGCGCGTCCAGAGGTCCGTGATGTCCACCCCGGCGCCCTGCGCGAGGGCCGCGCGGGCCTGCGTGATCAGCGGCGCGAGTTCCTCGCTGGCGCCGGGCACGTTGCGGGCCGAGCGTTCGATGTCCAGCAGTTCACGCTGCGTTTCCAGCTGCTGCGCGGCATTCACGCCGGCGGCCAGCGCGGCCTGCATGCCGGCCAGTTCCTGCAGTTCGTCCGTGGCGAGGCTGCCGCTGTCGAGCAGGTGGCGCGCGGAGTCCAGCGCGATGCGCATGTCGGCCGTGGCGGTCGCCTGGGCTAGCGCGTCCTCCAGGCGGGCCAGCTGGGCGCGCTGCTCGCCCAGCGTGCGTTCCCGCTCGACTTTCAGCTGGGTGCGCCAGTCCTCGACGAGTTCCGCGGTCAGCTGCCCCTGGGCGTGCAGGGCGCGCAGGCGGTCGTGCTGCTCGCGCAGGTCCGCGCGGCCCTGCAGGAGCGGCGTGTACTCGCGTTCGGTCAGGTTCAGCTGCTGCGCGGCGTGCTCCTGTTCCAGCGCCAGCACGCGCGCCTGCGCGTCCGGGTCGAGGATCGTGGCGCTCGTCGGGATGACCGCCTGATCTGACGGGACGGTCTGCACGACCGACGATTCCAGCAGTTTGCGGAGGTTGAAGGTGATCGTGCGAGCGCGTTCCACCTCGCCGGGCAGTAGCGTGCCCTGTTTCTGCGCCTCGTCGATCTGTCCGATCAGGGTGTCCAGGCGGCGGACGTCCTTGCCGCCCATGCCCTGCACCCGCTCGAACGCCGCGCGGAGTTCGGCGAGGTCCTGACCCTGCTCGATCAGGCCCTCCTGCAGGCGGCGGTCCATGGCGTCGATCAGGTTCTGCGCCTCGCGCACCAGGTCGCCCACGTCCCGGCCGTCCTTCTCCTCCTGCCGGGCGACGGTCAGCACGCCGCGCAGGCGCTGCGTCTCGGGCCAGTCGAAGTACAGCGAGAAGCGCCGCGCGGCCTCCTCCAGCGCCGGAATCTGGCTGCCCTGCGCGGGCAGCAGGCGTTCCTGCGTGGCCTTGATCAGCTCGCCCAGTACCTCCGAGACGCGTTTTTTCGCCAGGGGGGCGGGTACGCTGAGCTGCAGGCGCTTGAAGACCTCTTTTTTCAGGATGTCTTCAAGGGTCGCGATGTCGAGCAGTTCCAGGGTGGACCCGCGCGCCTGCGCGGCCTCCTGAAGGATGCGTTCCAGCGCGCGGGGCGACACGAGGTCCCCCAGCATCTGGACGGGTAAACGGTGCAGGCTGGCCATCAGACGTCCTCATCCCAGTCGATCACGGTGTGTTGAGCGGTGGTGTGTGTGCTGCCCTGGTCGCCCAGCAGCCCGAACTGCAGGCACAGGCCCCGGAACCCGAAGGCCAGCAGGCCCAGCGCGCCCAGCGCGAGCAGCGCCCACACGGGCAGTGCGGACGCGCCCTGCGAGAGCGTCACGTTCGTCAGGCCCGCCAGGGCGCCGCCGCCCATCGCGTCCCCGAGCGCACCCAGGAACCCGAACACGCCCTCCAGGAACAGCGGGAGCAGCAGCAGCAGCAGTCCGGCCGTGATGGCCCGCCAGTACACGTTGCGTCCCCCGAAGGCCAGGTTCAGCAGGTACAGCGGCGCGGCGACGCCCACGCCCAGCAGCAGGAAGATCAGTGCACGCAGCCAGCCGCTGAACCACCCGGCGGTGCCCAGGGACGCGCGGTCGAGCGCGCTGACCGGCTCGCCCCGCGCGGCCCGCTCGGCGTTCGCGAGGCCCGCGATCAGGGCCTGCACGTCGCTGGGGCGCGGCGCGGTACGGTTCTGCGCGCCCTCCAGCGCCTGTTGCAGCGTCAGGTACTCGGCGGTGTCGCGCAGGGGGGTGCCCGCGCGGGCCAGTTGCGTGCTGGCGTCCTGCAGCGCGGCGCGGGCGGTCAGGCCGTCGGCGTGCCCGCTCGCCGCCAAAGCGCGGCCCAGCGCGGCGTACACCGCCTCGGCGCCGGGAGCCCGCGTTGTGGGCTGTGTGGCCGGCGCAGCCGGGTCAGTGGCCGCAGTCGGAGCTGATGTCGCGGGGGTGGTGGCTGGCGTGGTGCCCGGGGTGGCGGCGCCCGCTGGGGTGCCCGCAGTGGGCCGGGCGGGCGTCAGCGCGGGCGGCTGGGCCAGCGCCTGCGCGAACACCTGCGTGCCCCGCCGCAGCGTGCCCAGCGACGAGGTCAGGCCCGCCGTGTCCCCGGACGTCAGCTGCCGCAGCGCGTTCCCAAACTGCGAGAGTTTCAGGTCGCCGACACTGGTGGAATCCTGCACGACCGTGAACCACCCGGTCGCGCGCGCTAGGTTCACGTACGACCCGGTCGTCTGCTGCGCCCGCGTCGCCTGGAGGGCCGCGCTGACCTTCTGCACCGCCGCGCGCTGCAACCGCCACGCGACGCGCTCCAGTCGACCGGCCTTCGCGTCGGCGCTCAGGGCGCTGGCCGCGTCGCCGCTCAGGCCGAATTCCCGCGTCAGCAGCGTCAGCTGTGAGCCGGCGTTCGTAGGCTGCGCGCCCAGTGCCGCGAGACTCTGGTCGTACAGCGCCTTGCGCATCAGGCCGCGTGCCAGCTGCACCTGCGCCTCCAGTTCCGCCGGGGTGCGCGCCAGCGCCGCGCGGCTGCGGCCCAGCGCGTCACGCAGCCCACTCACGATCTGCTGGTTGCGCAGCGTCGGCGCCAGTTCATCCAGCGCCTGACCGGCTGCGTCCAGGCGGTTCAGGGCCTGCTCGGCCGACTGCGCGCGTACCTGCACCGCTCCGTCCAGACTGCCGGCCAGCGCGCTGTACGCCGTGAGGTTCTGTGCGCCCGCCGCGCCCATCAGGGCCGCCGTCACCCAGGCCAGCCCGGCCCGGCGCAGCCGCCCGGCCGTCACGCCGCGCGTCACGCGGCCACCTTGATCTGCTGCAGTTCCACCAGGAGTCTCCCCACGTTCGCCTGCGAACTGGCGATCACTGCCACGCAGTGCTCGCCCAGCGGGCACACGCACACCGTCTGCCCGCCCAGGTCCGCCGACAGCAGCCGCAGCGCGCGCTTCTGGAACAGCATCGCGCTGGCCGCCACGACGCCCGCCAGGCCGTTCGCGTCCCGCACGGCCCGCACGCGCAGCACCTCGCCGCTCGCGCGGCAGACCATCACGCCCTGCACGCCACTCAGACGCCCCAGCGTCTGGATCAGCGTGTCCTGATCCATGGTGGTGTTCAGGTCGTACGAGCGGCCCGAGAGGCCAGCGGCGTACTCGGGATCGTCGAATTCAAAGTCGTCGGCACCCAGGCCCAGGTCGTTCCACATCTCGGTGTCCGGGGCGTCATCCCAGGTGGCGCTGGGGCCACTCTCGATGAACAGCGTGGGCGCCTTGGGGTACCGGTCGGCCATCTGCGCGGACAGCGCGAGCAGTTCCCGGCGGGCGCGGGCGGCGGGCATCACGGTGCTCAGGCGGGACAGCAGCGGCCCGGAAAGCATGCGCTGCATCTCCTGGGCACTCACGTTCTCCGGCAGCAGGTTCTGCTCGCGCAGCACCGACCGCACCATCGTTTCAGCCGCCCGTTCGGAGACCACGCCAGCCAGGGCGCGGACGGTCATGGTGTACACAGCGTTCGTCATGAGGGACCTCAAGCCAGTATAGGTACACCGGACTTACATGATTATCTCATCCGAGCGCACGTGAACGCCGCACGGGGGCCCCTGCTATACTTCCGGCGGCCAGCCGCGCGCCGGCCCACGCGCGCACTCGTAGCTCAGCTGGATAGAGCGGCCCCCTCCTAAGGGGCAGGCCCCGCGTTCGAATCGCGGCGAGTGCACCACGAACCCCGCCCCTGCGGCGGGGCTTTTCGTTTACCACCAGCCCCGGCGTTTGAAGTACACGCTCAGGGCCGCGCCGATCAGCAGGAAGGTGCCCCAGGCCAGCGCGTAGCCGTGCGGGCTGCGCAGTTCGGGCATGAACTCGAAATTCATGCCCCACACGCCCGCCAGGAAGGTCAGCGGCAGGAAGATCACGCTGACGGCGGTCAGGGTGCGCATGACCTCGTTCATGCGCTGGCTCTGGAGGTTCAGGTGCAGGTCGAGCAGGTTCGTCAGGAGGTCGCGCAGGGTGTCGAAGCGTGCGGCGGCGCGCGTGAACGAGTCCTGCACGTCGCGGTAGCGCACCAGGTCGGCCGGGGTGCAGGTGGCGTGGCGGCCCAGCAGCGCGGTCGCCTCGCGCGCGTCGGTCGCCAGCCGCCGCGCCTGCGACACGAGGTGCTTGAGTTCGAACACGTGCGGCACCGGGTTCTCCCGCACCCTCTGGAACACGCGTTCCTCCAGGTCGTCCACGCGGGCCTCCAGCGCGTCGGCAGCCGTGAAGAAGGTGTCGGCGGTGTGATCGAGCAGCTCGTACGTGACTTCCTGTGCGGTGTTCACGCTGTCGCGTCCGGCCAGCGGCCACACCCCACTCAGGGCGCGGGTGCCGCCAGGGCTGTGGGTCAGCACGGCGTGATCGAAGGTGAAGATACTCAGCCGCTCCGTGAACTCGTCCACCTGATCCGGATTCACGTAAGAGCGCACCGTGATGAATGCGTGCTCGGGGTACACCTCGGCGCGGCTCCAGTGCCCGCGTTCCAGGGCGTCCTCCAGCGCGAGGCGGTTCAGGGGAAACGCGGCGCGCAGCGCGGCCAGTTCAGCCGGAGTGGGGTCCTGGGTGTCCACCCAGACGTTCTCGTGCTCCCCGTTCCAGGGAAAGTCCTGCCCGTCGCTGAGTCGCCGCGCCCTGATCATGCCCGCAGGATGGCAGACTCCCGCCCGGCCACTATGCTGAAAGGGTGAACGCGTGGCTGTGGGTGATGGCGGGCGGCGCCGTGGGCGCGGCGGCCCGCTACGGTACGCAGGTGCTGCTGGCGCCGCTGGCGCTGCGCGCCGCGTTTCCCGTGCCGGTGCTGCTGATCAACGTCCTGGGGTCGTTCCTGCTGGGCCTGACGCTGACGCTGGTGGGCCGGGGCGTGTGGCCGGACGCGGCGCGGCTGGCGTTCGGGACCGGGGTGCTGGGCGCCTTCACGACGTTCTCCACCTTCAGCGTGGAACTCGACGACCTGCTCGCCCACGGGCGGGGCGGCGCGGCGCTGCTGTACGCGGGCCTCAGCGTCACGCTGGGCGTCCTGGCGGCCGTGGCGGGCCGCACGCTGGGGGGACGCCTGTGACCCGCCGCAAGAAGAAGACCGGGGAGGGGGGAGGCAGCGGCGCGACCCGACCCCCGGAGCAGTTCCTGGAACTGTCGGAACTCCTCGCGTACGTGGGGCAGGTCGTCGCGCGGGGTCTGCCGGGCGCCGTGTGGGTCCGCGCCGAGATCGCCAGCGTCACGGACCGCCGCCACCTCTACCTGGATCTCGTGCAGGCCGCAGAGGACGGCGAGGTCGCCAAGTGCCGCGCGACCGTGTGGGCCCGCGAACGCTTCAGCCTGGAAGGCAAGTTCCGCCGCGCGACCGGCGGCACCCTCACGGCGGGCCTGAAGGTGCTGCTGTTTGCCGAGGCGACCTTCCACGAGCAGTACGGCTTCTCGCTGAACGTGCTGGACGTCGCGCCGGAATTCACGCTGGGGGACGCCGCGCTGCGCCTCGCCGAGCACCGCGAGACCCTGGTCCGCGAGGGCGTCTACGGCCTGAACCGCCTGCTGGCGGCCCCCGGGGACTTCGGGCGCTTCGCCGTGATCGCCCCGCGCGAGGCGGCCGGTCTGGGCGACTTCCGCCGCGAGATCGACCCGCTGGAGGCCGCCGGGGTGCTGCGCCCGGTCTACCTGGAGGCCACCTTCCAGGGCCGCGACGCCGCGCCCAGCCTGCTGCGCGCCGCCGGGGAGGCCCGCGCGCTGCACGAGCAGGAACCGCTGGACGCGCTGGTCGTCCTGCGCGGCGGCGGGGCCGTCACGGACCTCGCGTGGCTGAACGACCTCGCGTTCGCGCGCGCGCTGGCGACCTTCCCCGTGCCGGTCATCACGGGCCTGGGGCACGCGCGGGACGACACCCTCCCCGACGAGGTGGCCCATACCCGTGTGGATACGCCCAGCAAGGCCGCCGCGCTGATCGTCCGCACCGTCGCGGGGGCCGCCGCGCAGGCGCAGGAGGACGCCCGCACCATCCGCGCGCACGCCACGCAGATCCTCGTGGACGCCCAGGCGGGCGCGGACTGGGCGCTGGACCGCGCCCGCAGCGCGGCCGGACGGCACGTGGACCGCGCCGCGCAGGACGTGGACGCCCTGATGCGCCAGGCGCTGGGCCTCACCCCGCAGCGCACCCTGGCCCGCGGCTACGCCCTCGTCCGCGGCCCGGACGGGCAACCCGTCACCCGCGCCGCGCAGGTCACGCCCGGGCAGCCCCTCACGCTGGAATGGACTGACGGCAGCGTGCCCGTGCGAGCCGAGGAGTGACTCTCATTCCTCGCCGGTCGCCACCGGGCGCGTGTCGTCGCTGATCCAGTCGCTCCACGACCCGGCGTACAGGCGGTTGTCCGGGCCCAGCGGTACACCTGCCAGTTCGCGGGCCAGCAGGTTCGGCGTGGCACTCACGCCACTGCCGCAGTACGTGACGGTCGGCGCGCCCCCCGCGTCCAGCCGCGCCGCCTGCGCCCCCGCGTCCCGCCAGTGGCCCGACCCGTCCAGCGCGCCCGCCCAGTCGCGGTTCACGGCGCCCGGGATGTGCCCGCCCTTGCGGTCGATGGGTTCCACCTCGCCCCGGTAGCGGCCCGGCGCGCGCGAATCGATCAGGAGGGTGCCCGCCCCGCGCGCCTGCACGTCGGCGGCAGTCGCCACGAGGTCCGCCTGCACGTCCGGCACGAAGCTGACCGGGGTGGGGGAGGGGTCCTCTGTACTGACGTCACCGCCTGCCGCGACCCAGGCGGGCCAGCCGCCGTCCAGCACCGCCACCCCCGCGTGCCCCAGCCAGCGCAGCAGCCACCACGCCCGCGCCGCGTAGAAGCCCTGCCCGGTACTGGGGTCGTCGTAACACACGACCAGGCTGTCGTTCCCGAAGCCCACGCTCCCCAGCCACGCGGCCAGCGCCGCCGGGTCCGGCAGCGGATGACGCCCCCCCGACCCATCCGGCTGTACCGGACCGCTCAGGTCCGTCTCCAGATCGGCGTACACGGCTCCCGGCACGTGCCCGCCCAGGTACGCGATCCGCCCGGTCAGCGGGTCGCTCAGGGCGTAGCGGGCGTCCAGCACCCGCACGCGCGGGTCACGCTGGTGCGCGCGCAGCCAGGACACGGAAACCAGCGGGGTGGGCAGCGTCAGGTCGGCCATGCCCGCAGGCTACACCCGCCGCTCAGGCCTCCAGCCGTTGCCACGCCCGGCGGAACACGTTCAGCGTGCCCGCGTCGAACAGCACCACCCGCACGTGCAGGTCCGGGTGATCCGCCAGGAACGCGGTGATCGTCCGCAGGGTCACCTCCGCCGCTGACGGCAGCGGGTAGCCGTACACCCCGGTGCTGATCGCCGGGAACGCCACGCTGCGGCATCCGGCCTGCGCGGCCAGTTCCAGGCTGCGGCGGTACGCCCCGGCCAGCAACTCCGGCTCGTCCTGGGTGCCCCCACGCCAGATCGGCCCGACCGCATGAATGACGTGCCGCACGCCCCGCGCCGACAGACCGAACGCCGGGGTGATCACCGCCGTTCCGGTCGGTGTTCCCCCGATCTCTCGGATGGCGCGCAGCAATTCCGGGCCCGCCGCGCGGTGGATGACGCCGTCCACGCCACCCCCACCCGCCAGTTCCCTGTTGGCCGCCGTGACCACCGCACACACGTCCTGCGCCGCGATGTCCCCCTGCACCAGTTCCAGCGGCACGCCTCTCTTACTCCCCGGTGACCTGGGCCAGCCGCGCGTCCGTGAAGGTGTAGCTGCGCAGGTGATCGGCCCGCACGCGCGCCTCCCGGTCGGCTTCCGTCCACTCGGGTTCGGGCAGCTGCCGCGCCCGCTCGGCCCGCTGGATCGCCAGGAGTTCCTCCACCGCGCGGTCCAGGTCGTCGTTCACGACCACGTACCGGAACTCGTGCGCCTCGCGGATCTCCTCACGGGCGCGTGCCAGGCGCTTCTCGATCCGTTCGGGCGTCTCGGTCGCGCGGCCCTCCAGGCGGCGGCGCAACTCCGTCAGGCTGGGCGGCATGATGAAGATCAGGATCGCCTCCTCACCCACGCGCGCCTTGACCTGCATCGCGCCCTCCACCTCGATCTCCAGCACCACGTCCTGCCCGCGACTCAGGGCCGCCTCGATCGGCTCGATCGGCGTGCCGTACCGGTTGCCCACGAACGCCGCGTGTTCCAGGAAGCCGTTCGCCTGCGCCTTCTCCTCGAACGCGTCGGGGCTCACGAACACGTAGTGCACGCCGTCCTGCTCGCCGGGGCGGGCTGAACGGGTCGTCCAGGAGGTACTGAAGAACACGTCCTGCCCGGCCAGCCAGCGTTCACGCAGCGTGCCCTTGCCCACGCCGGACGCGCCGGTCATGACCAGCAGCAGCCCGCGCCGCGCAGGAGTGGAAAGTGGAGTCTCGGAAACCGTCATCCCCACACCATACCTGGGGGGCCCCAGGACTGGAAACCCGC
This sequence comes from Deinococcus soli (ex Cha et al. 2016), assembly GCF_001007995.1. Classification (NCBI taxonomy): domain Bacteria; kingdom Thermotogati; phylum Deinococcota; class Deinococci; order Deinococcales; family Deinococcaceae; genus Deinococcus; species Deinococcus soli (ex Cha et al. 2016). Next base: position 1,652,297 of record NZ_CP011389.1, on the reverse strand, counting down.
ACGCAGCAGGCGCGCGGCCCGCCCCATCAGGGAACAGGCCACGCGCCCGCCGGCTCCTCGCTTACTTCTTCTTCTTGCCGGAAGTGGTCTTTGCGCGGCCCTTGCCGAGCGCCTGACCCTTCTCGAAGCTGGCCTGCATCTTGCGGCGCGTCTCCTCGACCATCGTCTGGAAGTCCACCAGACCGGACTCGACGGCTTCCATGCTGGGCTTGATGTTCCCGCCCCGGCGCGCGGCGGCCAGGTCACGGTTGGTCTCCTCGAACCACGCGTCGAAGTCGGGCGTGTGGTCGAAGATCATCTCGCGGGTGTCGCGCTGGTAGGTGTCGGTGCTGCCGCGGCGGGTGAACTGCTTGGGCATCGTGAAGCGCTCGGGCAGGTACGCGCCGTCAATCTTGCCGGACCGCACGGCTTCCTGGAACAGCTTCACGAAGGTATCGCTGCGCTGGGGGTTGCTGAGTTCCATCACCTGTTCACTGAGTTTCTTGTAAGCCATAAGTAGATATCCTCCTGATTCAGGAGTATGACTGCCAGGAAGGCATCAAGTAAAGAGCGGCGGATATTCATCCATTCGACTTCCCTGTGCAAGAGACTGCCCCTGAAAGATTTGACGAGGAGAACCCGGCAGGGAAACGGTGGCCGATCACGCCATCCTGGCAGACAGTCCTATACCTTGCGTACTTGAGGCAGTCACGCGCGACACAACTGAAATGTCTTGGCATCCCGCGCACGATCGGGCCTCATCGATCATTCACCCCTGTCCTCGAACTCAGCAGCAGGCGACAGATTGATCTCCACGCCCCTCTGCAGGTTGTCACGTGCCCCGGCGGGCAAAATGTCCAGCCCTTCCTCAATGTCCATCCGTGACGGTATCGCCAGAATCCCAGTCCGATAGGTTGCCCAATGCACCCGTTAAAAGTCGAGTGATGTCACTGGAAAGATCGCCTGAGTTGACCACTCCTGCCTTCCGGCCGCTCCTGAAGCCAGGCGGGCACCGCGCTTCACGCGCAGCGGCTGTATTTCGTAGAGAAACGCGCAGACGGGTAGGGTGCAGCGCATCGGAAGTTACGGGTGCAGGCGCAGTAGCCCGGCAGCCGTGGGTGTGAAGCCGCACGCGGCGTAGAAGGCCGTCAGGTGAGTTTCAAAATCCACGTGCAACCACTCCACCCCCGCGTGCTCCCGCGTGGCGCGGATGCCCGCCTGCACCAGCTGCGTGCCGACGCCGCGCCGCTGCCAGTCCGGGTGGACGGTCGTGTCCAGCAGGAAGGCGTGCGCGCCCCCGTCCCAGGCGATGTTCACGAAGCCCACCAGCCGCGCCCCGTCATGCGCGGTGACCCAGGTCAGGCTGCGCGGCAGCACCGCTGCCCAGCGTGCCCCGTCGTCCGCGCCCCCCCAGGCGAGCGACCGGAGCTCCCCAAGCGCGGGCAGATCCGGCCACTCGCGGACGCGGCAGGTGATCAGGAGATGATGCCCAGCGCGCGGCCCACCTCAGCGTACGCCTGCAGGGCGTGATCCAGGTCGTCGCGGGTGTGCTCGGCGGTCACGATGTTGCGGATGCGGGCCAGCCCGCGCGGCACGGTCGGGAAGCCCAGGCCCACCGCGAACACGCCCCGGTCGAACAGCAGGCGGCTTGCCTCAAACGCGGCGGGTGCCTCGCCGAAGATCACCGGCGTGATGGGCGTTGTGCTGCCGAAGATGTCGAAGCCCAGGCCCTGCAACTCCGCCTTGAAGTACCGGGTGTTCGCCCACAGGCGCTCCATCAGGGTGGGGTCACGCTGCACCTCGTCGAGCGCGGCGGCCAGCGCGCCCACCGTGGCGGGGGCCTGCGCGGTGCTGAACAGGTACGGGCGGGCGCGGTTGATCAGCAGCTGCCGCAGGTCCCCGTGCCCGGCCGCGTAGCCGCCCACGCCGCCCCACGCCTTGCTGAGCGTCCCGACCTGAATCACGTCGTCGGCGTACTCGAAGCCGAAGTGATGCACGGTGCCGCGCCCCGCCTCGCCCATCACGCCGCTGCCGTGCGCGTCGTCCACGTACGTCACCGCGCCGTACTTCCGGGCGACCGCCACCAGCCGGTCCAGCGGCGCCACGTCGCCGTCCATGCTGAACACCCCGTCCGTCACGACCAGTTTCAGGCCGTCCGTGTCGTGCTCCTTCAGCAGGCGCTCCAGATCGTCCGGGTCGGCGTGTTTGAACACCTTCTTCGTGGCCTTCGTCAGACGCAGCCCGTCGATGATACTGGCGTGGTTCAGCTCGTCACTGACGACCAGATCACCCTCGCGCAGCAGCGCCCCCAGCACCCCCTGGTTCGTGGTGAAGCCGCTGTGCAGCACCAGCGCGCTCCCGGTGTGCTTGAACGCCGCGAGCTGCGCCTCGAACTCCTCGTGGATCCGCAGCGTCCCGGCGATCGTGCGCACCGCGCCCGCCCCCACCCCCCACCGGTCCAGGTACTCGGCGGCCCGGGCCTTCAGGGCCGGGTGGTCCGCGAAGCCCAGGTAATTGTTGCTGGCGAGGTTCACTACCTCGCGCCCATCCACGCGCGTCCGGGCACGGTTCGCGCTGTCCAGCACGCGCGGATGGATCAGCAGCCCGCTCTCACGCAGGCCGGACAGCTCGGCAGTCAGACGGTCGGACAGGGAAGTGGCCATATTCGAAGAGTCTAGGCGCCCCCCACCTCCGCCGTCCGTGAGCCGGGGACGACCTCCGTCTCGGCGCGCGGTGACACGCCACCAGGCGTACTTGCACTATCGTGCCCGCGTGACCCCTTCCCGCCTGCGTGACCACCTGCCCGCCCTGACCGGCGCGGCCACGGCCATCGCGGCCCCCGGCGACCTGGACAGTCACCTGCTGCGCCCACTGGAAGCCCTGCTCGACATGGCGTGGCTGCGCTGGAGGCGCGGCGCCGAGCAGCCCTGGACACTTGCCAGCCACAGCGGCGCTGCGCCCGTCCAGGCCCCCGCCCCCGGGGACAGTGGCGACGAGCCGCTGCCGGCCATCAGCGTCACCCCGCACGGCCTGCTGCTGCGGGTCACGCCGGACGACGCGGCCCTGCTGACCGGACCCCCGCCCGGCGCGCAGGAACGTGGCGAACTGCTCTCCGCGCTGCGGGTCGCCGCGCTGGCCCTGCAGCACGCCGCGCTGCTCGGATCAGCCCAGGCCGGGCAGGTCGCCCTGACCCGCGCGCAGACCTTCGCCACCCTCAGCCCCATCGGGATCGCGGCGGGCACGCTGGACGGGCAGCTGCTGGAGGTCAACGACGCGTACCTGCACCTGCTGGGCTACACCCGCGCCGACTTCGACGCCGGGCGCATCAACTGGGTGACCCTCACGCCCGACAGCGAACGCGCCGGGGACGAGGCCGCCTTCGCCCGCGCGTTCACGCACGGCGCCAGCGGCTGGTACGAGAAGACCATGCTCGACCGCCACGGTCAGGCCATCCCGGTCGAGGTGCAGCTCCTGCGGTACCACGACCAGACGGACGATCTGGTCATCGGGTACGTCCGCGACCTGCGCGAACGCCGCGCCCTGGAACTCGAGCGGCAGGCCCGCGCCGCCGACACCCAGGCGCAGCTCAGCCGCAACGAATCCGATCTGGCGCAGCTGGCCGCGCAGCTGCACGGGCAGAACACCGAACTCGAGGCCCGCACCGCCGTCCTTGAAGGTTTCGCGGGCCTCACGCGCGACCTCACCCTGGAAGGTGACCTGTACGCCCTGATCCGCCGCGCCCAGCAGTTCGCCCAGCAGCTCCTGCCCAGCGGCTTCGCCGTGTACTACGAACCCGAAGGCGACCTGTGGCGCCTGAAATCCCAGGTGGGCGACCTGGGCAACCCGCAGTTGCAGGCCATCCTGGACGCCGGGATCTCCTTTGAGGGCACACCGAACCTGCTGATCCCCTGGCGCACCCGCCTGCCCCACTACCAGGAACACTACGACCGCGCCGCCGACGGTCTGGAAGCCGTCACGGAGCAGCTCCAGACGACCGCCACACTGCCCGTCAGCGTGAAGGGCGCGCCGCGCGGCATCTTCGCGTTCGGCCTGAACCACGCCCAGCCCTGGCGCCGCGCCGACAAGGCCGTCCTGGAAAGCGTCGCCCAGAGCCTCGGGCTGGCCATCGAACGCGCCGAACAGGCCCGCACCCTGCGCGAACACGCCGCTGAACTCGAAATCCGCACCCGCGCCCTGGAAGCCTTCGCGGAACTCTCGCGGGACCTCACCCTGGAACCCGACCCGGTCAGCCTCGTCGGACGCGCGCAGGAGATCATCGTGAGCCTCCTGCCGCACGCCGTCACCACCTACTACGAACCGCAGGGCGACCGCTGGCGGCTGCGCAGCCACCGCGGCCACTTCCGCAACCCCAACCTGCTGCCTGTCCTCCAGCGCGGCCTGCCGCGCGGCCAGACCGTCAACGTTGACCGGCCCTTCACCACCCGCACCCCCCACTACCAGGACCGCTTTGACCCCGCCACCGTCGCCGCCGCCCGCGAGGACATCACCGACATCCAGGCCACCGCGTCCTTCCCCGTCCAGAGCGGCCAGCGCGTGCGCGGCGTCCTCGTCGTGGGCCGCCACACCCCCGAACCCTGGACCAGCGTGAACCGCCGCCTGCTCGACACGGTCCTCTCCAGCCTGCAACTCGCCCTCGAACGCACCGAGCACGCCCAGGCCCTGCACCGCCGCACCCAGGAACTCGAACGCAGCAACGCCGAACTCGAACAGTTCGCGTACGTCGCCAGTCACGACCTGCAAGAACCCCTGCGGACCATCACCAGCTTCACCGAACTGCTCGCCCGGCGCTTCGACCACCACCAGGACCCCCGCGTGGCGCAGTACGTCACGCACATCAGCAGCGGCACCGCCCGCATGCAGCAGCTCATCCAGGACCTCCTGAGCTTCGCGCGCGTCACCTCCCAGCGCGAACCCCTGCGGCCCACCGACCCCACCCACGTCCTCTCGCAGCTGCGTGCCGATCTGGCCGCGCCGCTGGAACAGGCCGGCGCCACGCTCAGCGCCGACCCCCTGCCGCACGTCCTGGCCTCCGGCACGCAGCTGCGCCGCCTCCTGCAGAACCTCATCGGGAACGCCCTGAAATTCCACGCCCCCGGCGTGCCCCCCCACGTGCACATCAGCGCGCAGCACGAAGATGAACAGGTCCGCTTCACCGTGCAGGACAACGGCATCGGCATCGCCCCCGAATACCACGAGCGGATCTTCACGGTCTTCCAGCGTCTCCACGGCCGCGACGAATACCCCGGCACCGGCATCGGCCTGTCCGTCGCCCGCCGCATCGTCGAAGGCCACGGCGGCCGCATGGGCCTGACCTCGGCGCCCGGCCAGGGCACCACCTTCTGGTTCACTCTCCCCGCCGCGCCGCCCGAGCTGCCACCTGCCCCTCAGGGTCACTGACCACCACTTCAGGTATGGCAAACCCCCGGGGCGGCCCGGGGGTTCGTTCGCTCCTCGCTCTGCTCGGCCCTTCGGGCGGCGAGGCGATTACCTGTTCATGATATGAATCGCCTGCTTATGCACCGCCTCGGCGGCCTCCAGCACGCTCTCGCCCAGGGTGGGGTGCGCGTGGATGGTCAGGGCGATGTCGCTGGCGGTCGCGGCCATCTCCAGCGCCAGTCCGGCCTCGCCGAGCAGGTCGCTGGCGTGCGGGCCGACGATGTGCACGCCCAGCAGCAGGTCCGTGTCCTTCTCGACGACCATCTTCACGAAGCCGTCGGTCTGCTGGAGGGTCATGGCGCGGCCCGAGGCGGACAGGGGGAACACGCCGGTCTTGATGGTGTAACCCTTGTCCTTGGCTTCCTGCTCGGTCAGGCCCACCCAGGCCAGTTCAGGGCTGGTGTACACCACGCCGGGAATGGCGACGGCGTCCTGCTCGGCGGGTTTCCCGGCGATGACCTCGGCCGCGACCAGACCTTCCTTCATGGCCTTGTGGGCCAACATGGGGTTACTGGCGACGTCCCCGATGGAGTAGATGTGCGGGACGTTCGTGCGCTGCTGCCTGTCCGCCGGGATGAAGCCCCGGTCCGTGACGGTCACGCCCGCCGCCTGGGCGTTCAGGCCGTCGGTGCGCGGGCGGCGGCCCACGGCCACCAGCACGCGGTCGAAGACTTCCACGGTCCTGGCGCCGGTCTTCACGTCCTCGAGTTCCACGTGAACGCCGTCGGCTTTCTTCTCGGCCTTGTTGGCCTTGGTCTGCACGGCGATCTCGATGCCCTGCTTCTTCATGGCCTTCGTGAATTCCTTGACGGCGTCGGCGTCCGCGCCGGGCACCACGTTCGGCATGAACTCGATCACTTTGACCTTGCTGCCCATGTTGTTGTACACGTGCGCGAACTCGAAGCCGATCACGCCGCCGCCGATGCACAGCATGCGCGCGGGCACCGGGTCCGGCATGACCAGCGCGCCCGTGGAGTCCACGATGCTCTCCTGATCCACGTCCAGGCCCGGCAGTTTGGCGGGCTCGCTGCCCGTCGCGATGATGATGCTGGCCGCCGTCACCGTCTGCTCGCCGACCCTGACGGTGTGGTCGTCCACGAAGCTGGCCTGCCCGGTCAGGTGCGTGACCTTGTTCGCCTTGAACAGCGCGCCCACCCCGCCGGTCAGCTTCTTCACGATGCCGTCCTTCCAGCCGTTCAGCTTGGCGATGTCCATCCGCTGCTCGCCGAAGGTCAGGCCGAAGTCCGCCGCATGCCGCGCCGCGGCAATCTGCTCACCGGCGTGCAGCAGCGCCTTGGTGGGAATGCAGCCCACGTTCAGGCACACGCCGCCCACCTTCTCCCGCTCGGCGCACGCGACCTTCAGGCCCAGCTGCGCCGCGCGGATCGCCGCGTGATACCCGCCGGGTCCCGCGCCGATCACGAGCACGTCGTAGTCATAGGATTTCGTCATGCTGGCAGTCTAACGCGCCCCCCGTGAGCCGTCACTGACCTGCCGCCATAGCTGGACAGGCGCCATTCACAACTCCCACTGGTCAAACATGGGTGATGGTTGATCGGTGATGGAGAAAAGACTCAGATCTCAAGGAAGTCCGTCACCACGCGGTTCAGCACCCACCAGCCGTCCGGCGTGGCGCGCAGCCGGTCGCCGTCCAGGGTCAGGAGGCCGCGCGCGACGTTCTGCGCGATGGGCGCGGCGTACACCCCGGCCACGTCCAGACCGCTGCGGCGCGACAGGTCCGCCAGATCCACCCCCGCGCGCAGGCGCAGGCCCATGAACAGCGCGTCCGTCACGAACTCGGTCGCGTCGATGGCCTCCGCCTCGCCCGCCGCCCCCGTCAGCCACCCGTGCAGGTGCGGATTCGTCCGGCGGACCGTCAACATGTCCCCTGTGCCCCGCGCCCCGCCTTCCGCCGGGTAGTGTCCGGCCGCGCCCGGCCCCAGCCCCAGGTACGTGCGGCCCTGCCAGTACGCGAGATTGTGCCGGGATTCCTGCCCGGGCCGCGCGTAGTTGCTCACCTCGTAGCGGGCGAAGCCCAGCGCGGTCAGGGCGGCCTCTGTCTCCTCGAAGCCGCGCCGCTCGTCGTCCTCCTGCACGGTCACGCCGCGCCGGGCGAACTCGGTGCCGGGCTCGATGGTCAGCGTGTACGCACTGACGTGCCCCACGCCCAGGTCCACCAGCCCCTGAATGTCACTCAGGAGCGGCTGCCCCGGCACGGCCGTGATCAGGTCACCACTCACGCGGAAGCCCTCACCGATCAGGGTCGTCACGGCCTCACGCGCCTGCGCCGCGTCATGCTGACGGCCCAGGAATGTCAATGTGGCGTCGTCGAGGCTCTGCACGCCCACGCTGGCCCGGTCGAAGCCCAGCGCCCGCCAGTGCCCCGCGCGCGGCCCGCTGACCGTCCCCGGGTTGACCTCCAGCGTGTTCTCCACGCGGCCCCAGCCCAGGTGCCGCCGCACGCTGCCCACCAGCGCCGCGAGTTCCTCGTCCCGCAGGAAACTGGGCGTGCCGCCCCCCAGGTACACCGTGTCCAGCTCGACGGTGTAGACCGCGGCCAGCCCCGCCGCCTCGACCTCCAGCTGTTCCAGGTAGCGTTCCACCAGCCCCGTGCGGCGCGTCAGGACGTGAAAATCGCAGTACGGGCAGATGGTCGGGCAGAACGGTACGTGCACGTACAGGTGCCGCACCACCGGATCCAGCGCGGGGGAGGGGGCAGGCAGGCTCACGCGCGGCAGTGTACCGCCCACCCCCGCGCGAACCGTGACCCGCCTTCCACGCCCGGCGCGGGAAGCCCGAGGGGGGGCAGTCCAGAAACCTGCTGCGGCCCGCGCGTATCCTCCGCGCATGACTGACCAGCCCCGAGAGCGTACCTACACCTGGGCCGACATGACCCCCGCCCTGGAGGCCGCCCGCCGCCTGAGCGGCCTGGAGTACCTGCACGCCATCGCTCGCGGCGAGTTGCCCCCCGCACCCATCGGCATGACGCTCGGCATGGAACCCCTGCGTGCCGAGGACTTCACCGAGGGCCGCGCCGTCTTCCGCCTGAAACCGCAGGAGTTCCACCACAACCCCATCGGCAGCGTGCACGGCGGCGTGTTCGCCACGCTGCTCGACTCCGCCGTGGGCTGCGCCGTCCACACCACGCTGCCCGCCGGGGTGGGCTACACCACGCTGGAACTGAAGTTCAACTGCATCCGCCCCCTGCTTGCGGGTGGCCCCGAGGTGCAGGCCATCGGACAGGTCGTGCAGGTCACCCGCCAGACCGCCATCGCCGAGGGCCGCATCGTCGACGACGCCGGGAAGCTGTACGCGCACGCCACCACCACCTGCCTCCTGCTGCGCTGAATCCCCACTCCGGCGCGGTCAGCGGCCGTGCGGGGTGCGGTCCATCCAGGCGGTCAGGGTGGCGGCCAGTGCGGCGGGCGTGGTGACGGTCACGGGCACGCCCAGCCCCGCCACGGCGGACGCGGCCGGACACTCGCCCTGCGCGCCCTCACCGGCGTCCTCGCCCGTCCAGGCGGGGAACTCGCCGCCCTCGCGGTAGGGAAGGCCACCCGCGTCCTCGACCAGCGTGTCCGGTACGCTCACCGCCGGGCCACCTGCCAGCGCGGTGTGCGCGATCACGATCACGCCGCGCGGACGTTCCTCCTGCACGGCGGCCAGCAGCGGCGTCAGCCCCTCGTGCACGACCAGCGCGGCGCGGCCCTTCCCGTCCACACCCGCAATGGCTGCCGCGAGTTCGCCTGCCAGTTCGGGCGGCGCGGCGATCAGCCACGCGTGCCCCCCGGCGCGACCCTCGAACAGGGCGCGGGCACTGCCATACACGTCAGACCAGGTGCGGGTGTGTTGCATGCCTGCCAGCATAGGCGAGGTGCGGCACCCGGCCACAGTCGCGTGCGGCAGACTGTCCGGCATGACCACCCGCGATCCCCACCCGCTGGACCTGCTGCGCGAGGAGGCCCGCCACGCCGACCCGCGCGCCGTGCAGCGCGACCTGAACGCCCGTCCCCTCCCCACGCTGGAGCCCGGAACCTGGCGTGCGGGCGCCGAGGAGACCCTGCGCGACTGCACCGGCATGGAACGCAAGATCCAGATGGAGATGCGCATCGGTCTCGAAGGGCACCTGGACGGCCTGCCGCTGCGCCCCACCGCGCCCCTGGCGGACATGACCCTCCCGGAGCTGCTGACCGAGCACGCCGAGGGCCGCCGCATGCTCCTGTGCCTCCTCGACCGGCTCCTGACCGTCGGCGAGGCGCACGACATCCGCGCCTGGACGATGGGGGAGGAGGTGCCCCCGGCGGTGTACGTCCTGGCACTGCGGGGCCGCCTCGCCCGGCTGGACGGCTACATCCACGAGGAGCGCGTGACGCCCTGATCAGTCCGTGAAGCGCAGCAGGTACCCGTCCGGGTCCTGTATCAGCAGCTGGCGTTGCTTGTTCGCTACCTCGCCCTCCAGGTACGTCTCGGTCCGCAGCGGCTGGAACAGCGGATAGCCTTCCGCGACCAGCCGCGCGTGCAGGGCGTCCAGCTCCGGGTGCACGATCTGAAAGTTGATGCCGCGCCCGAACGGCACCTCCAGCGGCCCGGTCAGCCACGCGCCATCCGGCTGCGCCTGCTCCAGCATCCACTGCGCGCGGCCCAGGCTCAGGTACGCAAAGCCGGGCCGCGTGTCGTGCAGCGTGAAGCCGAACACGCGCGTGTACACGTCCAGCGAACGCCCCAGGTCACGGGTCATCAACTCAGGCACCAGCGGCGCCCACTCGGTCACGGGCACCAGCGAGAGATTCTCGGTCATGAGCGCAGCGTAGCGGCCTCTGGCGGCGTGCGGACCGGTGTGGTGGCCTATGCTCCCCGCCGGTGCGGTTCGGGAATCCTGATGCGGCCGGTGCAGCCTCCGTTGTAGCGTTCGGGGTTCCAGAACGAAAAATCCGTCCTTCGCGGACGGTGATAGGGAAAGGATATCGTGGTATGCAGGGCGTGTCAACCCTGGTATATGGGTTCCGGGAACCGTGTGCTGAACGTGTTTTCTGGTCTGGAGGTATGCGGCGTATGCAGTCGCGTCAGCCGGTCAGGCGGGGCAGCAGCGCCACGACCGCTGCGATGGTCGGCACGCTCAGGACGGTGCTGAGGAACGCGGTGCGGGCGACCGTGTCGGCGTCCCCGCCGTACTCGCGGGCGATCAGCAGGGCGTTGACGGCGGTGGGCATGCTGGCGGACAGCACGAGGACGGCCAGCACCTCGCCCCGCAGGCCGCAGATGAGTCCGGCGGCGACGCCCAGCAGGGGGCCGCCGATCAGCCGCGCGGCGGTGGCCAGCCACACGCGGGTGTCCAGGCGCGGCCAGCCGCCCGAGCCGAGTTGCAGGCCCAGTGAGAGCAGTACCATCGGCAGGGTCGCCTGTGCGAGCAACTCCACGCCGCGCGTCAGGCCCTCGGGCAGTTGCAGGTGCAGGGCGCGCAGCGTGACGCCCAGCGCGACCATCCACACGGCTGGGAGGCGCACCATGTTTAGCAGCATCCGGCCCGCGCTGGGGGGCGGCTGGTCGGGGCGGCGCACGCGGGCGGTGTACACGACGGGCGCGATGACGTACATGCCCACGAAGGACATCAGGAACAGCAGCGTGGCGTGCGCGAAGCCTGCCTGTCCGAAGGCGAACAGCGCGATGGGGAGGCCCATGTTGCCGCTGTTCCAGATGCCGACGCTCGCGGTGAGGCTGCGCCGCTGCGCCTGCGGGGCGCGCAGGCCGGTCAGCCAGCCCAGCAGCAGGCTGCCCGCGACGGTCAGGGCGTACGCGGCGCCCAGCGTCAGGACTTCGCCCGCCTGCACGCGGGTGGTCAGCAGGACGTTCAGCACGAGTGCCGGGGACAGCAGGTACAGCGTGACCCGCGCGATGGTCGCCTGATCAATGGGGAAGCGCGCCGAGACGAGCGCGCCCAGCCCCGCGACGAGCATGACGGGCAGCAGGACGTTACTCAGGGCCTGAAGCACCCCGCCATGCTGTCACGCGTGGCGGGGCGGGCGGCGTTCAGGTGCAGACGGGTCAGTGGGTGGTGTGCAGGGGGAGGGTGGGGGCGAGCCATACGCGGCCGGTGCCGCGGTAGGACTGCACGAAGCCCTCGCCGGTCTTGCCGCTGCCGAGCAGCCCGCGCGCGCTCTTCTCCACCTTGAATTCCAGCCCGTCGGTGTACGCCACCACGAGGTTCCCGTCGACTTTCAGGGTGTCGCCGCGCAGGTCGAGCACCTGAAATTCCTCGGGGGGGACGGGGCTCTGCAGGGCGAACAGGCCGCTGCCGGTCAGTTTGGGCTGCACCCGGCCCTCGCCACTGCCGACGGCCTGCGCGAAGCCGTGGTTCACGTGGCGGCCCACGGTGATGTCCCCGACGCACGCGACGAACGCGCCGTCGTCCACGATCAGGCTCTCGCCGCGCAGTTCGCCCAGCAGCAGGTGCAGGCGGGTGGGTTCGGTGTACAGGGTGCCGCTGCCCCGGAAGGCGGTCTTGTACAGGCCCTCGCCGCTGGCGGCGGCGGTGACGGCCCCGCGCAGGAAGCCGCCCAGGCCACTGCCTCCGGCGGCGTTCACGGCCTGCATCTCCAGAGTGCCGCGCAGGTATTGCAGGGCGCCGGTTTCCAGCACGGCGTTCCCGGCGCTGCCGTCCCCGGCGACGTGCACGGCCAGCTGCCGCCAGCGGGCGGGGCGGCTCAGCGTCTGGTGGTACCCGCTCAGCGCGGCCTCCATGGGCTCGGCGCTGTACTCGATGACTTCCAGCCGGTTCTGCCCGCTGCTCAGGTCACGCTCGGTGACGCCTTTCCAGGTGAAGTCCATGTCGGTCAGTACGGGGGCCGGCAGCACGGGGTTCCC
>NZ_CP011389.1:1500000-1635000 GCF_001007995.1 Deinococcus soli (ex Cha et al. 2016) | reverse complement strand
AGTGCCCCCCGTATCCGGCCGAGCGGGAGTACATCCTGCGCAGCCTCGAGCGCACCGAGCGCTGGCTGGCGCGCTGCCTGAACGTGAAGTCCAGGTCTGAGCAGGCGCTGTTCGCGATCGTGCAGGGTGGCGTGCACGAGGACCTGCGGGAACGCAGTCTGGAACTCACGCTGCCGTACGACACGCCTGGCTTCGCACTGGGTGGACTGGCGGTCGGTGAACCCAAAGAGGAGATGTACCCGGCGGTGGCGTTCACGGCCGGGCGTCTGCCCGAGCACAAGCCCCGCTACCTGATGGGCGTGGGTCACCCGGAGGATCTGGTGGCGGGTGTGGCGCTGGGGGTGGACATGTTCGACTGCGTGTATCCGACGCGCACGGGCCGCTTCGGGTACGCCCTGACGGACGAGGGGCGGCTGAACATGAACTCCAGTGCGCCCCGCACCTCCATGGAGCCCCTGGATTCAGGGTGTGACTGCTACGCCTGTCGTAACTACACACGTGCGTATCTGGCGCACCTGATCCGCGCCGAGGAGATGCTGGGGCCGCGCATGCTGTCGCTGCATAACCTGCGGTACCTGCACCGCCTGATGGAACGGGCCCGCGCGGCGATTCAGGCAGGGGAATTCCACGCCTGGGCGTCGGCCTGGGCCGCGCGGTACTTCCGTCAGGGTGTGCCGCAGTGGTTCCAGATTGCTCTGGAGACAGGACAGAACCAGGAGAGCCAGAAGTCCCAATCGTGACCACTGGCACGTAGAAAGATCAAGTCCGGTGGCCTTTGTAGAACCTTCATGCTCTGGTCAGAGATCGGTCATGTGCGATGAAATCGCGCTTTTAGGCCATTCTCAGGGTTGACCGGGTCTCTTTCATGCCTGTATCATCCGCCTGATCTGACACTTCTGAACCGACAGGCAAAGAATGTCAGGTTGCGCGAAAGAACACGGGAACGGCGAACCACTCCGGGAGAGGAAACCCGGCAACTCGCCCCACCGTCACCTTCAGAGCCGCAGAACGTGCTCCGCCGCGCGACGACCTTTTTGGGGGTTCATATGAAGAAAAGCCTGCTCGTTCTCACCGCCGCGCTGTCCTTCGGCGCCGCCGCCGCCCAGACGGCCGCGACCGCCAGCGCACCCCAGGTGCCCGCACTGACCGACGTCCCCGCTGGTCACTGGGCCAAGGACGCCATCGACCTGCTCGTCAGCAAGGGCATCCTCCTCGGCTACCCCGACGGCACCTTCCGCGGCACGCAGAACCTGACCCGTTACGAAGCCGCCGTGATCATCGCCCGCCTCCTGGGCCAGATCAAGACCGGTGAAACCAGCGTCAGCACGATGGACGAGGAAACCCTGACCGCGCTGCAGAACGCGATCCAGGAACTCGCCGCCGACCTCGCCGCCCTCGGCGTGCGTGTCAGCGACCTGGAAGAGAACGCCGTCAGCCGCGACGACTTCGCCCGCCTCGAAGAGCGCGTCGAGATGCTCGCCGCCGCCAGTGGCGACGCCGAAGCCCTCGCCGGCCTCACCAGCCAGATCGACGACCTGACCGCCCGCGCCGACGACTACGACACCCTCCGTGCCGACGTCGACGACAACGCCAGCCAGATCGCCGCCCTGAACGACCTGACCGTCCTCCTGAACCAGGACATCCTGAACCTCCAGGACCGCGTCAGCGCCGTCGAAGCCGCCCAGGCCGACCTCGTCGCCCGCGCCGACTTCGATGCCCTCGGCGGCCGCGTCACCACTGTCGAGACCAAGGTCACCAGCCTCGACAACCGCGTCGCCCAGCTCGAGAAGTACGCCTTCAGCATCTCCCCCAGCCTGAGCGCCACCTACTACGTGGCCCGTGCCAACCGCAACATGGACCTGGACCGTCTGATCCCCGGCACCGTGTTCACCACCGGCACCGACGGCAACGCCACCACGGTCGACACTGCTGTCGACTACGCCGACCTGACCGGTGGGCGTGTGCTTGTGGGCAATGGCACGATTGTGCTCCCTGCAAACCCGACTGCTGCGCAACGCGCTGACGCTGAAGCCGTTGCCGCCTCTAGCTTCTACGGCTTCAGCACTGCTGCGGCTACGCCCGTCGCCGTCGAAGGTCAGACCACCCTGAGCTTCGGCATCACCTTCGGCAACAGCGGCAAGTTCGACACCGCCCGCAGCGACGTCAGCGGCGCCTACGTCCCCGGCCCTGGCGGCCTGAACGTCAACAGCGTCGACGTCAGCTTCGGCATCCGCGCCGGCCTGCCTACTGCAGACAGCCGTTACCCCGACGTCGTGCAGGACGGCACCACCTACCGTCCCCTGTTCTTCTACTTCAACCAGGCCACCACCAAGTTCACCGTCGGCAACGCGCCTGTCACCGTGACCTTCGGCAAGGCCCTGAAGTTCAAGTTCGCTGACTACATCGGTGACAACGACGCCGTGGGCCGTGGTGACGGGTACATCGTCAGCGTGGACGGCAGCACCCTGCCCGTGATCGGCGCCTTCAAGCCTATGATCACCGGCGTGTACGGCAGCCGCGGCGGCGCCAACACGGACGGCCTGTACTACCGCGGTGTGCGCGCCGAGATCACCCCCGTCGGCACCCTGAAAGCTGGCCTGAACTACATGCAGGAAGGCCGCGACGCGTACGGCACCGGCGTGGCAAACACCGCTGCCACGACCCTGGCGACCGGCGTTGCAGACAACCCTGCCACCCTCGTCAACGAAGCCGTTGCCGGCACGGCCAGCACGGTGATCAACGACGTGACGGCGTTCGGCGCTGACCTGCACGGCACCGTCGCCGGCTGGCAGCTGGACAGTGAGTACGCCACCAGCCGCGTGACCGGCACCACCTTCACCCCCACCGCCCCCGGCGCTGCTCCCACCACCGCGACGGCCACCACGGTGGAGAACGCTTTCTACGCCCGCACCAGCGGCACCCTGGGCCCGGTGAAGGTGTACACCCTGAACTACCGCACCGTCAGCGCCGGCTACGACGCCGTGGCAGGCGTGATGGAAGCCAACCCCCTGGCGACCAACAGCACCGCTCCCTACGGCGCGGGCCGCACCGGCTTCGGCGTGAAGGCCAAGGCCGACATCCTGGGTCTGGTGAACGTGGGTGGATACGTTGATAACAGCGTGGCCTACGGCAAGAGCCCCCTGAACACCGCTAGCGAGCCCAGCGCGATCGTGGACCGTGGCGTGGCCGGCAAGGTCAGCCTGTTCAACCTGGTGACCGTCCGCGGCGGGTACTACGAGTACCTGACCGGCACCCAGGCGCCCGTGGCTGCGGCCTTCCAGGCGAAGAACGGCGTCCGCACGGCTGTCCGCGCTGACCTGGGTCTGCCCCTGGGCTTCAGCTTCGGCGCCTTCTACCGCAACGTCTCCACCGACGGTCGCCTGCGCGCCAACAGCGACAGCGGTCTGTTCGCCAACAGCGTCGCGTATAACAGCAACGAGTTCGGCCTGAGCACCAGCGAACTGGACTCTGGCACTTGCGGCACCGCCACCACCAGCGTCTGCTACAGCGAGTACGGCTTCGAAGCCAAGCACAACGGCAAGGACGCCGCCGCGCTGGTCAAGGGCCTGGACCTGACCCTGGGTTACGCTTCCCGCTACCGCGCGGCCACCAACGGCTACACCAACCAGGTCGTGTACGGCAGCGCCGCGTACGACACCAAGCTGGGCGTCGCCGCCATCAAGCTGAACGCGGGCTTCAACAACAGCACCTTCGCGGACAGCGAGCGGAACAGCACCGCCACCCTGGCGAACACCACCTCCTTCAACGGCAGCGTGGATGTCAAGACCGATGCCCTGAACACCGTCTTCAAGCCCAGCTTTGAGGCCTACGTCAAGGGCCAGAGCAAGAGCTACGACTACGGCACCGCCACCGGCGCCGCAGCCGACTTCACCGCCAGCGACGTGCTGTACCGCGTGGGCGTCAAGCTGAACGAGTTCCTGCTCCCCAACACCAAGCTGGCCGTGTACTACGCCGGCTACCAGGGCACGAACCGCGCCTACGCCCCTTACGTGGCTGCCTTCAACGCCGACGGTAGCTCTGCCGCAGGTACCGCTGGTGCGTTCATCGACCAGTACAACGGCAACCGCACCGTCAGCCAGGACCTGCTGTACGTGGAAGGCAACTACTACGACCTCAGCTTCGGGTACGGCTACGGCAACCTGCGCCTGCGTGAAAGCAACGGCGCCGCGGTCGCCGGCGCGGCCGACGCCAAGGGCAACGTCTTCAAGATCAGCTACAAGGTCAAGTTCTAAACCTAACCAGCTGAATGAACTCCCCGCCCCGTGCGGGGGGTTCTCTTTTGATGTTGTGCGGGCAGGTCGGCGTTTCCGGAATGGCAAATCGGTAGAATCGCCACATGATTGCTGTGTTTGGTCACCTGAACCCCGATACTGATGCCATCACGGCCGCGCTGGTGTACGCGCGGCTCCTGACCCGCCAGGGCGTAGACGCGACCGCGTACCGCCTGGGCGACCTGAATTTCGAGACGGCGTTTGTCCTTGAGCAGGCCGGGGTGGACGCTCCGGCGCTGCTGCCTGAACTGCCCGCTGGTGCGGCGGTGGCGCTGGTGGATCACAACGAGAGCGCCCAGTCCGCCCCGAACCTCGCGGAGCTGAATGTCACGCGCGTCGTGGATCACCACAAGCTGGGCGACCTGACGACCGCACAGCCGCCCTACCTGCGCTTCGAGCCGGTCGGCTGCACGGGGACGATCCTGCTGAAACTGCACCGCGAGGCGGGCTTACCCGTGGAGGCGCTGGACGCCCGACTGATGCTCAGCGCGATCCTGAGTGACACGCTGCATTTCCGCAGTCCCACCACAACCCAGGAGGACCGGGACGCCGTGGCGTTCCTGGCGCCCGTGGCGGGGATTGAGGACGTCGAGGCGTACGCGCTGGCGATGTTCGCCGCGAAGAGCGATCTAGGGGACACTCCGGCGGACACGCTGCTGCGCATGGACTACAAGGTGTTCCCGTTCGGTGGCGTGGCCGCGCCGCACAGCTGGGGCATCGGCGTGATCGAGACCACCAACCCCGGGTACGTGTTCGGGCGTCAGGCGGAACTGCTGGCCGCGATGGATCAGGCCAAGGCGCAGGACGGCCTGAGCGGCGTGCTGCTGAGCGTGGTGGATATCCTGAACGAGACGAACCGTACGCTGGTCCTGAGTGCCACCGAGGAGAAGGTGCTGCGCGAGGCCTTCGGCGCGGGCGTGGACGGTCAGGTGGCGGACCTGGGTGGCCGGATCAGCCGCAAGAAGCAGATTGTGCCGACGTTGGAGGGGTACTTCGCGCCGCAGGGCTGACCCCCGCTGAACTGGAGGCCCGTTTCCTGCATGGGGGCGGGCCTCCTCGTGTTCGCGCGCCCTATGCTGGGCGGATGACTGATTCTGGTGGTCCCTCGGGTGACTTGGCTTGGGTGTTCGCGCGGCAGCGCTTCGGGATGCAGCCCGGCCTGGGACGGGTGGAGGCGCTGCTGTCGCGCCTGGGTGACCCGCAGCGGGCCTTCCGGACGGTGCTGGTGGGCGGCACGAACGGCAAGGGCTCCACGGCGGCGTCCCTAGCGGCCATGCTGCGCGCCGGGAGCGTCCGGGCGGGCCTGTTCACCAGTCCGCACCTGACGCGCTTCACCGAGCGCTTCGTGGTGGACGGCGCGGAACTCCCGGAGGCGGAGGTCGCGGCGGCCCTCGCGGAGTTGCGACCGCACGCGGAGGAGGTCGGCGCGTCGTTCTTCGAGGTCATCACGGCGCTGGGCGCAGAGCTGTTCCGCCGGGCGGGCGTGGAGGTCGCGGTGATGGAGGTCGGCCTGGGGGGGCGGCTGGACGCCACGAACGCCCTCGATCCGGTCCTGAGCATCCTGACGAACGTGGGCCTGGATCACACCGAGGTGCTGGGCGACACCCACGGGGCCATCGCGCGGGAGAAGGCGGGCATCCTGCGCGCGGGACGTCCGGCGGTGACGGGTGTGGCGGCCGACCTCCGGCCCATCCTGCGCGTGGAGGGCGCGGCCCTGTGGGCGCTGGGTGAGGAGGCACACCTGAGCGTTCAGGGGCGCGGCTGGGACGGCTCCGAAGTCACGGTGGACAGCCCGGCGGGGACGGTCATGCTGCGCACGCCGCTGCTGGGCGCGCACGGCGCGGCGAACGCTGGACTGGCGGCGCTGGCGGCCCTGCGCCTGGGGCTGAGCCCCGAGGCGGTGCAGGCGGGCGCGCAGGCGACGCAGTGGCCGGGCCGCCTGGAGGTGATTCCCTGGCGCGGCACGCGGGTGCTGCTGGACGGCGCACACAACCCGGACGGCGCGCAGGCGGTCGCAGCGGCCCTGCGGGAGCTTGGCGTGGACCGGTTGCCGCTGGTGTTCGGCGCGGCGGGCGATAAGGACCTCGCAGGGGTTGCGTGGGCCCTGCGGCCCCTGGCGTCCGAGGTGATCCTCACGCGGGCCGCGCTGAGCCCCCGCGCGGCGGACCCGGCCAGCCTTGCGCCCCTCTTCCCGGACGTGCCGCTGACGGCCACGGATCACCCGCAGGCGGCGCTGGACGCACTGGCGGTCCTGCGCGCCCCGCAGGCGCTGGTGTGCGGCAGCCTGTACCTGCTGGGCGAGGTCCGCCCCCTTTTGCTGGGGGAGGACAGCGAGGACCGCGAACGCTGGCAGTGACTGCCCGTCGACCTCCGCCAGATGGCGGATCGGGCGGCGCGGCACGCTACCCTGGCGGGTGATGACCACCTTCGATGAACTGAGCCGCCGCCTGGGTCGGGTGAGCGACCTGGGTGCCGCCGCGAGCCTGCTGTCCTGGGAGCAGGAGACCTCCATGCCGCCCGAGGCGGCCCGCGTGCGCGGCCTGCAACTGGCGACCCTGGCGGGCCTCTCGCACGAGCTGTTCACCGCGCCCGAGACCGGCGCGCTGCTGGACGGCGTGCAGCCCAACGGGGACACGCAGGCGGCGGTCGTGCGGGTTGCGCGGCAGGACTACGCGAAGGCGACCCGCCTCCCGACCGCGTTCGTGGAGGAACGCACCCGCGCGCAGAACGAGGCGCATCACGCCTGGGTGCACGCCCGTGAGCACAGCGACTTCGCCAGCTTTGCGCCGTACCTAGAGCGCATGATGGACCTCACGCGCCGTCAGGCCGACCTGCGCGGCTTTGAGGATCACCCCTACGACGCCCTGATCGACGACTACGAGCCCGGCATGCGCGCCGCGCAGGTGCAGAGCGTGTTCGCGGACCTGCGGGACCGCACGCTGCCGCTCCTGGAGAAGATCCGCGCCGCCGGGGACGCCGCCGACTACAGCGTCCTGACCCGCCCGTTCCCCGCCGGGGCACAGAAAGAGTTCGCGTGGCGCGTGGCGGGCGAGGCGTTCGGTCTGACCGGTGAGTTCGCGCGGCAGGACGAGAGCGCGCACCCGTTCCAGTCGAACTTCAGCCGCAGCGACATCCGCATCACGACCCGCGTCGAGGCGTACTGGCCCGCGTGCCTGTTCGGCACGTGGCACGAGACCGGGCACGCCATGTACGAGCGCGGCGTGCACGACCGCTGGGAGCGCACCCCGGTGTCCGCCGGGGCGAGCCTGGGCGTGCACGAGAGCCAGTCGCGGATGTTCGAGAACCTGCTGGGCCGCAGCCTGCCGTTCTGGCAGCGCTACTTCCCGCAGCTGCAGGAGGCCGCGCCGCAGGTCACGGCGGGCCTGGACGCGGCAGCGCTGTACCGAGCCGTGAACCGCGTGCAGCCCAGCCTGATCCGCGTGGAGGCCGACGAGGTCACCTACAACTTCCACGTGATGCTGCGCTTCGAACTGGAACTCGCGCTGCTGGAGGGCAGCCTGAGTGTCCGCGACCTGCCCGAGGCGTGGAACGCGAAGATGCAGGCGTACCTGGGCCTCACGCCCCCCGACGACGCGTCGGGGGTGCTGCAGGACATCCACTGGTCGGCGGGATTGATCGGGTACTTCCCGACATACACGCTGGGGAACCTCCTGAGCGTGCAGCTGCTGGAGGCTGCCCGCCAGGACGCCGGGGTCGCGGCGGGCATTGACCGCGCCGAGTACGGACCGCTGCGCGCGTGGCTGGTCGAGCAGGTGCACCAGCATGGCCGCAGCCTGACGCCCGCCGAGCTGACCGTGCAGGCCACCGGACGGCCCCTGAGTGCCGATCCGTATGTGGCGTACCTGACGCGCAAGTACGGCGAGATCTACAGCCTGAGCTGAGGGGAAAAGAGGGCGCCCCGACCGTTGACTGGTCGGGGCGCTCTCTCCGGTGTTGGCGCTGTTGTGTTGGCTTACACGGCCTGACGGCGCTGGGCGTTCGTGACGAGGTACGCGCGGGCGGAGTTCAGCCACGTCTGCGCGAGGTCGCTGTGGGGGTGCTGGCGCTCACGCAGCGCCTGGACGCTGAGGTTCAGCTGGCGTTCGACGCGGCGGACGGCGCCCAGGCCGCCCTCGTTCTCGACCTCGATCAGGGTGTTCAGGAGGGTAGTGGGGTGGGCGTAGCCGACGCGGATGCTTTCAGCGATGGTGTCCAGGGCGCGCATGGGGGGACTCCTTCCCGCCCGGGCGGGGCGGCGAGGCGAGCAGGGTGAAATTCTGCTGTGGGCGAATCCTTCTTGTGATTACGATCTTAGCAGAGGGGATCGTGAAGGGCAAGAAGGGTTAATCCTTATTCTGTCTTGACCGTAGCGAGGGGCGGTGTTACACTCCAACCAAGGCTCCCGTATTCTGCCCACAGGCAAACCCTGGGACAGGCAACCGGAACCCCAGGCGGCACGCGCCCCCCAGCCCCCAGCGGGCCGGTCCAGGCGTGAGGCCACGCCGCAGCTGAGGAGGTGAAACATGAAACTGCACGAAAGACTCCGCGAACTGCGCAGCGAACGCGGGCTGCGGCTCAAGGACGTCGCCGAGACCGCCGGGATCAGCGTCCCGTACCTCAGCGACCTCGAACGTGGCCGCACCAACCCCAGCCTGGAGACCCTCCAGACCCTGGCCGGCGCGTACGCGATCACCGTTCACGACCTGCTCGAAGGGGTCGAGTTCTACGGTGCGTCCACCGAGGGCGCGCTGCCCAAGGGCCTCGCCGACCTAGTCGCCGACCCCACCCTGGGCCCGCAGATCACGCCCGACTGGGTCCGCACCCTGTCCCGCATTGAACTGCGCGGCAAACGCCCCCGCGACAAGCAGGACTGGTACGAGATCTACCTGCACCTCAAACGCATCCTGAACTGACGTTCAGTGCCAATAGCCCCCCACCTACACGGGTGGGGGTTTCTTGTCGTCATCGCACTCAGCTCGCACTCAGGCGGCCTGCGGCTCCATTGGGCTGCCCGTCCGGGTCAGCAGCAGGGTGCCCGCGCCCCAGGTACCCCCCACCAGTGCCAGCGCGAATGCCAGCGGTGGGAGGCTCAGGCTGGCGGCCACCGCACTCAGACCTACCAGCGCGCCCACTGCGTCCGGGACGGGCAGCCCGGCGCGGTACGCCAGCGCGCGGCCCGCGTCGTACGCACTGACGCTCAGACCCACGGCGATCAGCAGCACCGCCAGCGCCGCCGCCAGCAGCGCCGGGCCCAGCAGACCCGCCAGCGCCAGTCCGCCCGCCGGGCCCAGCAGCGCTGCCAGGGACAGCACGCCCAGCGCCAGCGTCCTCACCGGCGCGTGCCGCTGGCGCCGCGCGAGCAGTGGCGCGAGACCCGACACGAACAGCAGCAGCAGCGCCCCACCGGTCAGGCCCACGAACACCTGCGGCCACGCCGCACTGCCCAGCCAGCCCAGGACCGGGCGGAACGCGGCGGCCGTCACGGCCCCCAGCCCGCTCGGCGCCTGGATCTCGCGGGCGGCGCTGTCACCGGGCACCTGCCCCAGCAGGGCCGTGACGGTCCCACCCACCTGCGCGCCCTCCTCGCGGTGGATGTCGCCGAGCAGGGTCACCACCTCGCCCTCCACCTGGGCGTCGGGGGCCAGCACGATATTCCCGCCCGCCGCGAGCACGTTGCCCTTCACAGTCCCGTGCACGACCACGTCCCTCCCGAAACTGACTGTGCCATGTGTCACCACCCCGTACAGGGCCGGGAGGGTCAGCGCGGCACTCACGGCGAAGGCCAGCCCCCCGAACCGCTGCGCGGCGGGTGCGGGCCGCCACGTCACGGCGGCGCTCGTCACGAGCAGCAGCAGTAGCCCCACACCCGCCAGCGGCGACACCTGCGCCAGCAGCGTCTGGAGTACCAGCGCGCCCGCCGCGAGGTTCGGCCACGCGGTCGAGACGGCCAGCAGCGTCAGCGCCACGAGCAGTGACACCACCATGATCAGCGGCGCCGGGTTGCGCGGCCGGTTCCCGATCAACGCGGCGGCTGCGGCCGGAGCGGGCGACAACTGCTCTGGCGGGGTGTGGCGCACCTGCTGCGCGACGGCGGCCGCGATACTGCCCGGCAGCGCGGGGACTGGCACCCCCAGCGTGCGGTCCAGCCGCAGGTCCTGAACCACGCTCGCCGCGACCGAACGGGGCAGCGGCGGCGGGGTCAGCTGCGCGCCCAGCCGGACGTCGCGGGTCACGCTGGCCGCTACACTGCCGGGCATCGCGGGCGCGCGGGCCAGGACCTGCTCCAGCCGCACGTCCCGCGCGACCGCTGCCGCCACACTACGGGGTAGGGGGGGCCGGGACAGGGCAGACACCGGGGCCAGCCGCGCCGACAGCACCACCTCCGCCGCCACCTGTGGGGCGACCGTGTGGGACAGGGGAGGGGAGACCAGCCGCGCGGACAGGTGCACCTCGCGCGCCACGTCCGCCGCCACGCTGCGGGGCAGAAATGGCGGCGCCTGAAGGACAGCCGTCACCCGCGCCAGCCGCTCACGCTGCGCCTGCACCTCGGCCGGGAGGGCGCGCAGCAGCTCGGTCTCGGCGGGGGTCAGGTCACCGTCCGCCTCGCGGTGCAGCAGCTCCAGCCACGCCCGCCCGTCCCCCGATCGAAGAGTCTCCACGCCCATACGGTGCCTCTACGTTCAACCTTCGCCAGAAGTTCCCGGCGCGCCGCCCGGGCCACCCGCCGGGGGGGTCACGTAGTCGCCGCTCTTGCCGCCGCTCTTGCCCAGCAGACGCACACCCGTCACCTCGATGGCCTTGCTGGCCGCCTTGAGCATGTCGTACACGTTCAGCGCCGCGACCGTCACCGCCGTCAGGGCCTCCATCTCCACGCCGGTCGGAGCGGTCGTGCGGACCTGCGCCCACACGTACACCCCAGCCTCCTCCAGCGTCACGCGCACGTCCGCGCCCGACACCGGAATGGGGTGGCACAGCGTCACCAGATCCGCCGTGCGCTTGCAGCCCGCCAGCCCAGCCAGCCGCGCCACCGTCAGCGGGTCACCCTTCGGGTTGGTGCCCGCCTCCAGCGCGGATCGCGCCTCGGGCGGCAGGCGCACCCAGGCTTCCGCCGTGGCCTCACGCGCCGTGGCGACCTTCTCCGAGACGTCCACCATGCGCGGCAGCCCGTCCCGGAAATGCGTCAGCTCGGGCACCTCAGTCCTCTGGGAGCTTCAGGTCCGCCAGCGCCGCGAACGGATTCTGCTTCGCGTGCAGTGACCCCGCCGGGGTGCCCAGTTCGTCGTCGATCTCCTCGACCGGCACCTGCGCCATGTGCTCGCACGGCCCCTCGTTCAGGTCATGCCCGCACACCTGACATAGCCCCTTGCAGGCCTCGTCGTGCAGCACGCTCAGCGGCGCACTCAGCAGGGTCGTCTCCGCGAGGTACGCGCTGAGGTCTAGGTCCGGATCGCCGAACACCAGCACCTCCTCACCGGTGTCGGCCTCCTCCAGGTACGGCTGTTCCGCCGAGGGCTCGTAGCGCATCAGGGTGCCCAGCTGCACGTCTACGGGCACCTCCACGTCGCGCAGGCAGCGGGCGCACTCCATGATCAGCACCGGCTCGAACGAGCCCTGCAGATACATCTCCGAGCCGCCCAGCGTGTTGACCGACACCTCGAAAGGCGCCGGGGACGCGAAGCGCAGGGTGTGCAGCTGCCCGCCCTGCTCGTACTGGAGGTGATCAAGGTGCCCTTCTGCCTGCGCGCGTCGTCCAGCGTGGACCGCATCAGCGCACCCAGGTGAATCCGAGGTGAATCCGTCATGCCCCCATCATAGGCCCGCGCGGCTGACAGAACCCTGCCCCGCACCGCAAAACACCCGGCGCGGAGGGGTGAGGTCAGGCGAGTTCGACGAGGCTGGCGTCACTGATGGTGAGCTTGTGCGTGCGGGGCACCGTGCGGCCTCCACGCACCTGGGCACGCACGCCGATCAGGCAGTCCTGCAGGCGTTTGCTGACGTTCTCGATCTGCGCGCCCTCGTCCACCACGCTGTGCTCGACCTCCGCACCACGAATCACCGAGTTCGCGCCGATGCTCGTGAACGGCCCGATGTACGCGTCCTCAATCACCACGCCCTCACCCAGCATGACGGGTCCGACGATCTTGCTGCGGATCACCCGGGCCGACGCGGGCATCACCACCCGCCCCGTGATCCTGGAGTCGGTCACCTCGCCCTGCACGTCGTCCTGCAGTCGCTCGAGGAGCAGACGGTTGGCATCGAGCAGATCGGCAGGGCGGCCGGTGTCCTTCCACCAGCCCTGCACGGCCTGACCCTGGACGTTCAGGGCGGCGTCGATCAGGCGCTGGATGCCGTCGGTGATCTCGAATTCGCCCCGGGCGGACGGAGGCATGCCGTCGAGCATGTCGAAGATCTCGGGCGTGAAACAGTACAAACCAGCGACGGCGAGGTTGCTGGGGGGATCCTTGGGTTTCTCGACGAGGCGGGTGATGCGGGTGCCGTCGAGCTGGGCGACGCCGAAGGCGGTGGGGTCAGGGACCTCCACCAGGGCGATCAGGGCACTGGGACGGTGCTGCTGGAAGGCGTGGACGAAGGGGGTGGCACCATGCTCGAAGAGGTTGTCGCCGAGGTAGACGCAGAAGTCGTCCTGGGCGACCCAATCGCGGGCGGTGAGGACGGCGTGCCCGAGGCCGAGCTGCTCGTGCTGGTTGATGAGGGTGATCTCCACGTCCGGAAGACCGCGTACAGCGTGTTGAATCTCATCGCGGGTGATGTCGGAGACGACGATGCCGATGTCAGTGATGCCGGCGTGCACGAGGGTGTGGATGGCGTGGGCGATGATGGGCTGACCAGCAACGCGCAGGACCGGTTTGGGACGCGTGTAGGTCAGGGGACGCAGGCGCGTGCCCAGCCCCGCCGCCGGGATGATCGCTTTCATAGCGCGCATTCTACGTCCCGGTCCAAATCTTCTCTCCGCAGGTCATTCACCAGGATGTTATTGTGATCGGTGATCTAGCCTGGCATGGGACCCACTCGCCTATAGTTTTGTCTGTGACCGTCCCAACCACTCTTCGCCCAACCATCCCCAGATGGAACCAAGTGTGGCTGGCACTGCTGGCACCTTTCTACGTTATCTCACCGCTGGCCCTGGCGGGGCTTGCAAGCCTGAAAGCCCTGCCAGGAGCGGCGAAAAATCTTGCTCAGCGTCTTTCTTGCTCAGCCAGCAGCTCCCGGCACTGTTGACGGAAACGCCCCTTCAGGCCAGTCTTTCCTCGTTGATACGCACGTTATTGACCGCTGGGCCTAGTGGGTATTGGCGCCAGCTGGCAGAGCTCCCACCGAATTATGCCGATCAGTGTTGGCCTGGTTCTCGTGATGGGCACAGCTATCCTGATGACACTGACAAGTGGCACTCCTCTACTGTCGAGCCGCCTGTCACACCCCTACATGACCCCCATCACTCTCGGTCTGGCTGGAGCGCTCTGCATCTGGCTCGCGCTATTCGGACAGGCTCACCGCGCCTGGCGGCTCTTCCTCGGGTGTGCCGGTGTCAGCGTCCTCCTCCTTTCCGCGAGTCGGGGCCCCCTGCTGGCTGCGGTCATCGGTGTGGCCGCTGGTCTCCTCGTCCACTCCAGCCGCCGCGTTCTGATGGGCGCAGTCGCCGCCGTCCTGCTTGCTGCGGGGATCTCCACCCTGAGTGTCGGTGAAGGCAACGGCCTCCTGACGAGACTCGTGCAGTCCGACACTAATGGCCGCGACTTAGTGTGGGCCAACGCCCTGTCTGCCTACCAGAGCGCACCTGTGACTGGGGTTGGCCCCTACTTCCTTGGGAGGCACCTGCAGTCACCCGGAACCAGCTGCGAACTCTGGACTGGACCGACCGGCACTCTGACGTGTCCATCCTGGCTTCAGGATATCGGCAGCCCCTGGCTGATCGCTCACAACGGTGCACTGCATCAGATAGCAGAGACGGGGCCACTCGGGCTATCCGGTCTGTTCATCCTCATCGGCGCTGTCGTTCTCGTGGCTTGGCGTTCGCGGGACGCTCTGGGGATCGCAGTTCTCAGCGGTCTGCTGGTCGCCAACCTGACCGATAACACTCTCATTGCTCCTAGTGCCTTCTACGCCGAAACCTTCTGGTTGATTGCCGGCGTACAGCTTGCGCGCACACGTGAACTCAAGTTCAGTCAGGGCCTAACTGGCGCAGCACTGCTGGTGGTGCTGGCCTTCCCGGTGTGGGCTGCGGCTCTGTCAGCGCGACCGGCCCCACCCGGTGCCCTCCTGTTTATCCGAGCTCCCGAGTCCGTGAGCATGCCTCAGGGGTATACGATATACACCAGCTGGCGCCTACTTCCCGGGCAGTACCGACTGGTGCTGCGCAGCTGCCTGCAGAGCTGCGCGCCTGTACAGGTCACCTCAATTGACACGCATGGTCGGGAAACGATCAGTCTTGAGATCACAGGTCCCATCCGGAACGTCCCAGTACAGACCCTGCAACTCCAGCTGTACCCTGCCATTTCAGGAACAGACGCTCTTCCCCTGGCAACCCATGAATGGTCTGTGAGCCTTCGCCGATGAAGCCGCATCTGAAGCCACTGACGTTCTTGGCACTGCTGTTGCCGGTGGGGATTAGTGCTTTGGTGGCGTGGCAGGCCGCCCGGCTGCCTCTGAAGAGTACTATCCTGTTGCCTGCACCTCTCCCCCCCTGCGAGCTTCCGCTCCAGTTCAGGGTGGCTTTCCCAAAGACTGAACCGTCCCTGCTGCCATTCAGTAAGTCCCGGGGCTACACCTTCATGAGCAACGGCTGGCTCAGCGGGGAATCCTGTCAGAAGGGCACACTCGTTATTGCCGGTCAGGGCCAAGAGGCCGGCGGGGCCGCCCCTGTATTACAGGTGGCGCTTGACTCGAAGGTTATCTGGTCTGGGGAGTTCACGGCACCCACCACCATTCGAGTTCCCGTTCCCGCACCAGGACGTCTGACATTGGGTTACTTCAACGATTTCTACCGTTCTGAGTACCGTAATGCGTCCCTTAGAGGATGTCCAATTCCGGTCCGAGTCATGTCAGACCTTTGGTCTGGACGTGCCTCCTTCGTCTGGTGGAAGCTGGAATGTTCAGACACGCAGTCTGGTGTGGTTGTTCAAAGAACCTGTCACCATACGACCCTGTGGCGCAGGTCTCCTGACATTCAGGGCCAGTGGACGAGAAGCAGCGCAGGCCTTTGCAACGCTCACGTTCAGGCAGGGAGGCCAGGAGATTAGGCAGCTGCCGCTGACCGGTCAACCTCAGCAGGTGTCGCTGCACCTGAATGCTGAACTTCTTGAGATCCAGATTACTAACCCCTACTTCCGTGAACTGGGTGATCGGAACCTGACTATCAACAGTGTGGACTTCATCCCAGCTCCTTGAAGATGAAGGCTGGTGACTGCACAAGCATTAAGTTCGCATCCAACGATTCGTCCTGATAGAAATTCCGGCAGCTCAGAGGCATTCATTGAAGGTAAGTTCAGTGCCGCAAAAAAAGGGGCTCGAATGTCGGCCACACCAAATAAAGGCAGAGGCACCAAGATCATGATCATGGTGGATGCGAGCGGCATGCCGCTCGCCTTACACACCTGCAGTGCCCGACCTGCGGAAGTCGAGTTGGTGCAGTACACGCTGGACGCCTCGTTCGGGATGCCGCTCCTGCAACGACTGATTGGGGATAAAGTTTATGACAGTGACGGGCTTGATGTGCAGTTGGCCGCGCTGGGCATTGAGATCATCGCGCCTGACGTTCACCCTTTGATCGGTCCAGCCCGAATGAGCCCAGCGTACTTCAGCCCGCCAGTTGGCGGGCGAACTCATGTGGCGTGAGGTTCCCAAGAGAGCTGTGGGGACGGACGACGTTATAGTCCCGCCGCCAGATGGCGAGGCTCAGCCTCGCCTGCGGCACGCTCAAGAACCAGTGAACATTCAAGAACTCGTCACGCATCCGACCGTTAAAGCTCTCAATATAGGCGTTCTGAACGGGCTTTCCGGGGTCGATGAAGTGATGGGCGATGCCCTGCGAGTACGCCCACTGATCCAGGGCCCGGCCCGTAAACTCTGGCCCGTTGTCGGTCAGGAGCACTTCGGGTTTTCCGCGTTCCCGAATCGCGTCTGCCAGCAGACGCGCCACGGTGCTCCCGGGGATCGATGTCGACGCATAGCTGAGCACGCATTCCCTCGTGCCGTCGTCTACAACGTTGAGGATTCGGAACCGTTGCCCGTTGGCCAACTGATCACTGACGAAGTCCAGGCTCCAGCGCTCATTCGCTCGTGTCGGCGACGTGAGCGGCAGTCTGGTGTGGGCCTCCCCCTTTCTGCGGGTCTTTTTGCGGACGGCTAAGCCTTCATTCCGGTACACGCGGTAGACGCGCTTGTGGTTAACGGTCTCGCCCTGGCGGCGCAGCAGGATGTGGAGACGCCGATATCCGAACCGGGGACGCTCGCACGCGAGCGTCCTGAGCTTGTCTGCCAGATCACGGTCATCTCTCGTCGCGCGATGACGCTGTGTAGAACGATGAAAACCAAGAACACGGCAGGCTCGCCGCTCACTGATCCCGAACAGGTGCCGCACTTCCTGGATGACCCGTCGTTTGATGGGCGTCTGGACCTGCGGCATCTGTTCGGGACTCACCACTTTCGGCCCACCACCTCCTTCAGGATGCTGTTATCGAGTGCCAGATGCGCCACCAGCTTCTTCAGGCGACGATTTTCTTCTTCCAGCTGCCGAACGCGCTTCGCGTCGTCCTTGGTCATGCCGCCGTACCGTGCCTGCCAGCGGTGAATGGTGGCCTTGGAGACCCCGGACAACCGAGCGACGTCACCGACCGCGGTGCCCGCCTCAACTTGGGCCAAGACATCAAGGATCTCGTTTTCGCTGTACTGCTTGTGCTTCATGACCCCTCCCTGGAGACGATCTTGTCTCATTCGGAGTGGGCCGACCAATTGGGGTCACGTCACGCCCAATCGACGAAATCGTCGGCAGATGCAGGACGACCGTCCCTTGCGGCACTGGAAAGTAGAACGGATGATCGCCCAGCTGCCGAGCTTCCGGAGGGTTTGAACGGGTAATGAGGTGAAGGCAGACAACTTCCTCAGGATGGCTCAGCTGGCCTGCAGCATGCTGCTGCGCGCATTTTCCGGATGACTTCTACCTTACCTGACCGAATTTATTTTCCGGAATCAAACGCGCCAAGTCCGTCCGGATGGCGTCCGGGTTTGGCTGTGCGGCATGTTCAGCCAGAAGTCGCAGCTCCCGATCAATGAGTTCTGTGTCGACTGGAGCAAGTTTCGCGCTGAAGATTTCCATGTGAGTCGTGGCATCAATGCCTTCACTGGTAGTCATCAACTCCTCGTACAGTTTCTCACCGGGACGAATGCCGCTGAAGACCACATCAACGTTTGTTGCGCCACTCAGCCGGATCACGTCACGCGCCAGATCGGCAATCTTGACTGGATCCCCCATGTTCAGAACGTAGACTTTACCGTTCTCGGCCAGACCACCAGCCTGCAGGACCAGCCGCGACGCTTCAGGAATGGTCATGAAGTACCGCACCATGTCCGGGTGAGTCACGGTGATCGGCCCTCCTGACCGGATCTGCGCCATGAAGGTCGGCACGACGCTACCCCGGCTTCCCAGAACATTGCCGAAGCGTACGGAGACAAAGGCTTGGTGTGGCTGCGCACGTGCGGCACCTGCCGAGACGACCATCTCCGCTACCCGTTTGGAGGCACCCATGACACTGGTCGGGTTCACAGCCTTGTCTGTGGAAACATTAACTAGACGGAGGGTGCCGTATTCCAGACAGAGATTGACGACGTTCCGGGTACCCATAACGTTGTTCAGGATCGCTTCAGAGGGCGTGCGCTCCATGAGAGGAACGTGCTTGTGGGCAGCTGCATGAAACACCACTTCTGGGCGGTATTCCTCAAACACGGCGCGCAGTCGTGCCTCATCGCGCACGTCACCGATCAAGGCGATCTTCTCGACCTCCTGAAAGGACCGTGTCAATTCCTGTTGGATACTGAAGATACTGTTTTCGCCTCGTCCAAAAAGCAAGATTATGCGGGGTTCAAAGGGGACAAGCTGCCTCACAAGTTCTGAACCTATGCTGCCCCCAGCTCCTGTGACGAGGATCACCCGGTCTTTGAGATAGCCGGCGATCTCAGAGGTATTAAGTTGCACCGGAGGTCGTCGTAATAAATCCTCGACATTCACATCACGAATCTGATTGATGTTTACGTCACCGGAAAGAATTTCAAACACGCCCGGAATGATCCGGTAACGGACCTGCGCTTCCCGAGCTAAGTCCACCACATGTCGTACGAAATCCCCACTAGCAGAAGGCACGGCAATCAAGACCTCCTGTGCTCCCTCGCGGCTCACGATCTCTGGCAGATCGGCAATGCGGCCAAACACTGGGAGTCCTACAACCAGTTGACGTTGCTTCCCAGCCTCATCGTCCATGAAACCAATAGGTCTGAGCCCCGACTCAGGATGCCTGAGCATTTCCCGAGCAAAGAGGGCGCCTGCACTTCCAGCGCCTACGATCAGGACGCGCCGCTGATCCGGTGTGCCACGGCTACGAACTTTCTCTGCCAGTAAGCGAGAGAGAACGCGGACGCTGCCCATGAGCAACACGCCCAGCACGCCAGACAGCAGCGGAACACTACGGGGTAGCTGCAACCAGCTCTGCAGGATGAAGCCCAGCGCGAACATCACGAGGGTCGATATCATGACAGCGCGCGCCAGCACCATCAGGTCTGGTACACCGACCCGTCTCCAAGTCTGTCTCGGAAGCCGGTAATACCAAGCCGCAACAGCCATGACCACCACACTAAGTCCGATATAGCCCACGACATTCAGAGGAATTCCGAAGGTCACCAACGTCGGTTTCCGGAAGGCATACGCGAAGAGAGCTGCCGCAGCCCATAATGCCAAATCAATGAGGAACTTGATCAATGTACCGTTCATGCCTGCTGTCCCAAGTGAGTCACGGCAGCTGTGCCTGCGCCATAACGATATCGACTATGTCGGCCATCCGGTGCATATCCAGCTCAGAGAGCGTGGGGTGCACCAAAAACATCAGGGAGGTTTCGCCAAGTTCCTGCGCTACGGGAAGGCGACTCTCTGGCCCATACCCGGCATCAGTAAATGCCTTCTCCAAATAGATTTCTGAGCAGGACCCGCTGAAGCACGGTACGCCCTGTCCTGAAATGGCATTCATCACCCTGTCACGGTCCCAACCCTCGGAGAGGCGCTCTGGCCGCACGAACACATAGTACTTATAATATGAGTGATAAAAGTCACTGTCTGGAATAGTGACCCGTAGGGCCTCATGTTTGCTTAAACGGTTCGTAAGGATGTCCGCATTGGCACGGCGCCGCTCAATCCAATCTGGTAACTTGCGCAACTGTAACCGGCCTATTGCTGCCTGAACCTCTAGCATCCGCCAATTGGTGCCGAACGATTCATGAAGCCAACGGAACCCCGGAGCATGCTCGCGGTGATAAACTGCGTCATAGCTTTTCCCATGATCTTTATACGCCCAGGCCTTTTTCCATACCTTTGTGTCGTTCAGGGCTAACAGACCGCCCTCGCCACCCGTGGTCATAATCTTGTCCTGGCAGAATGAGAACGCCCCGGCATGCCCAATACTGCCCACAGGACGACCTTTATAAAACGCACCATGCGCCTGTGCACAGTCCTCAATAACGATCAGATTATGTTGCCGCGCCAGTTCCATGATGCTGTCCATGTCGCATGGCCAGCCTGCCAAATGAACAGCGATGATGGCTCTGGTCCTTTCAGTGACCAGAGGACGTACTGTCTCTGCGGTAATGTTCTGGCTGACAGGATCGATATCAGCAATCACGGGTACGCAGCCACGCATCACCGCTGCACTCGCTGAAGCGATAAATGTCCTGGCTGTCGTGATCACCTCGTCACCCGCTCCTATGCCGAAGGCATACAGGGCCAACTCCAGTGCCAGCGTGCCGTTGTGAAGTGCAATAGCATGCTGAACCCCCAGGTACTCAGCGTACTCACGTTCAAACAGGCGCGCCTCCTCACCGGTCCAGTAATTTACTTTCCCAGACTGAAGCACCTCAGTGACAGCCTGCACTTCATCCTGTTCAAAAAGTGGCCAGCCTTGAAAGGGCAAAACAGTTCGGTTCATATACTGGCTAGAATACGCGCACGACGCACAGATTTGAAAGCCAAGCCAGTGGGTCCATTCATGATTGTTCCCCTGGGAATGCCCGCAATCCGTATAGACGACATGAACATTTTGAGTATGTTACCGTGCACACGCTGTGCCAGTCGCTCAATGAGAACCCCCGTTTAGGGCTCGCGCCATGACCTGTTCAATGGCTCCCAGAGGGCAAAAAATGGAGACGGTATGGCTAGATACCGTCTCCATCACAGTTGAGGCCGACGAGCCGTCCCTGGGCCAAACGGCATTTCAGTGACGTCAAGCGGTGTTCGCACCAGAAGTTGAGTGACGCCCTGCTGGTCGCCCTGTTGCTCAGCCGACTGGTCTTCACATATCCGTTCCTGTCCATCTGGTGGAACGTCCTGAGGGAAGATCGACACGATCTTCCCTCCTACACGCAGGCGTATACCCGGGGACAGCGATGGCTTGAACGACTTGAAGCGGTCACTACCCCGTCACAGTCCTGCACGGAAGTGATCGTCGATTCCATGCCTCTGCACGTCTGCCGACCCAAACGGGGGAGGCGGGGTTCGTTTCCCGGTGCTCGTTGGGGTTCTGGCACGCAGGGCGACGTCTACGGATACAAGTTGCACGCGTGGGTGACCTCTTCAGGTGCCATCGTGCAGTATCTGGGCCGACCAGCCAACTTGCACGACACGACCGTGAGCGACGAGCTCAACCGGCGGTGGCCTGACTTCGGCGGGCCACGCATCATCGGTGATAAGGGGTACTGCTGCCTGGGCGACGTGTTCCCACCGAAGAGCAATACCCGATACGACACCGGGTGGCGGCCAGGCCGCCACCCTCGATTACGAAAACGCATTGAAACGATGTTTTCTGGTTTGGTCGAGGCTCAGATTCGCTCCGTGCAGACGAAAACGTTGCGGTCGCTCCGTCTCCGCGTCGTTCTGGCTGTCCTCGCCCAACCCTAATCGGAGTGGGAAGAATCGGAACCCGTGAACCGCGGCATCGTGGCCTCTCCGGCGGCGCTGATGCCCTCACGCTGGAAGACCTTCTGAACAGTCATCATCAGGATCCTAGCGTCCAGGGCCAACGAGTGGTTCTCGACGTACCAGACGTCACGCTCGAACTTCTCATCCCACGACAGGGCGTTACGTCCGTTGACCTGAGCCCAACCAGTGACGCCTGGCCGGACGTCATGCCGCCGGAACTGACGTTCGCTGTACAGCGGAAGGTAGGACATCAGAAGGGGCCGCG
Organism: Deinococcus soli (ex Cha et al. 2016); assembly: GCF_001007995.1. Classification (NCBI taxonomy): domain Bacteria; kingdom Thermotogati; phylum Deinococcota; class Deinococci; order Deinococcales; family Deinococcaceae; genus Deinococcus; species Deinococcus soli (ex Cha et al. 2016). The sequence goes on along the minus strand of NZ_CP011389.1, from coordinate 1,613,252 downwards.
GCCCGACAAGACTCATGTCGCCCCGGAGTACGTTCCACAGTTCCGGCAACTCGTCAAGACTCGTCGCCCGCAACCACCTCCCGAATCGGGTCAACCGTACCGAATCCGGTAGCAGCTCTCCATTGGGGGCGCGTTCATCCGTCATGGTCCGGAACTTGTACATGGTGAACGGTTGTCCTGCCAGCCCAGGGCGCACCTGCTTGAACAGCACTGGACTCCCCAGCTTGAAGCGCACCAGCAGAGCCAGCAGTATCAGAGGACCACCCAGGACGACCAGACCCCCACCGGCCAGCACGGCATCCATCCAACGTTTGCCGCGGTGACGCTCACTCAGCGCCCGCCAATGCAGAAGTTCAGCGTAATAGTCGGCCCAGCGTTGCTGCACGCTTGTGGGGTCGAAGTTCTCGGTGACCCAGCGGCGTCCCGCCTCACCGCGCCGCCGGGTGTCCGCAGGGTCAAGCAGCGCGCTCGTCAGGGCGTCCGCAAGCGCGTCGGCATCACCTACAGGTACACGCCAACCAGTCACCCCGTCCCTGACAGTGTCCTTAGCACCAGTAGTGTTGGTGACGATGCTAGGTACTCCATTTATGGCGGCTTCCAAGGGAACTAGGCCTAAGCCTTCCCGATAGCTGGGGAAGGCCACAACTTTCATCAGAGGGTAGTACGGATAAACGTCAGGCACAAAACCCGTCCGCAGGATCCCCGGTGTCCGCTCGATCAGGTCACGCACCTCAGGTGAAACCGGATCTCCCGGTTCATAGTCACCGATCAGTAGCAGACGGGCGGACGGCAGCCGCTCCTGCACCCGCCTGAAGGCTTCCATTAACTCCGCCATTCCCTTGTCCCGCGTGAAGCGGCCCACAAAACCGATGACCGGTGTATCCTCCCGCAGGCCCAGCGTTGCCCGGTGTGACGCGGTGACTGCCGGGTCGGTTACGCCAGGCTGCCGGACACCATTCGGGCTGCCACTGCCCAGAACCACTGTCTTGTGTGCAGGAGCAAGGCCCAGCTCATTCACCCGTTCCTGCAGGCTGGGACTCATGCACACCACCCGGTGGGCGCAGGCCATCGCGAGACGCTCGGCAGAATGCAGCAGCCGTCCTTTCGGACCCTTCACTGTTTCCAGGCGCAGCCCATGCAGCGTGTAGATCCGCACCGGCACGCGCGCCGCCACCGCAGCCAGACCACCGATCAGGCCCGCTTTCGGTGTGCCCACATTCGTGATACTGGGCCGGAAGCTACGGATGGTCCGGTACATCGACAGGATGCTGTTATTGATAACGGCATAAGTTTGAGTCCATCAAATGCTGAGGCAGGTCGATGTACCGAACCCGTTGCCAAGCCGTCGTCAGCTTCGCTTTCAGCATGCCCACTGAGCGGGCACAGAAGTTCCCCAGCACATTCCGCTTCACGTACGCCCACACCAGCTCGATCGGATTCAATTCCGGAGCGTACGGCGGCAAAAACACCAGCGACAGGCGTTCGTGGCGCTCCACGAACGCCTGGGTTGCCTTCGCTCGGTGAATGCCCGCGTTGTCCAGCACCACCACGATCTTCCCCTGCACATGGCGCAACAGATGCTGGAAGAACCGGGTGACGTCCCCACTCCGGATCGCCCCAGGCTTCGTGTGCTGGAAGAATCGACCGTCCGAAGTGATCGCCCCGATCGTCGAGAGTTTTTCCCAGTTGGCCGGGAGTATGACCAGGGGCGTCACGCCCCTGGTCGACCACGTTCGTCTTCGCACGCCTTTCAGCGAGAAGCCAACCTCATCCAGGTACACCAGGGTGGCGCCCTGCGCGACCTTTTTTTCCCAACTCCGGAGCCACCTGTTCTTTCCAGGACGCGATCCGGAGTTCATTGCGTTCTGCTGCCCGTCCATCCGGCATCTGGGGCGTAAACCCCAGCTGCCGAAGCATTCTCCGGACGTGATCGGGGTGGTACCACACGTCGAAGTGCCGCCCGATCAGGTCTGCGACTCGTCTGGTGCTCCAGGTCGGGTCAGGGAAGCCATGGTGCAGCGCACCCTCCCGCAGGAGGGTGCGGACCTGTTCAAGCTGGGCGGCGGTGAGTCGCGAGGGGCGTCCTGTCGTCACCGTTGCCTGGAGACTGCCGGTGCGCTTCAGACGTTTCTTCCAGTTACTGACGGTGTGTACGGACACGCCGAAGTGATCGGCAATCGCCTGCTGTGAATGCTGGCCCCCTTGAAGCCAGGGGGTCGCCGCCAGTCGACGTTCCTCCAGCTGCGCCCGGGAGTATTTGGATGGATGCCATTCGGCCACACCTCCAGCATACCAGCTCGTATTTACATCGTTATCAATAGTGTATGTCTTTGGGCTTCGTGATTTGTGTGGTAAAAGTTCGCTGATTGAAACATGCAGTTGGAGAAGACGTGCACCATTAGATGAGATGCTCGTCTGTCTTTTAGTTTCCTCTGAGCATGTGAATATTAAAACATTTTTTTCGTATCTATGCATAACTCTCCCTATTGAATACTATTTGAGCTTTTAAAAATAATAAATTTCTTGATGACCTGGGGTTTGCACTGAAATAAGAATTCAGATATCTTTATTTAATTTATTTATAAGACTTGCATATAGTTCATTATGTAGCTCGGAAATACGTTCCAGGCTATATTCTTTGATTTTTGATTTGGCATTTGCCTTGATCATTGTGTAATTATCTGGTTGACTAAAGACTTGATCCATTATTTCTGTTAATTGTTCAATATTCCCGACATCAAACAGCACACCGCTTTGGTCTTCTAATAGATCGACGTTGCCTCGTATTCTAGATGCAATGGGAAGGGTTCCTAAAGCCATGGCTTCAAGAAGACTGCGTGGAAGTCCTTCTTGGCTACTTGCTAAAATAACTGCCAAGCTATTCTTCATCAAATCCGGAATATCGGAACGGTGGCCGAGAAAAATAACTCTATCCTGAATCTTTAAATTAATAGCAAGCTGTTTTATCTCATTTTCAAGAATTCCATCTCCAGCCAAGTATAAATTAAATCCCGTTTGACACTTTGCCAGTGCATTTAGAACGTCTCGATGGCGTTTTCGAGGGATAAACTCGGCGACCATTAAGAAATACGGTGTGTATTTGATTGTAGCTTTGTCCTCGATATCAGAGTATTTTTTTAGATCTATACCAATGCCGGGCATAAAAATAATATTGTCCGGCTCAACTATTTTGTACTTCCGTGCAGATTCCTCGTCAGTTCTGTTGATAACAATTAATTTGTCAGTCCACTTGCCGGCTATGTATTCGGCAATGCCGTATATTAGATTTTTGACTAATGAATTACCTGGAAAAAAATGGAAACCATGTGCGGTATAGACTAGCTTTATTTTAAGTCTTTCCTTAATCCATTTGTCCTTGAGGGCGAATCGCACCATAAAAGCTGCTACAGGTGTATGTACATGGACGATATCAATATTATATTCTATAATCTTGCTTAACAATATGTCTTGAAATTTCCTATAATTGAGAAGAGATTTAAATCCACGCTGTATTGGTAAATCAAATACCTTTGTATACTTAGCCGATACCTTTGAGCTAACTATATCTGATGCGGCAGCAAAGTGATTGAAGTCTTTTAAAGAATGATTAACATCCGCTAAAAAAGCTTCATTTGTTCGAGAAATTGTTGTAACAGTTAAAATATTTCCTTTTTTCATATTATCTCCTTTAAATTAGTGTTATCAGCCCAAGGATATTGGTCGCAAAAATAACAGACCAGATTGAAAGTTTTCTGAGAAACGATAATTTACCTTTTCCTTTTATCGATTTTAGGGACAGTGCATATATGATCGGTGTAATAGCCCACGACGCAAGCAGTATTCTGCTATAGAAGGGCATAAAATTGATAAGCATCCCTATTGAATTAATAACTATATATGCAGTCATGAAGAAATGCGCTTTTTTAAAATCTGCTAAGCTGGATCTTGGTGTGATGAGGTAAGACAGTATTGGCAAAGCGCTAAATATGATAAAATCTATGCGTAAACCGGTTCTAAAGTTGCTTTGGTCGCCTTCTAGATAGGCATTATACTTGGTCGCATCAAATATGCTGCTCAAGGTTGAACTGAAAGATGAGCTAAAAATACCAATAATAATTGACATCAGCCAAATAAATATAATTACTTCTTTTCTTAATTTAAATAGAAATCCTATATAGGATATTATCATAGGGAGATGAAAAGATGCGATGATTGGTAGAATTGCTGGCGCGGTCAGAAAAATTCTTCTTACATTAAAAAAAATGCCCGCAAATAAGAAGCAAATTCCAAGAGCTATCCCCTGACGAAGGCCGTTCGTGTTTAGGCTAAAATAAAACGGGCTTGCTAGAAGTAAAGTTGTGTATAAGATTACTGATGAGTTTCTGAATATGAGTATCCCTGAAATACAAAATAATGTGTTAATCAAAAGGCTGATTGATGCGATGAACACACGAGGATCATTCGAATATACACTGACCATTTTCAAAAATGCAACGAAGCCGGCTTCATATTGCTGCAAAAGATCAGGCCTAAGCTTATGCGTTAAGTAAAGACTCATATATGCTCTAGTATCTGTACCTACAGATGGATCACGATAGGCTATGATATATCCATATATAGCGAACATTACCATACTCATAAGATAAAATACTGGGGCATATGATCTATTTCGTAGCCCTTGAATATTTATTTTTGATGATAGCGCGCCACGTGTCCCGATTGTCACTCTTATCATGTCTCCTAGGTCTGTATATAAGTCTGCCTAATACTCATGAGCAGTTTATTTTTAGTGCTCCTTTGCATTTATTATTATCTGAGCTTCCTCAAGAGAATGACTGTCTTCCGGTTTAGATATTTCATCGTTTCAATAGTCAATGCAATGAAATATTCAAATCTACTAATATGACCTCTTCTGAGAAGCAATAAGAATGCTGCTTTTACTCCTTGAGACATAACTGAGATATCTTGACTGAGGCCAGATGCTCCGTAAGAGGCTTTAAATCCACCTGCAAGAGTAGATTTTATCAATATAAAATCTCCGGGAGAATAATTCGCGATCCAGCAGAAATAATCCTCGCCAAACCTAATATTTTCTGGAAATTTAGTGAAGTTTTCTCGAATTGCCATAACCGTGGGAGTGGAGAAGGGATTACGAAGTAGTAGTTCTTTGCGTTTAATAACTCGAGTCTTGATGCTTTTCGAGACACCATCGAATTTTCCATTAGAAGTATGATTGAATTGATGTCCGGATAACTTCGATCTCAATTCTTCCATAATTGAGTATTGGATTTCTATCTTTGCAGGATGCCAGATATCATCTGAATCCAAGAATGCAATATACTTGCTGGTAGATTCTTCGATGCCTCTATTCCTGGTATACGATGGACCCATATTTTTACTATTGAAGTAAAATTTAACCCTCTCTCGTGGATAGGTAAATTCTTTAAGAATATTTTTTATTTTAATTACTTCGCTGGAGTCTCCTGAGTCGTCGATTATTATTATTTCTGCTACTGGTAAAGTTTGGAAGGCCACTGAATGCAATGCGCGCTTTAAGCTATTGCTAGAAAAATAGGTTGGAATAATTACTGAGACGTCGACATATTGACTTTGGGAGAGCATACAATATTAAATGGATGTCATCTTACTTAATGATGACTGGATTTCGGGAATCTCAAGTAGAACTTTTTCGAGCTCATCCTGATTTAGTTGTTTGGTATTGTGTGAAGTGTAGTCGTCAATATTATTGTCGGTGAAATTATCTTCGGATTGATTCGTATAATCTAGCCTACGATTATCAGCTGACAGGCGAAGATATTCACCTCTATCTTGGGACCTCTGTAATTCTTGACTACTGGCTAATACCTCATAAAGCTTTTCACTATGACGCTCGCCAATCACCTGAATGCCCGTATCGGTATTTGTAATTCTTTGAATGGCGATTGCCAAATTATGTATATTAGAAGCAGGTGCTTTTTTGATAAAAATATCTCCACCTTCGGCGTTTTCGAAGGCTTCGATTACCAAATCGGTTGCTTCACTAAGATTCATCAAGAAGCGAGTCATATTCGGATTTGTGATCGTTAGGGGCTTGCCTTGATTGATCTGAGAAATAAACAATGGGATTACCGAACCGCGGGAGTAAATTACATTCCCATAACGAACGCAGGATATGATTGTTCCTTTGGAGCTGCGGCCACGTGATTGAGCCAGCTTTTCCATAAGGGCTTTGGACATACCCATTGCATTCACTGGTTGTACAGCTTTATCAGTACTCAGGCATACCAGCCGACTAACCTTATTCTCTATTGAAGCTTCTATAACATTTTGACTGCCGATAATGTTTGTTTTGACTGCTTCGAAGGGATAAAATTCACAGGAAGGGACCTGTTTCAAAGCTGCTGCATGGAAAACGTAGTTAACACCATATAGCGCTCTTTTTATAGAGCTAAAATCGCGTATATCGCCGATAAAATATGTAATTCTGGCTTCACCAGAAAATTCGGCTCGTAATAGTTCCTGCTTGAATTCATCTCTGCTAAATACAATGATCTCCTCGCAGTCACTTTTTAAAAGGCGTCTGATCATTTCTTTGCCAAAGGAGCCTGTGCCGCCTGTAATCAGGATGCGTTTGGAGCTGAGAATATCATTCATATTTTTCTCCCTTTTCTGCCATCTGAGTTAGCATATCGTCCCAACTCTTTGCTTTGTAGTCAAAGTCCTTTCTGAACCTATCCGAATTAAGACTTCTGTCGCATTTGAAGTCATAGTCACCATGTATTTCGGTGGAAGTTTTATATAGTATCTTTATCTTATTTAGGAGATCATATTTTGATATCGGACTTGATGAAACATGATATACTCCACCGCGAAAACTATTATTATGTATAATATTATAAATAATTTCAGCCATTTCATTTGTGGTCATCCCTGAAAATATGGCTCGCTTGAAGCCTTTAATTGAACCATTTTGCTTCAAAAACCACTCTAAGAGACTGTCTGATGAAAATATTTCATGCCCAATAATTGAGGTTCTTAGCGTGAGGACATTTGAATTACCCACTTCGCCAATATATTTAGAGATACCGTAAATATCTCTGGCATCCATCGCGTCATCTTCCTTGTAATTCCCCTTATCACCAGAAAAAACGCAATCTGTGCTAATAAGAAGTAATCTAATATTACGATCTTGGCAGATTTTAGACAGATGGTGAGGAAGCTCTGAATTTAAATATATCATAGTGGCAATATCGTTGAACCCACGTTGTTTTATGTAGCCTATGCAATTAACTATGTAGTCGGGCTTGAAATTAGAAATGCATCTTTCCATAGAATCTAGATCTGTGGCGTCTATTCCATAGAATATTTGATATTTTTCGATGTCAAATTTGCCATTATATGAATATGCGCCATCCTTCCTGACTGTGCCAGCGGTTTCTAAGCCTGAATTATGTAAATCAATAAGAAGACGATGTCCTAACATGCCATCTGCCCCAAATATTAAAACCTTCATAGCTGCACCTTCTCCCTGAATGGATGTTCTGCTTTTTGGATTATCCTACTGGTGATTTCTTGAGCACTGACTATGCTACCTAAATACTTTTTATCTGCAACTAGGTCATAATTGCCTTTGCGCATAATTCGATTCATAAGCTGCCTCGCTCTCTTTAAGATATATCCAATGGAGTGATAAGCTAGAATGGGCCAACTAATTTTCTGCCTTTTAAATTCTTGTTGCAAAATTTTTATTGCACTTGGTAGATTATAAATGAGTGTTGCGGCCAGTAGCTTGTCTGAGCTAAAAGACCTGAACAGACTTGACGAAGGGCTTCGTAGCAATACATATGTGCCAGAGAAAGCCCACATAGTTTGAACTGTATATACTTTGGGGAAATTCAAGGGCCAAATCTTAGAAAACGGCCCTAATGGACTATTTTCAAGAGAGCCGATATGCTTCCCGCTTAGGCTGGTGCCTGCTCCACTTCTGGGTGAACTGCCTGGCAAGGTTAATGGAAAATCAACAATGAAGTGCGAGTCGACAATATCAGCTAGTGCTACGGCGGCAGAAATATCAGGGCTTGATCCAATGAAGTAGTCGCCATATTTAAGCTTTACCTCTTTCATTTTCGAAAGTCTGACGACGCCATGGTATATTTTCGGCAATTTATCGAAATCTTGGAACACATTTGAGACTACCCGTTCCAACTCCTTTTTTGCTTCTACCTTGGTGATCCTGCCGGTAAATTTTTGTATAAGTAGGCGATCAGCATCTTGACTTCCGCCAACCTGTCGAGTAACTCCTGGCCAAATGTAACCAGCTCGCAGCAGAGGTGTAATACTATCCACATTATTTTGAAAAGCCCACGACACTGCGTCTAATAATGCTGGTAGTACGGCGTCGTCATCACCTATGATAGTGACATAGTGCCCTGTGGCATGATCCAGGGATCTAGAAAAAGTTTCACAAAAACCACTTACCTTCTCATGAATATATCTTATATTCTTAATTTTGAACTCTTTTATGTCGAAGCTTGATCGGTTAACAGAACTGTCAAAGACTAAAACCTCAAATATATCCTGATGTTCTAATTTTTCGAATGTTCTAAGGCATTCTGCCAGTGTATCGTATCTATCTTTGGTGGGTATGACAATAGTGATAAGGTATTTTTCTACGCCTGACTTACTATACATTTATCTGAACCTCCCTATTAATTTGAGAACTTTGAAGAGTTTTCAAAAAAATGAATATAATTATTACGCTGCTTATAATTAGTAAGAATATATTTTGTCTTATTAATAGATTAGCTAAGAATATGCAACATAAGATGGCCCAGCTGATTGGTGAAGACTTAAATAAGTAGATCATATTTTTATATCCGATGGTTACACATGCCCCCAAAATTAGCGCCAGCGACCATGAGTAGTATACTGGAATTTCGAAGAACAAGCTAGTCGCACCAAATAATATGAGTGTTACTAGAATTGCAATGTTGCCAAAAGTATTCTTCAAGATTTTACCTTGAAAAATGTTTGTAAAGTACCAAGGAGACGAGATCGTATTGAACATCCATCCAATCAAAACTATCCAAAATACAATATATGTATTAGATGTATCAATTATACCGACATAATCCACTATAAATGGTAAAATAAAAGATATGACGATCGAGAATATAAAATAGGCACTTCCTGAAATTAGCGCCAGCTTGGAAATAAAGATTGAGTCGGAGTTCTTAATTTTTTGTGCCAATGCCTGATTGAGCATAATGATGAGAGAATTTAATTGCTGTAACAGCTTATTGATAAGATCAAACAACGGAAGAAGTGCTGGGTGAAAGTAATTTAGTGAGATTTTTATTATAAAATCAAAACTTAGGCTTGGGAGCATCATTATATTATAATTAACTCCCTTTTTAATTATTCCAAAGGGATCAAAGTTGCTTTGCTTCCAGTTTGAGATTATTGGCCTCGATAATATAATAGTGATGAAAACGCTGGAAAGTGTGAACCAGACTATTGGATTGATTGGAGAATTCTTGTTAAATATGGCGAAGCTAAGAAAAATCAGAGATATAGCGCCAGATATTATTGATCTTAAATATGATTTTCCACTGCCATCATAAATTAAGAAAAGCAATCCATTGAGATTTGTAGAGACCAGATATACCGCGCTAATCGTAACAAATTGACTTTCTAGTCCGGGATTGAATGATTTAAGAGCAATTGCGGCTATAAATGCACCAATCGAACTTAGTAAAAATGCAGTCTTGAATCCATCAATCTGCACTTTGGTTCCGATTGTGCTTCCAGCCATAGAATATATGTAATGCCCTACGCCCATGTTGAGAAATTGAAAAGGTATTGCAGCTGATAGAATTAAGATAATTTGATTGAGTCCATCCAGACCCCAGTGTAGTTTTGCAATCTGATATTGAACTATGACAAAAACAGATTGTATTAACATATATACGGGCGTTGCTAGCTGTCTCATTCGACCCTCTGTAATACTTGACTGTATGAAAAGACGATATTTACTATAATTAAATGAACAACTGCGTAACTCAAAATAAGATTTAATAACCGTAAAAGCGAAATGAGGTCTTATGGTCTGCGTAAATTATGCAAAGCTCTTTCGGGTTTAGATTGTCGCGTGCATAGGCATAATTTCGAATAAGCAAAACATTATTCCTGTCTCGGATTGTATGAATAACCACTATACCGCTGCTCGCTGGCCGCCACTTTATTGATGACGACCCCCAGCATATTGAGATTATTCTGCCTGGCGCGGCTGATGGCGGCAGCTGCTGCTGGTAGTGGCGTCTTGTTCGCCTCGACGACCATGACAACGCCGTCAACGTGTTTGCCGATGACAAGACCGTCTGCAAGCGCGAGCAGCGGTGCTGTATCGATCAGAACCACGTCGTAATGGTCCTTCCAGAGTGTCAGGGCGGCACTCAGGTTCGCGCGGTTCAGCAGTTGCAGTGAGCCCGTGATACCGGGGCCGGCTGGAAGCACGTCTACATTGTCCTCAGCACGGAGAACCTGCACGTTCTGCGGGTCCATCAGGGCGTCCTGGGTATTGCGCCCACCACCTTCACCGACCAGCTGCACCCAATTGGTGGCCTGGTCGTACTTCTTCCAGACTTCTCCTTGCGTGCCGCGGCGCAGGTCAAGGTCAACGATCAGGACGCGCTGGTCACTGCTGGCGAATCCATCGGCCAGTGTTGCCGTGAGGCTGCTTTTTCCCTCTTCGGGGGCGGTGCTGGTGATCATGATGACCGGATGCCTGATGTGACTGACAGTGCCCAGCAGGTTGACGCGGAGAAAGCCGACGGATTCGTAGAGGCCGGCGCTGCGGCCTGCACGGACGATACCTGACAGCAGGACGTCCCGTTTGCGAATCCTGGGGACAGAGGCCAGAACCGGAAGTCCAAGATTCAGAACGTCGTCTTCTGAGCGGACCGTCCGGTCCAGGAGGGTCCGGAGCACCGAGTACAGGACGCCCAGCAGCAGCGCGAGGGCAATGGCGATCAGGGCGTTTCTGAGTGGCCTGGGTGATACGGGTGCACCTGGTTGAACGGCAGACGTGAGCGGACTGAGGACCCCGGTAATGGAATCCTGAAGAAGACTGATCTGGATGAGGTTGCTCTGGATGCTGGCCTGCCGATTGCTCAGCACCTGACGCTCCTGCCCGGAGGAGCCTTGCAGTTGCTGCTCGACCTGGGTCAGCTGAGCCTCGAACCCGGCCTGTGCCCGGCGGAGTCCTTCGCGCGCTCGACTTCTGTCCCAGTCGAGCAGTGCCTGACTGATGAGATCAGCCAGCACCTGGGCTGCCTGTGGCGTACGGGCACGCGCCTTGAAGGTATAGGTGCCGTTGCCACCACTGTAGGCCTGCACGTTGGAGACCAGCGTGATGGCGCGCATGCTCTGCAGGCGCAGGTCTTCCTGGAGGGCGGCCACGAGGCGGGAACGTTCGGGTTCCTGCACGGCGCTTGAGGCCTGGAGCTGTTTGACGACCTCTCCGAGCACGAGTGGGCTGACCATGACCTGCTCAATCACGCCGTCTGGCAGCGGGGCTGCGCGGCCCAGGCCATTCAGGAGGTTGCCTGTTTCCTGCGTCTGGGTATTGGTGGAGAGCACGCTGGCGCTCGCCTCATAGATGCTGGGCTGTGAACGCGACCACAGGTAGGCTCCGGTGCCGAGTGCGAGGCTGCTCAGCAGGATGACAGGGAGTCGGCGTTTGACGCCCTGCCATACCACGCCCAAGTCAATCTCATCCTCTTCGGGATGTTCGCGTTTCTGCGGCGCTCTGTAGCGCGATTCGTCGTAGGTATCAGGCATCACGTGTGTTCACTATAAAGGGATGTGGATGAGCGGTAGTGGGCTGCTTTTCCCTGGTGGTGCAGTCAGATGATTCATGATTATGGTGAGTTCGGAACAGGTCAGCTGCGGGTGCTGGACCTCCGTGGCCTGGGGTGGTGAGATGACCATGCACATGAGTCCAGTCCGCAGGAGTGACGGTGGGTGAAGCGCAGAGGCCGTGGGCTGGCGATCATTCCCAGCGGCGGGCAGCAATGAGAAACGCCTCTGCGTTTGCAGAGGCGTTTCTCGCGTGGTGACCCCAACGGGATTCGAACCCGTATCGCTACCTTGAAAGGGTAGTGTCCTAACCGTTAGACGATGGGGCCACACCACTTCAGTTGTCGTCGGCTTGCGCCTTCGCTTCCTGCCTTTCAAGGGGCGCCGTTTCCGGCACGCACAGAAAGATACAGGCTTTGCGTGATTTCGTCAAGCGGTGTGTGCAGGTGCCCTGCATGGCCAGAGAGAGGCGGGGCGGACCGTTGTGGTCGCGCCCCGCCCGGAGTGCGGTTTTTACATGTGCAGCGCGCGTTTATCGGTGGCCAGGGCGGCCTCCTTGACGACTTCACTGAGGGTAGGGTGGGCGTGGACGGTGCGGGCGAGGTCCTCGCTGCTGCCGCCGAACTCCATGATCGCCACGACCTCGCCGATCAGTTCGCTGACGCCGCCGCCGATCATGTGCACGCCCAGCAGCTTGTCGGTCTGTGCGTCCGCGATGATCTTCACGAAGCCGCGCGTGTCGCCGTGGCCCAGGGCGCGGCCGTTCGCGCTGAACGGGAACTGCCCGGTCTTGATGCTCAGGCCCTTCTCTTTCGCCTGCTTCTCGGTCAGGCCCGCCCAGGCGATCTCGGGGCTGGTGTAGATCACCCAGGGGATCACGTCGTAGTTCACGTGCCCGGCCTGCCCGGCCAGCATCTCTGCGAGGGCCACGCCCTCCTCCTCGGCCTTGTGGGCCAGCATGGCACCGCCGATCACGTCCCCGATGGCGTACACGCCGGGGAGGTTCGTGCGGTAGTGGTGGTCCACCTTCACGAAGCCGCGCTCATCCAGCGCGAGGCCCACAGCGTCGGCCCCGAGGCCCTGGGTGTGGGGCACGCGGCCGATGGACACGATCAGCTTGTCGAAGCGGGCCGTAACCTCCTGCTCCTTCTCGGTGTAGGTCACACTGACGCCGGTCTCGTCCTGCTCGACTTTGCTGATGTTCACGCCGAAATGGAAGTCCAGGCCCTGCTTCTGGAACAGCTTCAGGCCCTCCTTGGCAATCGCGTCGTCGGCGGCCATCAGGAAGCCCGGCAGGGCCTCCAGGACCGTCACCTGCGCGCCCAGGCGGCGCCACACGCTGCCGAGTTCCAGGCCGATCACGCCCGCGCCGATCACGCCGAGCTTGCCGGGCACTTCGGTGAAGCTCAGCGCGCCGCTGTTCTCCACGACGTGCCCGCCGAAGGGCGCCAGCGGGAGCGCGCGGGGGCTGCTGCCGGTCGCGACGATCACGTGCTTGGCCTTCACCTCGGTGCCGGCCGCGTCCACGATCCAGGCGTCGCCGTCCTGGCGCACGAGGCGGCCCAGGCCGTGAATGCTGGTGATCTTGTTCTTGCGGAACAGGAACGCCACGCCGCCCGTCAGCTTGTCCACCACGCTCGCCTGGCGCTTGAGCATCTGCGCGACGTCCACGGACGCGCCCTGCACGTTGATGCCGTGTTCGGCGAAGTCATGCTGGAGCATCTCGAACTTCTCGCTGCTGTCCAGCATCGCCTTGCTGGGAATGCAGCCCACGTTCAGGCACGTGCCGCCCAGGGAGCCCTTGCCGTTGCGTTCAAAGGCGTCCACGCAGGCCGTCTTGAAGCCCAGCTGCGCCGCGCGAATCGCTGCCACGTACCCCGCGGGGCCGCCACCAATCACCAGAACGTCGTAAGAATCCATAGCGTCTCTGAGCGTACCACCGCCCTGAAACGCCCAGCGTGACGCGTTCCCCGGTCAGGGACAGCCGCGCCGGGCACGCAATGCACGCAGGTCCCCGCTACACCCGGCGGTAGCGTTTGGCGGGGCGGCCCCCGGTACGGGCGTCGGTGCCCACGCTGGCCTCGCCGGTCTCGACGAGGTGCTCCAGGTACCGCCACGCGGTCACGCGGCTGAGGCCCACGCGGGTGCCCAGCTCGGCGGCGCTCGCCTCGCCCAGGTCGCGCAGAGCCGAGCGCACGCGTCGTAAGGTCTCGCCGTCCAGCCCCGCGGCGTCCGGGGCGGCAGGCGGGGCGAACAGGGCGTCCAGGTGCCCCTGGCGCACGTCCCCCTGCACCCACAGCGCGGCGCGTTCCCGGGCCCGGTCCAGCGCCAGCGTGAAGCGCCCTGGCGTCACGGGCTTCACGAGGTAATCCGCCGCGCCGTGCAGCAGCGCGTCCTGCACGCTGGGCGCGTCGCTGGCCGCCGTGACCAGGATCGCGTCCACCCGCGCGCCACTCATGCGCGCCTCGCGCAGCAGGTCCAGGCCGCGCCCGTCAGGCAGGTGCACGTCCAGCAGCAGCAGGTCCGGGTGCAGGGTGCGCAGCATGGCCCGCGCCACCCGCAGCGACTCCGCCTGCCCCAGCACGGTGAACCCCCCGGCGCGCTCCAGCAGCCGCCAGTGCAGCGCCGCGATCTGCGGGTCGTCCTCGACGATCAGCACGCGCAGCGGTAGGGGAGAGGGCACGCCGCTCATTCTTTGGCCTCGGGGAGGGGCACGTCCAGTGTGAAGCGTGTCCAGTCCCGCCCGTCCGCACTCACGCGGTCATGGGCGAGGGTCGCGCCGAGCGCCTGCGCGCGGTCTGACACCAGGGCCAGTCCCACGCCCCGCCCCGTACCCTTGCTGCTCACGCCGCGCGCGGTCAGGGTGTCCGCCAGCGCCGGGGACACGCCGGGCCCGGTGTCGCGCACCTCCAGGATCAGGCCTTCCGGGTCGGTGGCGATCAGCACGCGCACCTCGGCGTCCGGCGCGCCGCTCGCCGCCTCCAAGGCGTTCTCGATCAGGTTCCCCGCCGCGAGTTCCAGCAGGTCCAGCACCCCGGGCGGCAGCGTGCCCGGCAGGGCCGACAGCGGATCGAGGGTGAGGGGCACACCCCGTTCCGCCGCGCGGTCGAACTTGCCCAGCAGCAGCGCCGAGAGCCGCACGTGCCGCAGCGCCCCCACCGCCTGCAGATGCGCCTCGTGCCGGGCCGACTGCGCGTGGATCAGGGCCAAGGCCTCGCGCGTCTCGCCCAGGTGCAGCAGGCCCGCCAGGGTGTGCAGGCGGTTCGTGAACTCGTGCGTCTGCGCCCGCAACAGCTCGGCGTAACGCTGCGACTGGGTCAGCTCGTCCGCCAGGGCCCGCACGCGCGCCAGGTCCCGCAGCGTGACCACCACGGCGCCCTCCCCGGCCTCCTGCGCGGCCAGCAGCACCGGGCGGCCCGCCACCTCCGCCGTGACCGGCCCCGCCCCCGGCACCGGCAGCGGGAGGCCCGGCGGCCACGGCAGCGGCAGCGCGGTGTCCGGGGTGCCCAGCAGCGCGCGCGCCTGGGGGTTCATCACGAACACCTGCCCCGCGCGGGCCACCAGCACCCCTTCCTCCAGGGTGTTCAGCACCGCCCGGTACTGCCGCAGGCCCCCGGCGATCTGCTCGGGTTCCAGGCCCAGCATCTCGGCCTTCACCCGCCGCGCCACGCCCAGCGCCAGGGCAAGTGCCAGGGCCAGGGCCAACAGGTACCAGGGCAGCCCCGCGCGCAGCACGTCCAGGAACACGTCCCGCAGCCGGGGCAGCAGGAAGCCCACGCTTGCCAGCCCCAGCACCCGCCCGGCGCCGTCCACGATGGGCACCTTCGACCGCACCGAGCGGCCCAGCGTGCCCTGCACCGTCTCCGTGACGCTCCGGCCCCGCAGGAACGCCGTGAAGTCCCCGCCCTGCATGCGCTGCCCCACCTGCGCCGGGTTCGGGTGCGTCAGGCGCCGCGCGTCCCGGTCGGTGACCACCACGTAATCCGCGCCCAGCTGATCCCGGTAGCGGTTCATCAGGGCGTTCAGGTTCGCCCGCTCGGCCGCGTTGCCGGAAAGGGCCGCCATCACGGGCGGGAGGGCGGCCACCAGCCGCGACTCGCGCAGCGACCGCTCCGCGAACGACCGGTGAATGCCGTCGTAGACGCCCTGACTGACCAGCCCCGCCACCGGCAGGCCCAGCACCAGAAAGGCGCCCAGCGTCGTCAGGAACAGCCGTGGACCCACCCGCAGCAGGCGCGGCGTGTGCGGCAGCGCTACCTCGCGCGCCAGGGACGGCACGCGGGACGGAAGGGGCAGGCGCAGCGCCACGGTCCCCCAGTGTAGGCCCGCCACACGCCCCCACGGCCCTTGTGTTCACCGTGTGTACGAATCCCCGGCCCGCCACGACGCCCCCCCGCGCTCACTGGGACGGCGCGCAGCCACTGCGGCCCGGGTGACCGCCGCGCCTGGTCGGGGACAGGCATCTCCGTGCACGCGCATGCTGGGCGGCACCACACTCCCGCCCCGACCTGCATCCGCGCAGGCCACCCCCCACCTCACGGCGCGCCCCGGCCCGCGCGCCCCCACCCGCGTCCCCTGTGGCGCACCGGAGGACCCACCCATGCCCAAACTGTTCCGCAGCCTCTACGTGCAGGTGCTGACCGCCATCGTCATCGGCGTGCTCGTCGGCCACTTCTTCCCCACTGTCGGGGAAGCCCTCAAACCCCTCGGGGACGGCTTCATCAAACTGATCAAGGTCGTCATCGGCCCGATCATCTTCTGCACGGTCGTCAGCGGCGTCGCCAGCATGCGTGACACCAAGAAGATCGGCCGGGTGGGCGGCAAGGCCCTGCTGTACTTCGAGGTCGTCACCACCGCCGCCCTGCTGATCGGGCTGGTCGTCGTGAACCTCGTCGGGCCCGGGCGCGGCATGAACATCAACCCTGCCACCCTCGACACCAGCGCCATCACCAAGTACACCGACGCCGCCGGGGAACAGACCGTCGCGGATTTCATCCTGCACGTCATCCCCACCACCTTCGTCAGTGCCTTCACCGAAGGTGACCTGCTGCAGGTGCTGCTCATCGCGCTGCTCAGCGGCTTCGCCCTGATCCGCATGGGCGACCTGGGCCAGCGCATCCTCAAGGGCATCGACGCCGTCAGCGTCATGGTGTTCCAGATCCTGGGCTTCATCATGAAACTCGCCCCGATCGGCGCGTTCGGCGCGATGGCCTTCACCATCGGCAAGTACGGTGTCGGCAGCCTCCAGCAGCTCGCGTACCTGATGGGCACCTTCTACGTCACCTGCGCGCTGTTCGTGTTCGTCATCCTGAACGTCATCGCCAGACTGGCCGGATTCAGCCTCCTGAAATTCCTGCGCTACATCAAGGAAGAACTCCTGCTCGTGCTGGGGACCAGTTCCAGCGAGAGCGCCCTGCCGCGCCTGATGGCCAAACTCGAACACGCCGGCGCGAACAAGAGCGTCGTCGGCCTCGTCGTCCCCACCGGATACTCGTTCAACCTCGACGGCACCAGCATCTACCTGACCATGGCCGCCGTGTTCATCGCCCAGGCCACCAACACCAACCTGTCTTTCGCGCAGGAAGTCGCCCTGCTGGGCATCCTCCTGCTGACCAGCAAGGGTGCGGCGGGCGTCACCGGCAGCGGCTTCGTCGTCCTCGCCGGGACCCTCGCCGCACTCGGCAGCGTGCCGGTCGCGGGCCTCGCCCTGATCCTCGGCATCGACCGCTTCATGAGCGAAGGGCGCGCCATCACCAACATCATCGGCAACGGCGTCGCCACCCTGGTCGTCGCCCGCAGCGAACGCGCCCTCGATATGCAGCGCCTCACCCGCGTCCTCAACGGCGAGCAGCTCCCGCCCGTGAACGCCGACGTGCAGGCCGAGGAGCATGGCGAAGGCCGCAAACTGGGCAGCGCACAACCGGCGTAAGGGTTGAAAGTAAAAAGTTGATGGTTGATGGAGTGGGGAGGTCCCCGTCCATCAACCATCAACCTTTTACTATCAGCCCAGCTGCGCGTACGCGACGGCCACCTGCGCGGCCACCATGGCGTTGTGGCGCACCAGGGCGATGTTCGCGGCGAGGCTGCGGCCCCCAGTGATCTCGACCATGCGGCCCAGCAGGTACGGGGTGGTGTCCTTGCCCTTCAGGCCCAGGGCGTCCATGTCGCGCAGCGCCTGCTCGATCTGCGGGGTGATCTCCCCGGCGGGAATCTCGGCGTTCTCGGGGATGGGGTTGGCGAGCATCACGCCGCCCGACACGCCCAGATCCCACTTGGCCTTCAGGACCCGCGCGGCTTCCTCGGGCGTGGCGACCGTCAGGGGGGCCCTGAAGCCGCTCTGGCGGGAGTAGAACGCCGGGAACTCCTCGCTGCCCAGCGTCAGGGCCGGAATGCCGTGCGTCTCCAGGACCTCCAGCGTCAGGCCGATGTCCAGGATGCTCTTCACGCCTGCGCTGACCACGCACACGTCCGTCTGTGCCAGCTCCAGCAGGTCAGCGCTGACGTCCATGCTGCGCTCCGCGCCGCGGTGCACGCCGCCGGTGCCGCCCGTGGCGAACACGCGGATGCCCGCCAGCGCCGCCACGCGCATGGTGCTCGCCACCGTCGTCGCGCCGTGCCTGCCCAGCGCCACCGTTACCGGCAGGTCGCGGGTGCTGATCTTCTCGACGCCCGGGTCGGTCGCCAGGAGGTGCAGTTCCTCGGGCGTGAGGCCCACCTTCAGGCGGCCCCCCAGCACCGCGATGGTCGCGGGGACCGCGCCGTGCGCGCGCACGACGTCCTCCACGCCGCGCGCCATCTCCACGTTCTGCGGGAACGGCATGCCGTGGCTGATGATCGTGCTCTCCAGCGCGACCACCGCGCGGCCCTCAGCCAGGGCGGCGGCGACTTCGGGGTGAATGTCCAGGTAGGCGGCAACGGTCGGGTTGATGTCGTGAGTCATGGGAAACCTCGAAAGGGCAGTCAGCCCGGAGTGATGGGGAATGAGAGGGTGAAACGCTGCAGGGGTGGGGCGGCTAGCCGGTCGTGGCGGCCCCCGCCAGGCGGGCCTGTATGGCCGCCGGGGTCAGGGTGGGGGAGACGGCGTGGTCGCTTTCCACGGTCAGCGCCGCCGCTGCGTGCCCACGGCGCGCCGCGTCCGCCGGGGACAGCCCCGCTGCCAGCGCCGCCAGGAACGCCGCGAGCATCGCGTCGCCCGCGCCGGTCACGTCCCGCACCTCGGCGGGCAGGGCGGCCAGTTCGGTGACCTCCTCGGGCGTGGACAGCAGGCTGCCCGCCGCGCCCCGGCGCACCCACACCAGCCGCACCCCCTGCGCGTGCAGTTCGGCGGCCGCCGCCCGGAGCGCCCTCGGCTCGTCCGGCACCGCGCGGCCCAGCAGGGCGCCCAGTTCCGGCACGTTCGGCGTCACCGCCTGCGGCACCAGCCCCGCCGCCAGAGCCGAGCGCAGTCGCGCCGCCTTCGGCACGCTCACCGGCTCGAACACCACCGCCGCGCCCGCCTCGGCCGCCAGGGACAGCAGATGCGCCAGCGACGCCTCCGGCAGGTTCCCGTCCGCCACCACCCACGCCGCACCCCGCAGCACCCCACGCCGCTCCTGCAACGCCGCCGGGGTCAGGGCCTCCACCGCCGCCATGGCCGCCACCGCCACCAGCAGCTCCCCACTCGCGTCCAGCACCGCCGTGTACGTTCCCGTCGAGACCTCAGGTGCGCGCAGCACCGGCCGCACATCCACGCCCGCCGCCTCCGTCTCGCGCAGGAGCCAGTCCCCCAGCGCGTCCCGGCCCACCACACTCACCAGCGACGCGGGCACGCCCAGCCGCGCCAGGTTCTCCGCGACATTCCGCGCCACGCCCCCCGGCGCCTGCGCCGTCACACCCGGATTACTCGTCCCGGGCACGGCTGTCTGGATGGTGCGCGCCTTCACGTCCACGTTCGCGCCGCCCACCACCACCACGCGGCCCGGGCCGGACTCCGCCGGCAGGACATAACCCCGGCCCAGCAGCGCGCCCTTACGCACCAGGTTGCTCACGTGCACGTTCACGGACGCCCGCGTGGACCCCAGGCGGCGCGCCAGTTCCTCCGGCGTGGCCAGGGGCGTCTCGCGGATCAGGGCGAGGAGGGCGGATTCGGTGTCGGTCAGAGGCATCTGCTTTCTATAATAAAGGTATTTTCTGCGGTTAATCAAGTTGGGTGTCTGGACGATGGGCGCCTGCGGCGGGCCTCCCCACCCCCCAGCCCCCTCCCGCAGAGGGGCAGGGGGAGCGGCGTTGCACTGGGCAAGAGTTGTTCCTGATGCGGCGGGTTTGAGTAGGGCGGTGACGTATCCGGCCTCGACGCCATCCTCCGCTTCGGTGGAAGGCCCGGACGCTGCGCGTCCGACGGCTCGTGGCAGTCAGCAGTGACGCGCCGGGTGGAACGTTTCACGCCGCTCATCGACTTTTTCTCTCTTCGCTTTTGCTCCTCCCCCTTGCCTTGCAAAGCTGCGCAGCAGAGGGGGGAGGCCGGGTAGGGGTGAACGGGCCGCGCCCGTCCCTCACAGTCCAGAGCCCACAACCCACTCCCCACTTCCTCCAACCCACTTCCGCTTCAGTCCGCTGCGCTCCGCGTGCGTTCCTCGCCGGGGCGGGGGCCGAAGGTCAGGGGCGCGTGACCGGGCACGGCTTTCGCGGCGAACTCGTGCAGGCCCAGGCGGTCGGGCGCTTCGAGGTGGTAGCGGAAATTCCACAGGTAGTGCTGCACGACGCGTTCCGGCAGGCCCAGTTTCCGCGCGTGCCGCTCCGCGACGGCAGCGAGGTGCCCGATCCCGTCGCGTCTTGCCTCGCGCATGGCCTGCACCAGTTCGGGTGGGGGTGGATTGTCCTTGCGGTACGCCCACACCGCGAACGTGAACGGGTGACCGGTCAGGCGGAACCACTCCTCCGCCAGGTCCGTCACGGTGATGCCCCGCGCCGCATGCGGGAGGCCGGTCATGGTCGTCTCGGGCGTCAGGGGCCCCACCACGCCGTACCACTCGCGCAGCGCGCTGTCCCCGATCCGCAGCACCCCGTCGAAGCCCTGCGCCAGCAGCGTTTCCGCCTCGCCCTCCGCGCGTTCCAGCGTCGGGTTCAGGCCACGCTCCCGCAGCAGCACCTCCAGCAGCGCCACGCTCATCGCCGACTGCGCCGTCAGCGCCACCCGCCGCAGGTCCTCCAGCGGACGCGTGTGGAACAGGTTCACGGAGTACACCGGCCCCAGCACCGCCACGCTGAAATCCGGCAGGGCCTCCAGCACGTCCGCGTTCCGGATGAACTCCACCGCGCTGATGTTCGCGATGTCCACCTGACCCGACAGCAGCGCCGCGTTCATCTGCGTCGGCACGCCCGTGATCGCCGTCACGCCCGGCGGCAGCACCAGCGAATCGAGGATCGGCGCGACATTCGTGAAATGAATCCAACCGGCCTTATAGCTCATGAATCACCAGTACTCCATCGGGTCGGGACGATTCCGGTCGTCGAACCCGTACCGAAGCAGATCGTCGGACGTGACCTGGGTGGGACTGTCCGGCCAGAGGGTCGTCGTGATGTCCAGCAGGAGCGAGAGCGCCTGAGCTGTCACGGCTGCGCGTTTTCGACCCAGCTCTCCGAAGGATTCCAGCAGGCTGTGGCCGGACGGGCCCTGCCCTTCGAGCTTCTTGACCAGCAGCCCACTTTCGAGCAGACCGCTGTCTTGGGCGAGGAAGGCTTCCCTGGTCAGATTAAACAGGTAGGCGGGTGCCCAGGCGTCCGACGAGAGGGGAATATTTGACAGTTCCCTAAAGTCGACGCTGAACGCCCGTTGCAGGGCGCGCGTGAACGACGTGGCGTCGAGTCTCAGAGGCTCAGCGGCGTTGATGTATCGCCGGGCGTCCAGATGCGACTGGATCAATTCACGCCGCCCGTACTTCACGGCACGACCTGTGCGCTGATCGCCTGCCAGTGGCCGTCTGCGTGGGCGTAGACGCGCAGGACGGACTGGATGCGGTTGGGGCCCTCGTAGAGGGTCAGGCGGGTGACGGCCGTGTCGCCGTGGATGCGGGCGGCGTGCCGTTCGATCATCAGGGTGGGGGCGGGGTCTACGGGGAAGTGCGTGATCAGGTCGGCGCGGCTGATGCTCCTGCCGTCCGGGAGGAAGCCCAGCCAGTCGGCGGCCAGGACGCCCTCCAGCGCGGTCGGGTCGCCGTGGTGGTACGCGGCATTCCAGCGGTCGTCCAGGGCCAGCAGGGCGTCCAGGTCCGGCATGTCAGTCGGCGGCCTCGTGCTGCGCGGGGAAGGTCTCCAGCTCGTTGTAGTACGCGTCGCGTAGCACGGGGAGGCGTCCGGCGTGCTGGATCATGCTGATCATGCCCTGCTCGCTCAGTTTCATGGGGCTGGTCGCCCCGGCGGCGTGCGCGATGTGTTCCTCCTGGATGGTGCCGTCGATGTCCGATACGCCCCAGTCGAGGCTCACCTGCGTGAGTTCGGAGCCGATCATCACCCAGTAACCCTTGATGTGCGGGAAGTTATCCAGGTAGATGCGCGCCACGGCGAGGTTGCGCAGGTCGTCCAGGCCGGTGGTGTACTCGGTCTTCCCGAGGTTCTGCGCCAGGGTGTTGCCCAGTGGCTGGAACGCCAGCGGGATGAACGCGTGGAATCCGCCGCCGTAGCGGGCCAGGGAGTCGTCCTGCAATTCGCGCAGGCGGTGCATGTGATCCAGGCGTTCTTCCAGCGTCTCGATGTGGCCGTACAGCATGGTGGCGTTCGTGCGCATGCCCAGGGAGTGCGCCTCGCTGTGGATCTGCAGCCACTTCTCGGCCTTGACCTTGTTCTTCGCGACCTGTTTGCGCACGCGGTCGGCGAAGATCTCGGCGCCGCCGCCCGGCATGGCGCTCAGGCCCGCTGCCTGGAGTTCGCGCAGGACGTCCAGGGTGGGCTTCTTGCTGATCCGGCTCAGGTGCTCGATCTCGGCGGCGGTGAAGGCCTTCACCTGCAAGTCCGGGTACGCTTCGCGCAGCGCACGGACCATGGCGGGGTAGTAGTCCCACTTGTGGTTCGGGTGGTGTCCGCTGCTCATGTGCAGCTCCGTGATGCCGGGCAGGTAACGGCGGCCCACCTGCGCCACGACCTCCTCGGGGCTGTAGTCCCAGGCGCGGGCCTCGTTCTTGTGCGCGGCGAACGCGCAGAACGTGCAGCCCACGTAGCAGATGTTCGTGAACTCCAGGCGCATGGAGTGCACGAAGTACACCTTGTCGCCATGCAGCGCCGTCTTGCGGAGGTTCGCGAGGCGCATCAGGGTGTTCAGGTCCCGGGTTCTGAACAGCTGCATGCCTTCTTCGAAGTTCAGGCGCTGCCCCGATTCGACCTTCTGGGCGATGGGCGCGAGCGCCGGGTCGGAGAGCCAGTTCATACGGGCAGGATACGCCCGGCCCCGGCGCGGGAATGTCCCCGATCCTCAATCCGCGCTTCACGCGGCCGCCGGGTCTCCGCCGCGCTGTGACGGGACCGAAAGATTCGATATGGCACAATCCGGAGCAAGGTGACCACGGAACACGCCGACGCGCAGCGGCAGATCGCCCGGTACCGATCCCTGGTGCAGGTGATCGCGTCGCTCTCCCGTCATGTCCGCACCGAGGACCTGCTGCGCACCATGCACCATGAGGTGCAGGCGCTGTTCGCCTCGCCCATCACGCTCCTCGCGCGGTGCACGCCTGAGGGCGGCTGGGCTCTGCAGACCCTGGAGGGCGACGTCATCGCCGAGCAGTGGCTCGGGCCGCGCCGCGACGGACTGCTGGAACGGGTCGTGATGGACCGCGTGCGCCTGGAGAACGACCTGCCCGCGTACCTGGACCGTGAGGGCCTGACGGTCGTGCGCGTCCACTACCGCCCGGACCTGCCGCACACCATGTCCTGGATGGGTGTCCCGCTGCGTGCTGGCGGGGAGACGCTGGGCGTGCTGTCCGTGCAGAGCTACGCGCTGAACGCGTTCACGCCCGAGGACCTGGAATTTCTGGAACTGCTGGGCGTGCAGCTGGGCATCGTGATGGAGAACGCGGCGCTGCACGAGCAGCTCGAACGAGAGGCGAACACCGACCCGCTGACCGGGCTGTTCAACCGCCGCCAGTTCGCGCTGCGGGGCGAGGCGGCGGGGCACGCGGCCGGCGAGTGGACGCTGGCCGTGCTGGACGTGCAGGAATTCAAACGCATCAACGACGACCTGGGGCACGCGGCGGGCGACGTGGTCCTGCGCGGGATCGGGGAGGCGCTGCTGGACCTGACCGCCACGCGGGGCGAGGCGTTCCGGCTGGGCGGGGACGAGTTCGCGCTGCTGCTGCCGTGCGGCCCCGAGCGGGCGGCGGCGCTGCTGCGCGCGGGGCTGGACGGTCTGGCGGGCCGGGCGCTGCCCGCGTCGCCGTTCGTGAACGTGGGGCTGGCCGCGCGCCACGTGGGGGAGCCGCTGACCGAGTGGGTGCGGCGCGCCGACCGGCACATGTACGCCGCGAAACGGGCCCGCGCGCATCTGGTCGTCTCGCCGGAGGATGTCGCGTGACGGACCGGCGCGGATTGCCCCCCATGGGTTACGCTGAGGACATGAGCGCAGAAGATCATCGTCCCGGAGCAGAACGCCCCGGCGGGACGGACGCCCCGGCCACACCCACGCCAGAACGCTGGACGGTCGACGCGCTGGAGGACACTCCGCGCGGCCCGGTCGCGCGGCTGGAACGCCCGGACGGCGAGACCGTGGACGTCCCCGCCCGTCACCTCCCGGACGGCGTGCGCGAGGGTGACCTGCTGGCCGTGCAGGACGGCCCGGACGGCGTGAGTTTCCGCGCGCTGCCCCGCGAGACGCGCGAGCGGCGCGCGCAGGCCCAGGCCCAACTGGACGCCCTGAACGCCCGCCAGGGCCCACCCACCAACGACCAGGGAGAGATCGACCTGTGACCGGCCCGAAGAAGGTTCCCGCGCCCAGGAAGGCCGCCCCGAAAAAGGCTGCGCCCGCCCGCAAGACCCCTGCCAGAACGCCTGAAGCCACCACCAAAGCCTCCCCGAAAGCCCCACCCCGCGGCCGCGCGAAGGGGAAATCCGCCGCCCGCAAGGGCCCCAGCCCGTCAGACCTGCTGGGCGTCCTCGTGCTGATCGGCACCGCCAGTCTCGCCGCGTGCGGCTGGATGAAACAGGGCGGCCAGGATGGCGGCGACACCAGACCCACCGGCCCCGCCGGACAGGTCACCATCCGCTTCCTCGACATCGGGCAGGGCGACGCGATCCTCATCCAGAGCCCCGAAGGCAAGACCGCCCTGATCGACGGGGGCCGCAGCAGCGAGCGCCTGCGCGACTACATCGACGAACTGAACCTCACGGCCCTCGACCTGATGGTCGCCTCGCACGCCGACGCCGACCACATCGCGGGCCTCGTGCCCGCCGCCACGCTGAAACCACGCGTGTTCATCAACAACGGCCTGGGCGGCACCACCCAGACCTGGGACCGCCTGGTCAAGGCCCTCCAGGACGTCGGAAGTACCTTCACGAAAGCCAGCAATCAGACCGTGAACCTCGGCAGCGTGAAACTCCGCGTGATCGCCCCACCCCCCGGCATGGGCGACGACCAGAACGAGAACAGCGTCGGCGTCGCCCTGCAGTTCGGGTCCTTCCGCGCCCTGATGACCGGCGACAGCGAAACCCCGGAAACCGAAGGCTGGCTCGCACAGGAACGCGAGGACCTGAGGGGTCCCTTCCAGGTGTACAAGAGCATCCACCACGGCGCCGCGAACGGCGACAGCGCCGCGTGGCTCGCGTACGTCCGCCCCCAGAACGTCGTCATCAGCGTCGGCGCCTCCAACACCTACGGCCACCCCACCAAGAGTGCCCTGAACCTCTACAAGCAGGCCGGAGCGCGCGTGTACCGCACTGACCGCCAGGGCACCGTCACCGTCCAGGGCAGCGGCGACGGCACGTACACCATCACCACCGACCGCTGAACGCGGAGGTCAGCGTGGGCCCCTGGATGACCGGGAGGCCCACTTCAGCTGTTGCGGTTCATCACCTGCCGGATCAGGATGATCCTTTCCCGCAGGTCGTGCTGCACGGCTGCCCGCTCCTGCACGGGCAGGTGGTCGGTCAGCCACAGCCCCCGCCGGAGCGGCTGGGTGATGGACGGCGAGATCAGACGCAGAGGGGCGTCCTCCTGTCGCAGCCAGCGCAGCAGGCCGTCCGGGGTGCGGGTCTGCTCCAGGAATGGGCCGAGTTCCTCAGCGTAGGCGCGCTGTATTCCCTCGCGCACGCGGGGCAGTGAGGCCGGGCCGGTCAGTTCCCAGGCGAGAGGCCAAGACAGATTCAGGAAATGCGCCGAGGTCCTGAAGGAGCAGGCGTATTCCTCTACGTCCGGCTCGACAAGAAACGAGGTGCGGGCGATCAGGCTCACCCGCCAGAAGGACTGGCGGGGCTGCACATCCAGGTGCAGCCGCTGGCGTCCGTGCGAGATGTCCCGCACCGCTTCACCGGGTGAGATGACCTTGAATCCCCACTCGGTGCAGAAGCTCTGGAACACGTCCAGCAGGTCATCTGCGGCGCTCATGCCCACACCCCACAGCCCCGTTAAGCGTCCTGTTCGGCCCAGAGGGCGCGCATCTCGTCGCTGCGTTCGAGCAGGTCGGGCAGGGTGCCTTCGTCGGTGATGCGGCCGTTTTCCATCAGGAGGATGCGGTCGGCGCGCAGGAGGGCGGCGCGGCGGTGGCTGACGACGAGGCAGGTGGCGTCGGTCTGGGCGAGGCCCTGCCAGAGTTGCGCCTCGGTGCGGGCGTCGAGGGCGCTGCTGACGTCGTCGAACACGAGGAGGTCGGCGGGGCGGGCGAGCATGCGGGCGACGGCGGCGCGCTGGATCTGCCCGCCGCTGAGTTTCACGCCGCGCGCGCCGACGGGGGTGTCGAGGCCGCCGCTCAGGGCGTGCAGGTCGGGTTCGAGGACGGCGAGCTGCACGGCGCCGCTGAGGTGCGCCTCGTCGGCGCCGCTGGTGATGTTCTCGCGCAGGGTGTCGCTGAAGAGGTTGGGTAGCTGAGCGGTGTACGCGCTGCGGGGGGGCACGAGGAACGAGGCGGGGTCGTCCAGCGTCTCGCCGTTCCACTGGACGCTACCGGACTGCGTGGGGATCAGGCCCAGCACGGCGCGCAGCAGGGTGCTCTTGCCGCTGCCGATGCGCCCGGTGACCACCACGAACTCGCCGCGCCCCACGCTGAAGCTCGCCTCACTCACACCCAGGCCGCTGGGGTGCAGGGCGGTCAGGCCGTCCACGTGCAGCTCGCGCAGGGGAATCGCGGCGGGGGCAGGGGGCGCGGCGGGCGCCTCGCGGTTCAGGTACGCGTCGTGGTGCTCGACGATGGTGGTGTCCGGCGCGTCCTGCAGCAGGCGGGTCATGCGGTCATAGCTGACGCCCGTGCGGCGGTGGCGGGCGATGGCGTCCCCGAAGAAGCCCATGCTGCCGGTCAGGCGGGGCAGCAGGCCGATGAACAGCACGAAGTCCGCGACGTCCAGCGTGCCGCCGCGCACCTTGTTCGCGCCGAGCAGCAGCACGAGCCCCACGGCGAGGTTCACCATGTTCGTGTTCACGCCGCGGATCAGTTCGGTCAGCAGCACGTCCCGCAGGGCGGCGTGGCGGCGCGTTTCGCCCAGGGCGCGCAGGTGCGTGACCATGCCGCCTTCACGCGCGGCGAGTTTCACGGCGCTCACGGCGCCGAAGGTCTCGCCGATGAAGTCCGTGACGCGGGCGGTCGCCTCGCGCATGCGGCGGCGGTAGGTGCGGATGGTGGGGGACAGGCGCTGCACGAACACCACCATCAGCAGCAGCGGCGTGCACACCAGCGCCGTGATCAGCGGGTCCACGCGGGCCATCAGCGTGATCGCCACCAGGGAGTACAGCACGAAGCCCGCGCCGTCCACCCACACCTCGGTGTACCCGGCGACGTCGTCCACGTCGTCCCGGAAGCGGCTGACCGCCTCGGCGGGCGTGTCCGGCAGGCGCCGGGAGCGGCGGGCGGTGAGCAGGTAGCTCAGGAGGTTGCGGCGCACCAGGGCGTCCAGGGTGTACCACAGCTCGATCCACGCGCGGAACGCGCCGTAGAAGATCCCGAAGCGGCTCAGGCGCACGAACGCGAACCACGCCACCGATACCCACGCCGCCGCAATCGCTGGGTTGATGGGCTGCCCGCCGGTCTTCAGGCCGTCGGCCTGCTCCAGCGCCCGGAACACGCCGCTGACCGCCAGGGTCAGCAGCGCCGGGCTGGCGTGCACCATGCCCCACATGAACAGGTTGAACGCGAACAGCCCCGGCTTGTAGCGGAACAGTTCCTTCGACAGCGCGAACGTCCGTTCCTTCACGGGCACGGGCGGCTGGGGGAGAGGAGAGGTGGTCATGGTCGGACTCCAGAAAGTGGTGAGTGGACAGTGGTGAGTGGAACGAAGAGAGGGGTGTGATGTGGTCCCACTGCCCACTTTCCACTCCCTACTCCCCGCCTCATGCCAGCACTCCGTCGTGTTCGTTCAGCTGTCCGGCGCGCAGCAGGGCGGCGTAGTGACTGCGGGGGTCGCGGGCGAGGTCGTCGCGGCGGCCGTCCTCCAGCACCTCGCCGTCGCCGAGGACCAGGATGCGGTCGGCGCGGGCGACGGTGTCGAGGCGGTGCGCGATGATGATCGCGGTACGGCCCGACAGCAGGCGGGTCATGGCGGCGGTTAGCAGGGCCTCGGTGGCGGGGTCGAGGCGGCTGCTGGGTTCATCCAGGATGATCAGGCTGGGGTCGCGCAGCATGACGCGCGCGAACGCCAGGAGTTGCGCCTCCCCGGCAGACAGGCTCCCGGTGGGCAGCGGCGTGCGGACGCCGTCGGGCAGGCGGGCCAGCCAGGCGCTCAGGCCGACCTCGTGCAGCGCGGCCTCCACCTGCGCGTCGGTGACGTGCGGGTCGAAGAAGCTGAGGTTGTCGCGGACGCTCGCCTGGAACAGCTGCACGTCCTGCGTGACGACCGCCACGCGGGAGCGCAGGTCGTGCAGGGGGGTGGCCTGCACGTTCACGCCGCCCAGCAGGATCTCGCCCTGCGTCGCGTCGTACAGCCGCGAGATCAGGCGGGTGAGTGTGGTCTTGCCGCTGCCGGTGCGGCCCAGCAGGCCCACGGTCTGCCCGGCGGGCAGGTCGAAGCTCACGCCCCGCAGCACGCCGCGCGCCTGCGGGTCCTCGGGGGCGTAGCTGAACGTCACGTCCCGGAACGCCAGCGGCAGCGGCCCCGCCGGGAGGGGCGTCTCGCCCCCGCGGACGGCGCTGCGCAGCGCGAGCAGTTCCGACACGCGCCCCAGGCTCGCCCCGGCCTTCTGCAGGTCCTGAAGCTGCTGCGTGAGCTGATCGATGGGTTCCTCCACCAGCGTCATGTACTGGTACAGCAGGAACGCCGTGCCCAGCGTGATCGCGCCGCCCGCGTAAAGGCCGACCGCTGCGCCCAGCACGCCCACGTACCCGACCGCGAACAGCGCCATGCTCAGCTGC
Source organism: Deinococcus soli (ex Cha et al. 2016) (assembly GCF_001007995.1). NCBI lineage: Bacteria > Thermotogati > Deinococcota > Deinococci > Deinococcales > Deinococcaceae > Deinococcus > Deinococcus soli (ex Cha et al. 2016). The sequence continues at coordinate 1,583,880 of NZ_CP011389.1, read as the reverse complement.
CACACCACGCTGCGCCGCCGCCAGGAATTGATGGAGCGCGTGAAGAAGGTCCGCTGCACGTCCAGGAAGCGCCGCAGGTGGTGCCCACCCGCGCCCAGGCTGCGCACGTCCTCCAGGCCCGCCAGTCGCTCCTCGACGAAACCGAACAGCCGCGCGCTCGCCTCGCGTTCCAGGCGGGTGGGTTCCACGCCCAGTTTCCGCACGCGGTTCATCGCGGTCAGCGTGATGGCCGTGAACACGGTCACGCCCAGCCCGATCCGCCAGTCCTCCCGGAAGAACATCACCAGCGCGCCGGTCAGCAGCAGCGCCGCGCCGAACACCCGCACCGCGAACTGAGAGAAGAAATTGCTCAGGGCCGTCACGTCCCCGTCGATCCGCTCGATCATCTCGCCCGGCGTGCGCTCCTTGTGCTCGCGCATGTCCAGCGACAGCAGGTGCGCCATCAGGTCGGCGCGCAGGCGGTTCGTGGCGGTCCAGCCGACCCGCGCGCCCACGTACGTCGCCCCGGCGGTCATGAGCTGCACGCCCACCGCGAGCAGGATGTACAGGCCCGCCAGCCGCACCAGCCCCGCGACGTCCGCGCCCGCGCCCTGCTTGGCGTTGTCGACGAACTGTTGCAGCAGCTGCGGCAGCAGCAGGTTCAGGCCCGTGCCGGTCAGCAGCAGCGCCGCCAGCGCCGCCACCTGCCACCGCAGCGGCCCCAGGTACGTGCCCAGCACCCCCAGCGCGCTCCGCGGCGGAGCGTCGGGTGGCACGGAGGGAGACACGGCGGCAGAAGACGACATCCTCTCAGGCTAGCGACCCGGCGCTGGAAGCGCATCCGCCGAGTGGCGCATGGGGCTGGCAGTGCGGGACGGGGCAGAGGTGGGGGTCAGGCCGGGGTGGGGGTGTCGCGGCCGGTCCAGAGCCCGGCGAGGGTGTCCTGAACGGTCTGGCGGGCGCGGGTGAGCTTGGCGAGGCCGGTGGGGGTGATCTCGGTGTACACGCCGCGCCGGTCGGTGGGGCACATGTAACGGGCGAGCAGGCCGCAGTCCTGCGCCTCAAGCCGGGCGACGAGGCGGGTGGTGGCGCTCTGGGAGAGCCCGGCCAGATCGGCGAGGACCTGCATGCGGTGGTGGTGGTCGTGTTTGGCTTCCAGCGCGGCGAGGACGCGGTACTCGCTGAGGCTGAGGTCGTGGTGGGTGTTCAGGGCGTGTTCCAGGGCGCGGCTGACGGTCTGCCACTCGTGGTCGAGGGTCTGCCAGCGGGTTTCGAGGTTGGTGGTCATGGGTCTCCAGGGTGGGGGTTGACAGGGGAGAGGTTCAAGTCTAATTTACTTGCAGACGCAAGCATTGCTTGTGCAAACATTATAGCAGGGGGTGACGTGTCCCACTGCGCCGCCCCCCATTCCAGGAGATTCCACCCATGCCCCCAGCCCTGCTCGCCCTGGCCATCAGCGCCTTCGCCATCGGAACCACCGAATTCGTCATCGTCGGCCTGCTCAACACTATCGCCGCCGACCTCGGCGTCAGCGTCCCCAGCGCCGGACTCCTCGTCAGCGGCTACGCCCTGGGCGTCGCCCTCGGCGCGCCCATCCTCACCGCCCTCACCGGCCACCTCCCCCGGCGACACCTGCTCCTCGGCCTGATGGTCCTCTTCACCGCCGCCAACGTCGCCGCCGCCCTGTCCGGCTCCTACGCCCTCCTGATGACCGCCCGCATCCTCAGCGCCCTGGCCCACGGCGTGTTCTTCAGCGTCGGCAGCACCATCGCCGCCGGCCTCGTCGCCCCCGAAAAACGCGCCAGCGCCATCGCCACCATGTTCGCGGGCCTGACCCTCGCCACCGCCATCGGCGTCCCCGCCGGCACCTGGGTCGGCCAGGAACTCGGCTGGCGCGCCACCTTCTGGATCATCACCGCCCTGGGCGTCGTCTCCCTGATCGCCACCGCCGCCCTGCTCCCCCGCACCCTCCCCCGTGGGGACGTCACGACCCTGGCCCAGCAGGCCCGCGTGCTCGTCCACCCCCGCCTGCTGCTCGTGTTCGCCATGACCGCCCTCGGGTACGGCGGCACCTTCGTCACCTTCACGTACCTCGGCAGCGTCCTGGAAACCATCACCGGCTTCAGCGCGAACATGGTCAGCGTCCTGCTGCTCGTGTACGGCGTCGCCATCGCCGCCGGCAACGTCATCGGCGGAAAGATGGCCGACCGCGACCCCGTCCGGGCGCTGACCACGCTGTTCCTCGCGCAGGCGCTCGTGCTGCTCGCCTTCACCTTCACCGCCCCGCACCCCGTCCTTGCCGTGATCACCCTGTTCCTGATGGGCGCCCTGGCCTTCGCGAACGTCCCGGGCCTGCAGGTGTACGTCGTGCAGCTCGCGCAGCGCTTCACTCCCGGCGGCGTGGACGTCGCCAGCGCCCTGAACATCGCCGCGTTCAACCTCGGCATCGCCGCGGGTGCCTTCATCGGCGGGCTGGTCGTCAGCAGCGCCCTGGGTCTGGCCGCCACCCCCTGGATCGGCGCGCTGTTCGTCGCGGGCGGCCTGCTCCTGACCCTGCTCAGCGCCCGCCTCGACCGCCACGCCCCGGCCCTGCACGCCGCCGACTGAACCACGCCACCACGGGAGAGGGGAGCGCATCATGTACGTGCTCCCCTCCCTCTGACCGGTTGCCCGGGGTTCAGTCCTCGCCGCTCATGCGGACCACCAGCTTGCCGCGCACGCCCTCCGCCGAGAGTTCCGCCAGGGTCGCGGGCAGCGCCTCCCGCTCCCGGACGTCCGTCACCAGCGGATCGAGCTCGCCGTTCAGGACGAGCGCCAGCAGGTCGCCCAGCATGACGCCCAGATCCTCCTGCGCGCGGCGGTCGCCACTGGCATGCGCGGCGCCCAGCGCGATCGGATGCACGCTGATCTTCGCCGGATGCGCGCGGTAGGTGGGCAGGTCCGGCAGGCCCAGCACGCACGCCATGCCCCCACCGAACGCGACGGCGTCCAGCAGCGCCGTCGCCTGCCCGGCCGTCTCGACCACCGCCGGCACGCCCGCCCCGCCCGTCACCTCGCGCACCTGCGCGGCCAGATCCCCCGAGCGGTAATCCAGGGTCACCTCGGCCCCCAGCCTCCGCAGGTACGCGTGGTTCGCGGTGGACGCCACGCCGATCACGCGCGCCCCCGCCCGCCGCGCGAGCTGCGTGGCGTACCCGCCCACCCCGCCGCTCGCGCCGTTCACGAGCACCCAGTCGCCGGGCTGCCACAGGCCGGGCCGCACGCCCAGCCGACGGTCGAGGCTCTGGTACGCGGTCATGCCCGCGCAGGGCAGCGCCGCCGCGACCGTCAGCGGCACCCCGTCGGGCACGCGCGCGACCGTGTGGGCGCTCGTGACGACCGCCTCGGCGAACACGCCGGGCCGCGTGAGGTCCACGTGCATCGCCACGCGGTCCCCGGGCCGCAGGGTCTCCACGCCCGGGCCGACCGCCTCGACGGTCCCGGCGCCGTCCACGCCGGGCACGTGCGGGTACGTCCAGGCGGGATGCCCACCACGCAGCAGCTTGAAATCCACCGGGTTGACGGTCACGGCCGCCAGCCGCACGCGGATCTCGCCCGGGCCGGGCGCCGGGGTGGGCACGGGCGTCCACTGCAGGGTCAGGGGTTCACCGGGCTGGGTGGCCGTGAAGGCATGCATGGTCATGCGCTGACGGTACGCCGCGGCGCGCGGCCGGGCCGTGACCTTTCACCAATTGCGCGGCAGGGGCGGCCCGGGTGCGTCAGCGCACGCCGCGGATGCCCTGCACGAGCGCGGCGCTGACGAGGGTGATGACGGCCGCCGCCAGGAAGAGGGGCGTGTACCCGCCGAGTCTGGAGACGAACAGGGCGCACAGGGCGGGCGCGAAGGTCTGTGGGAGGGTCAGGGCGACGTTGATCACGCCGAGGTCGCGGGCGCTGTCGTGCGCGCTGGGCAGCACCTCGGTGATCAGGGCGACGTCCACGGCGAGGTACACCCCGAAGCCTGCGCCCATCAGCGCGGCGGCGGCGAGCGTGCCGGGCCACGTGGGCAGCAGCGCCAGCGTCAGGAGGCCGGCGGCGATGACGACGGTGGAGCCGATCACGAACACCTTGCGGCGCCCCAGGCGGTCGCTGAGGACGCCGCCCAGCAGGACGGTCAGCAGCAGCGCGCCCCCGGCGGCCAGGTTCGCCTGGAACACCCCGGCGGCGGGGTCGTTCAGGCCGACCCGGTCGCGCAGGAAGTACAGCAGGTACGTGGTGCCCAGCGCGTACCCGAGCGTCACGAGGCCGCGCGTGAGCCACGCCAGCGCGAAGTCCCGGTGCCGCAGCGGGCTGAGGAACCCCGCCAGGGTCAGCGGCGCGGGCGGGGTGGTGGGCGCCTGCGGGTCGCGGCTGGTCAGGACGAAGCCCAGCATGGCGAGGAGCAGCAGCGCGCCCAGCAGCGCGTACCTGGCGAGCATGACGGGCAGCAGCCCGGTGAGGCCCACGCCGAGGATCGTGCCGAGCACCTGCGACAGGCCCGCCAGGCCGCTGACGGTGGCGCGCTGGCTGGGCGGCACGCGGTCGGGAATGACGGCGGTCAGCGCGGCCTGATAGGCGTTCAGGGCCAGCTGCGTCAGGCCCCACCCGGCGACCAGCACGGGCACGCTGCCCCCCACACCCAGCAGCAGCAGTCCGGCAGTCGCGGCAACGGCCCCGCCGATCAGGTACGGGCGGCGGCGGCCCAGACGTCCGCGGGCGCGGTCACTCAGCGCCCCGAAGATGGGGTTGGCGAGCAGGCTGATCAGCGCCCCCACGCCCAGGATCAGCGCGAGATTCGCCTCCTTGTTCGCCTCGTCCAGCGTGATGAGCTGCTGCCCGATCAGCACCTGACCGGGCGCGTTGAAGGCCATCCACATCGCCAGGGTCGCCAGGGTGTACGGCAGCATGAACCGCCACGACACGGGCGCGGCGACACTCACGCCTGCTCCCGCAGCCACGCCTGATACCAGGAAAAGCTGTCCTTGCGGGTCCGCATCTGCGTCCCGAAGTCCACGTGCACCAGCCCGAAACGCTGGTCGAAGCCGTCCGCCCACTGAAAATTGTCCATGAGAGTCCAGGCAAGATAGCCGCTGACCGGCGCACCTTTCTGGACCGCCAATCGGGTAGCCTCGATGTGCGCCTCCAGGGAGCGGATGCGCGCCGCGTCCCGCACCCGCCCGTCCGCGTCCGGCACGTCGGGCAGGGAGCAGCCGCTGCCCGTGACGACCAGCGGCGGGCAGGCGTCCCCGTAGCGGTCTTTCAGGTCCAGCAGCGTCTGTGTGAGGGCCTCAGGTCCGGCCACCCCCGTCGGGGCGGGTTCCGGCGCCACGCCGAAGGGACGGCTCGGATCGGCCCGCACCCAGTCCGGCTGGTCATCGTTCACGCCCAGAAAATCCAGCGGCGCGGCGATCACGTCCAGGTCGCCGGGGCGCACGGCCTCCAGCAGCTGCGGGGCGTGCTCGCGCAGCAGGTCCAGCACGGGCGCGGGGTACGCGGCGCGCAGCAGGGGATCGGTGAACAGGTGGTGGCGCAGCGCGTCCATCAGGCCCGCCGCCTGCACGTCCGCGTCACGGTCCGTGGCAGGCCACGCCGGGGCGTACGTGTTCGCGATGCCCACCTGCCGCGCGCCCGCCTCCCGCAGCGCCCGCGCCGCCAGCCCATGCCCCAGCAGCTGATGGTGCGCGGCCGGGAACGCCCCCAGGCCCAGCGTCCGCCCCGGCGCGTGCGTGCCGTGCGCGTACCCCCGCAGCATCACCACGGACGGCGCGTTCAGCGTCATGAACGCCGCCGCGCGGTCCGCCAGCCGCTCCCCGACCAGGAACGCGTACTCCTCGAACCGGTGCGCCGTGTCGCGGCTCAGCCAGCCGCCCGCGTCCTCCAGCTCCTGCGGCAGGTCCCAGTGGTGCAGCGTCACCCACGGCTGCACGCCCGCGCCCAGCAGCCCGTCCATCAGCCGGTCGCAGAAGGCCAGTCCCGCCGCGTTCACCCGCCCGCGCCCGCCGGGCTGCACGCGCGGCCACGCCACGCTGAAGCGGTACGCACCTGCGCCCAGCTCGCGCAGCAGCGCCACGTCCCCCGGCCAGCGGTGGTAGTGGTCGCAGGTCACGTCCCCGGTCGCGCCGCCCCGCACCCGCCCCGGCGTGTGACTGAACGTGTCCCACACGCTCGCGCCCCGCCCGTCCTCACGCGCCGCGCCCTCGATCTGGTACGCCGATGTCGCCACGCCCCACACGAATCCGTCCGGAAAGCCTGTCATACGGCCTCCGGTGGCGTGGGGCGCAGCGCCACATCCACCCGAGCGAAGAGAGCAGGAGTCGAGCGGGTTCCGGGCGTGCAGTGAGCCGCCCGGTGTCCTGTCCGGGCGGTAAACGAAACAGACGGAATCCGTATCATGATCCTTCACATTCTGACCCGCGTCCCGAAGCGCGCGTGCGCGCCCGGGTTGCGGCGCGTATAATGCGCGGGTTATGCGGATGGTGACGGTAGGAACGCGCGGCAGCACTCTTGCGCTTGCACAGACCCAGTGGGTGGTGGCTCGCCTGAAAGAGGAATGGCCGGACACGGACTTCCGCATTCAGACCATCAGCACGAAGGGCGACCGCAACCGCGGCAGCCTGGAGGCCATGGCGCAGAAGGGCGACAAGGGCTTCTGGGTCAAGGAAATCGAGGACGCCCTGCTCGCCAAGCGGATCGACATCGCGGTGCATTCCCTGAAGGACCTGCCCACCGAGCAGCCCGAGGGCCTGGAGGTCAGCTCCATTCCCCGCCGCGTGGACGCGCGGGACGTGCTGATCGGCAAGGAAGGCATGAAACGCCTCGCGGACCTGCCGCAGGGCGCCCGCGTGGGCACCAGCAGCGTGCGCCGTAAGGCGTTCCTGCGCGCCTACCGCCCGGACCTGCAGGTCATCGACCTGCGCGGCAACATCGACACGCGCCTCGCCGCGCTGGCCGGGAACGAGTACGACGCGATCATCCTGGCCGCCGCCGGACTGATCCGCACCGAGATGCGCCACCGCATCGACGAGTTCGTCGAACCCGACATCATGCTGCCCGCCCCCGGCCAGGGCGCCCTGGCGCTGGAAACCCGCGCCGACGACGACCTGACCATCGAGGTCGCGTACGCCATCCACGACCACACCACCGACGACCGCATCACCGCCGAACGCGAATTCCTCGCGGGCCTCGGCGCGGGCTGCATGGCACCGGTCGGCGCGCACGCCACCGTCAAGGGCGGCCTGCTGACCCTGGAAGGCTGGGTGGGCGCGCTGGACGGCGGGCACGTCATCCGCGCCACCACGCAGGGTGACCCCAGCGAATGCGCCGACCTGGGCGCCGAACTGGCCACCGACATGCTCGACCGCGGCGCGCAGGCCCTGATCGACGCCGCGCGCAGCTGACCTTGCCCGACCAGCCCGCGCCGCCTGCCGGTCCGCGCCGCAGCCGCTTCCTGATTCCCACCCTGGCCGCGCTGCTGTGGCTGGGTGCCGGGCTGTGGCAGCGCACCCAGGCCGCCACGCCCATCCCGGACGCGCTGTTGGCCGAACTGCCCCTGACCGCCGCCGTGTTCGCCGTGACCTTCGTCTGGCAGCGTCTGCGCCGCTGACCCCTCACGACCGACCCGCCAGACCCCCGGTGCTGGCGGGCGCTGTCGTTTCGCGGGGTCTAATACGGACTCCGGTTGAAAGGTTTGCAAAATCTTTCAACCCGAGCGGAGCGAGGAGGAGAGAAGCGGGTTCCGGGCGTGGAGTTGACAGATTTGTGGTCTTCCAGTCTGTCAACGAAACAAACGGAATCCTTATAACAGTCTGAGGGTCGAAGCGCCGTGCCAACCTCCCCGGCAGGCCGTCCGGCACAGCGGGCCACTCCCGCCCCCGGGCCCCTCGACCCTAGACCCCTGGCTGCGGCCCCCCGCCGCCGCGACTACCATGCCAGTGATGCCCAGTGACGCCACCCCGCCCGCCCGCGCGCCCCGACTGGCACTGATCCACACGGGCGGCACGATCGCCAGCCGCCCCAGTCCCGACGGGCGCGGTCTCACCCCCCAGACGCCCCCCACCCTGCCCGGCCTGGAACAGGTGCAGGTCACCGAGGCGCAACCGTTCAGCCTGCCCAGCCCGCACATGACGCCCGGGCACATGGGGCAGCTGGCGGCCCTGATCCGCGAACTGGCCCCCACGCACGACGGCGTGGTCGTCACGCACGGCACCGACACCCTGGAGGAAACGGCGTTCGCGCTGCACCTGATGCTGGACGTGAAGGTCCCGGTCGTCCTGACCGGCAGCATGCGCCACGCCGAGGAGATCAGCTGGGACGGCCCCGCCAACCTGCTGGACGCCGCGCACGTCGCCCTGCACCCCCACAGTCCCGGGCGGGGTCCGCTGGTCGTGATCGGCGGGGACATCTTCGACGCGCGGACCGTCACGAAGATCCACACGACCGCCGTGGACGCCTTCGGCGGATACCCCGGCCCCATCGGCCGCATCGACCGCGAGGGGCACACGCCGCGCCTGCACTACTTCGCCATGCCGGAACCGCGCGCCACGTACCACCCCACGCACCTGCGCGCCCGCGTGGAGATCCTCTACGCCTACGCCGGCTGGACCGGCGAAGGGTACGCCGAGGCCGCCGAGCGGGCCGACGGGCTGGTCATCGCCGCGCTCGGCACCGGGAACCTCCCCGCCGAACTCCTCCCGCTCATCCAGGGCACCGAAAAGCCCGTCGTGATCGCCACCCGCACCCACGCCGGGCCCGTCCTGCCCGTGTACGGCTACGCGGGCGGCGGCGCCACCCTCGTCGAGGCGGGCGCGATTCCCGCCAGTTTCCTGAACGCCCACAAGGCCCGGCTGCTGCTGCTGATCCTGCTCGGCCAGGGCCTCACGCGCGAGCAGATCCAGACGGTGTTCGAACGCGACGAGTTCTAGAAACCTTCCCGCTCCACTTCCTCCAGGAGCGGCACGATGAACTCCTGCTGGTACTGATCCAGCGTCATGTCATACACCGCCCTGGTCGCCAGATCCTTCGCGTCCACGAAGGGCAGCTCAAACAGGGACCGGAGAAGGCGGATGATCTCGATCGGCCCTGCCCCCTGAGCCTGAGCTGCTCGCGCTACTTCCAGCGGATCGGCTCCCTGGGCCTTCATTCCCTGGAATTGTTCAATGGACATGCCTGAAGCATAGATTACTCATGACAAAACCCCACCTGTCGCCACATGGCGGGGTGGGGTTCAAACGATTCCGGTTTACGCGAGGTCGAGGCGGATCAGGAATCGTCCGCAGCTGGGGCACTTCACGGGGGGCAGTTTGCCCTGCGCGGCTTTCTGCTGGACATTCACGGGGAGATTCACGTTGCAGCCGCTGCACCGTCCGGCCTTGATCTCCACGACGCCGAGGCCCTTCTTGGCGCGGCGTATCATGTCGTACTCGCGGATGGTACGCGCGTCGAGGTTCCCGGCGAGCTGCGCGCGTTCCTGACGGTCGGCTTCGCCCTGGTCGCGCAGGCCCTGCACGCGCGCCTCGTCCTGTTCTTCCAGCGCGCCCAGGGAGGGGCGCAGGGCGCGGTGCTGGCCGCGCAGGTCGCTCGCGCGGGCTTGGAGGGTCTGCTGCTGCTCGCGCAGCGGGGCGAGGTCCTCTTCGAGCTCGTCGGCGCGTTCGCTGAGCATCTGAATGCGGCTGCCGTACTGCGATTGCGCACGGGCGTCGAAGGCGTTCTTCTCCTGCTCCTCGCGGGCCCGCGCGGTCTGCTCGCGGATGCTGGACAGGTCGAGTTCGGTGCGGCGGATGTTCTTCTCGACGCCTTCAAGGGTGATCTCGGTGTCCTCGAGGGCGTTGTTCAGGCGTTCCTGCTCGGCGCGGGCGTCACGCAGTTCAGTGGAAATGTTGCCTTCCTCGTCGCGCAGGCGGTCGAGGTTCAGGTCGAGTTCCTGAACGCGGTGCAGGCGGCGAAGGGGGGAGGTGTCGCTCATCACTGGCAGTCTACCCCCGTTCATGAGTTCGGAGGTCAACTGAGTATTCATCTGCTGGTCGGGCGCGCGGGTCACGGGGCGACCGGGGCGGGTGTGGGCGTGCGTTGGGCGCGGCGGTACAGGCCCAGGTAGATCGCCAGGACGCTCGCGCCGTACATCAGCAGCGTCCACGCGAACAGCGCGTTGAAGGCGGTGGTAAAGGGCAGCGCGCCGCGCACCACGCCGGACAGGATGCTGCTGATCGCCCAGCCCAGGTCCCAGGCGATGAGGTTCACGGCGGAGTACATGGGCCGGTCCTCCTCGGGCAGGGCGGTCATGGCGTAGGCGCTGTACACGGGCCCGGCGGCGTTCATCAGCGCGCCGCGCGTGAACAGCGCCGCCGTGACCATCCACAGCTGCGGCGCGAAACCCAGCACCGCCAGGAAAGGCAGGCTGCACGCCTGCACGAGCAGCACCGCCTGCAGCTGGCCCATGCGGCGCACGAGCAGGGGTTGCAGCAGCGCCGTGGCGGCAGTGGCCAGGCTGGTCCAGGCGAACAGGGTGCCCAGGCCCGCGTAGGACACGTTGAATTTCCCCTCGATGAACACGTTCAGGAACGGGATGGTCGCGCCCGCCCCCAGGCCCACCAGGATGTTCGGCAGGACCAGCCGGGCCATGGTGGCGCGGTCCCGGACGTGGAAGCTGCGCCCGGTGGCGTTCGTCTTCCCGGTGGGTTTCAGACCCAGGACGGGCAGCAGGCCGATCAGTTGCAGCGCGGCGGCGACCAGCAGCGCGGCCCGCAGCGCCCCCAGCGCGTCGGGTGCGGTGCCGGTGCTCTGGGCGTACAGGGTGGGAATCTGGCCGCCCAGCAGGTTCCCCAGGAAGCCCGCGCCGGTCATCAGGGCGTTCTGCACGCTAAACAGCGTGACGCGGCTGCGTTCGTCACTGTTGTTCGCCATGAACGGCGACGCGGCGACCATGCTCAGCGCGCCGCCCGCGCCCTGCACGACCGCGCCCACGATGACCAGCACCGGCCCGCTGGCCAGCACCAGCAGGCCCAGGCCCAGCAGGTTCAGGGCCGCGCCGACCTTCAGCGTGTGTGCGTTGCTGATGCGCCGCGCGACCGCCACCGCCGGGAGGCTCAGGCACGCCAGGGTGATGGCGGGCAGCGCGTTCATGACGCCCTGCCACTCGGCGCCCAGGCCCAGCGCCCGCAGGTAGAAGTTCAGGAACAGCGCCGTGAACGCCTGCGACAGCCCGAACGCGAACACCGACGCCAGGAACAGCCACACCTGCCGCGAGAAGCGCCACGTCTGCCCCCGCTGCGGCCCCAGGTTGCCGGTCACGCCACGCCCACTTTCGGGCAGAAGCTCGCCATGACACACGCGCCGCACTCGGGTTTGCGGGCCGCGCAGACCCGGCGGCCGTGCAGGATCAGCGCGTGGTGCAGGAACACCCAGCGTTCACGCGGGAACAGGCGCTGAAGGTCCGCCTCGACCTTGTCGGGGTTCGTCTGGATGCTCAGACCCAGGCGGCGCGCCAGTCGGCCCACGTGCGTGTCCACCGCGATCGCCGGGTACCCGAAGGCGTTCGACAGGACCACGTTCGCGGTCTTGCGGCCCGCGCCGGGCAGCGCCACCACCGCGTCGAAATCGTTCGGGACCTCCCCGCCATGCCGTTCGACCAGCAGCCGGGCCAGCGCCGCGAGGTTGCGGGCCTTGGCGCGGTACAGACCAATCCGGCGGATCAGCGGCTCGATGTCCTCCGGCTCGGCCCTGCTCATGGTGTGCGCGTCCGGGTACGCGCCGAACAGCGCGGGCGTCGCGGCGTTCACGCTCACGTCCGTGGCCTGCGCGCTCAGGACCGTCGCCACGAGCAGCTCGAACGGGGTGCGGAAATCCAGTTCCGTCCGCGCGTCCGGGTAAAGGCCCTCCAGCGCCGCCAGGACCTGTGGGGCCCGCACCCGCGCGCCCGGCGGCAGTCGCGCCGCACTCTTCTTCTTCCCGCCTGTCTGCCCAGTCACCCCGCCACGCTACACCCCGCCCGTCACGCACGTCCGCGCGCCTGGGACAGCCAGGGGCCGCAACCCACGCCTGCCGATCCGCGTACCTGGGAGCATGAGACTCGCCGCGATCCTGCTGGGCATCCTCGCCGCCATCGGCCTGCTGCTGGGCCTGCTGCCCCTGCTGGGCTGGCTGAACTGGCTGCTGGTGCTGCCGCCTGCCGTGCTGGGTCTGATCCTCGCCGTGCTGGCCAGGGACCGGGGGGCCACCACCCTGAACGTCGTCGTCCTCGGACTGGCTGCGCTGCGCCTGTTCCTCGGCGGCGGCGTCCTGTAACCAGCAGCAGAGGCGGGGCCGCACAACCGCGCCCCGCCTCCCGCTCCCCGCGCCCTTACTTCAGCGTCTTACTGATGTACGCGTTCGAATAGTAGTCGCTGGCTTTCGCCCCGGCGGGCAGTTTGCCCTGCTTCACGAGGGCCGCGACCGCCTTCGTCCACGCGCTGGGGTTCATGGCGCCCAGGCCGTTCGCCTGCGTGTACGGCCCGGTCATCAGGGGCACGCTGGCCTTCAGGACGTCCAGGCTGCCGCTCGCGCCGAACACCGGCTGCGCCAGCTTGAACGCGCGGGCCGGGTCGGCCACCGTGAACTTCAGGCCGCGCTGGCTGGCCCGCACCACCTTGCGGGCCAGGTCGCCCGTCAGGCTCTTGCCGGTGCCGATCAGGCCCACGCCGACCATCGGATAGGCGTCAGTGACGTCCAGCGTGTACACCTTCTTGCCGCTCGTGCGGGCCAGTTGCAGCACGTCGTTGTTCGCGTAGCCCACCGCGGCGTCCACGCGCCCGGCGCGCACGGCGTCCACCTGCGTGAAGCCGATGGAGTTCAGGCGCACGTCGCGGCCCTCGGTGAGGTTCGCGCTGTCCAGCACCGCCTGGATCGCGTGGTACGAACTGCCGAACGGCCCCGGGATGCCCACCGACCTGCCCTTCAGGCTCTCCGGGCCGCTGAGGGGCGAGAGGCTGAACACCGTCACCGGGTTCTTCTGGTACATCGTCATGACGTAGCGCACGTCCGCGCCCTGGTTGCGCGCGAAGATCGCGTCCTCCGGGTCGCCCACCACGAAATCCAGCTTGCCCTGCAGCAACAGCGGCAGCAGCTGCGACACGTACCCGTGCTGGAACTTCACGCTCAGGCCCTCGGCGCGGAAGTACCCCAGTTTGTCCGCGACGTAGAACGGCGTGAACTGCACGTCCGGGTTGTACCCCAGCCCGACGTTCACGGTGCGCTGCGCGGACGCGGCGGTGGCCAGCAGGCCCAGCAGGAGAAAAGCGGCACGCTTCATGAGAGGCAGTATAGGCGGGGCACCTGACCGCGCCGTGACCCCGCCCCCCATCCCGGGCCCACCCGGCCCATCAGCCCGCCCGATGACCCTGATCGGCAGATGCGATACCGCCGCGGGACACCCGGCGCGGCCCGGGCGTGTCACGCTGCGCGTATGGACCTGAACTCCTGGACGCCGGACGACAACGCCCGCCGGTTCGCCACGCTGATCGCCACGGCGTCCGCCGTGTTCACCTTCCTGGCCCTCTGGATGGGTGCCGCCCTGCACCCCCTGCTGGCCCTGCTGCTCGCCGCCGTGGACGCCGTGATCGTGTGGCTGGTGGCCCGCGCTGCCCTGCGGGTGTACTTCCGCCGCTGACGGCCCCGCTCGGCGCATGAACGCCGGCGCAACGCCCGCCCCAGCCTGACGGGTGGTACACTCGGGGGCACGCCCGCACACGCCCCGGCCTCCGGGAGCCCGTGCCCCGGCCGCGAAAACGCGCGCACAGGTGGCGGCGGCAGGAATCAAAGGAGAAAACCCATGACCGACAACAACGAGCTGCGCCCCGGTGAGCAGACGCCAGAAGAACTGCGTGACCTGATCCCCCAGCTGGAAGGCGAACCCGACGAGGACGCTGTCCTTGACGCCGAAGAAGCCGCCGCCGACACCAGCGTCAGCGCCGAGGGTGCCGAAGGCGAGGAATTCGAGGAAGAATTCATCGACGCCGACGAACTGATGGCCGTCCTGGCCGAACTGAAGGAACTGCTCGAAGCGCAGGGCAAGGAAATCCGTGGCCTGCGCCGCGAGATGCGCGAAATGCGCGAGAGCCAGGGCCAGGGCGGCTTCCGCCCCCGCGAGGACCGTGGCGAGCGCGGCGGCTTCCAGGGTGGCGACCGCGGCGGCGACCGTGGCGGCTTCCGGCCCCGTGAAGACCGCGGCGGCGACCGTGGTGGCTTCCGTCCCCGCGAGGACCGCGGCGGGTACCAGGGCGGCGGTGACCGCGGCGGCTTCCGTCCCCGCGAGGACCGCGGCGGGTACCAGGGCGGCGGCGAGCGCGGCGGCTTCCGTCCCCGCGAGGACCGTGGCGGGTACCAGGGCGGCGGCGACCGTGGCGGCTTCCGTCCCCGTGATGACCGTGGCGAGCGCGGCGGCTTCCAGGGTGGCGACCGCGGCGGTGACCGTGGCGGCTTCCGCCCCCGCGACGACCGTGGCGGCGACCGCCCCACGTTCCGCCCCCGCGAAGACCGTCCCGCCGAGCAGGGCGGCGAGTTCCGCCCCCGCGCCCGCGCGGACCGCGGCTGGAACAACCGCCGCGACGACGAGTAACACCCACACCTGAAAGGGGGCCGGACACGCAGTCCGGCCCCTCGTCTTGTCTGGGGTCAGGCGGTGGCTGTTTCGGCGGGCGTGGCGCTGGGCACGAGGTACCGGTCGAGCCAGTTGAGGTATTCCGTCAGGCGGGTCAGGCGGCGGTCCGGGCGGCCGGAACGCGACAGTTCGTGGTCCTCGCCGGGGAAGCGCACGAAGCGCACCGGGACGCCGTGGAGGATGAGGGCCGCGTACCACTGCTCGGCCTGTTCGATGGGGCAGCGGTGGTCGAGGACCGAGTGGACGATCAGGGTGGGCGTGCGGACGTTCTCGACGTACTGGAGGGGGCTCATGTCCCAGAGCTTCAGGGCGTCTGCGCGGCGGTGGAAGTTCAGGCCGAGTTCGTCGTCCCAGAAGCGCATCCCGATGTCGCTGGTGCCGCCGAACGACAGCAGGTTGCAGATGCTGCGGTCGGTGATGGCGGCGTGGAAGCGGGTGGTGTGCGCGGTGAGCCAGTTGGTCATGAAGCCGCCGTAGCTGCCGCCCATGACGGCGGTCCGCCTCTCGTCCAGGCGGGGCTCGGCGTCCAGGCAGGCGTCGAAGAAGGCCAGGAGGTCGTCGGCGTCGACGCTGCCCCAGCGGCCGTGGATGGCGTCCACCCAGGCCTGTCCGTAGCCGACGCTACCGCGCGGGTTGCTGTAGCAGATGGCCTGTCCGCGCGCGGCGTACAGCTGGAATTCGTGCGTGAAGGCGTGTCCGTAGTCGGTGTGGGGTCCGCCATGAATGCTGAGGATCGCGGGAACAGGGTGGGTGCCGTCCGGCAGGATCATCCAGCCCTCGCCCTCACCCAGTTCGGTGGGGAAGGCCACGCGCACCGGGGTGCGGGCGGGGAAGGGGAGGTTGGCGTGCAGGTCGGTGACCGGCTGGCCGTTCAGGATCACCTCAGGGAACTGGTCGGCCCGCTCGCGGATGAGGGCGAGGCCGCCGCCGCGCGCCGTGAAGGCCGGGATGACGCCCTGCGGGTCGTGGGTGTGGACCTGCACGGAGCTGGACTGCCCGTCTGCGGCCAGGGTGGCGGTGAACAGGCCGCAGCTGCCGCGCACGGTGCTGCTGAACAGGAGGGTGCGGTCGTCCAGCCACACGGGTTTCTCGGGCATGGCGCCCACGTGGCAGTCGCCACCCACGGCGTTCCCGACCGGGTGGTCGTGCCCGGCGTCCAGCCGCACCGGGGTGGCGTCGCCGGTCAGGGGCAGGAGGTACAGGTGGGTGTGCTCGGTGTTGCCCTGCCCGGCGGGGCGGCCCACCAGCGCGAAGTGCTGGCCGTCCGGGTGGGGGACGACGGCGTTCACGGCGGACGCCCAGCGCGTGACCTGCCGGGGCGTGCCGTGCAGCGACAGGTGCCAGACCTCCTGCTGCCACTGCGCGCCGGTCAGTTCGCTGGTTGCGGCGACGAACAGCACGCCGCTGCTGTCGGGCAGCCAGGTCACGCCGCCCAGTTCGACCTCCGGCACGTGCCACTCGCGCACCTCGCCGCTGGGGACGTGCAGGCGGTACAGGCGCGCGGCGCGTTCGGGTAGCCAGTCGCGGCCGTTGAAGCGGTAACGGGGCCTGGTGATGACGCGGGCCTCACCGCGCTCGTCGCGTTTGTCCTCGTCGTCAGCGGTGGTCATGAACGCGACGTACTGCCCGTCCGGGCTCCACTGGATGTCTGACACGCCGTTCCGGAATCGGGTCACGACCTGCGCCTCGCCGCCCGAGAGGGGCAGCAGGTGCAGCTGCGCGCCCTCGCCGACCTTGCGGGTAAAGGCCAGGGTCTGCCCGTCCGGGGACCAGCGGGGGCTGCCGTCCCGGCCCTCGCCGCGCGTCAGGACGTGGGCGCCCTGCGCGTCGGCGAGCCAGATCTGCGACTTGTAACGGGGCTTGGCGAAGGCCGCGTCGGGCTTGAACGGGTCGTCCTCCTCAATCCGGGTCAGGACAAACGCGGCGCGCGTGCCGTCCGGGCTGACCTGCGGGTCGGAGGGGAACACCAGGGGGAGCAGGCTCTCGGGCCCGGGGATGGGTTGCGTCATGCCCCACAGTCAAGCACAGCCGCCCGCTCCACAGAAACGGAAGCGCTCCCAAAATGTCGTCCAGGCGGGACGCGAGCCACACCGGCGGGTTCATGATCGCTGGCTAAAGACAAAGTGGAACGGGTCTTTCTATTTCCAAACGCGTTTCCCTTACGCTGATCTTACCCGGCCCCCCACAGGCCCACGTTCCTGTCGCCAGCCCACCGAACGCTGACGAAAGGGACCCATGCTGTCCCCGTCCACACCTTCTTCCACACGGCCCCGTCAATCCGAACTGGCGCCTGTCGCCCCACCATCTCTGGAGGTCTTCACATGCAAGAACTGTCCTGCACCTGGGTTCCCGGCACCTTTGACGTCGTCCGACTCAAAATTTCCGGCCGCACCATCGAAATGACCAGCACGCACCTCGCCCGCCTGTTTGGCAAGCAGGCCCTGCACGACCTGTACCTCAAGGGCAGCGCGAAACTCAAACTCGACGCCCAGCAGGTCGCCCTGCTCAGCTGAACCCCTGGGCAGTTCCGGTCAGGCCCCCTCGCAGGAGTGGGGCCTGACTGCGCTCCCACCCTCACCTTCACGCGCGGGCGCTAGCATCCGCGCATGACCACCACCACACCGGGCGCGGCGCTGCAGGCCCTGATGGCCGACCTGAAAGTCCTTACCGACATCGAGTCCCCCTCGACCGACCCGGCGGCCATCCAGCGCGTCATGGACGTCATCGAGGGCTGGGCGCGCGACCTGGGCGCCGAGACGCACGCGCTGGGCGGCGGTACCCGCGTGTTCCGCTTTGGCGTGCCGGGCGGCGCGGCAGACCAGACCGCCGAGAAACCCGTGCTGATCCTCACGCACGCCGACACCGTCTGGCCGCACGGCACGCTGGAGGACATGCCCTGGCGCGTGGACGGCGACCGCCTGTACGGCCCCGGCACGTACGACATGAAAGCCGGGATTGTGGGCCTGTTCCACGCCCTGCGCGCCCTGCACGGCCAGTGGCCCCGCGGCGGCGTGACCGTCCTGCTGTCCCCCGACGAGGAAATCGGCAGTCCCAGCAGCCGCGAGCACATCGAACGCGCCGCGCACGACTCGCGCGTGGCCCTGGTCGTCGAGCCGCCCGTCGCGGACACGCACGCCCTGAAGACCGGCCGCAAGGGCACCGGCAGCTACACGCTGACCTTCACCGGCGTCGCCAGCCACGCCGGGAACAAACCGGAGGAAGGCGCGAGTGCCATCACGGCCGCCGCGCAGGCCACCCTGGACCTCCAGGGCCTCGCCCAGCCCGATCTGGGCACCACGGTCAGCGTCGGCCTGATCCGGGGCGGCAGCGCCGTGAACGTCATCCCCGCGCACGCCACGCTGGAGATCGACCTGCGCGTCAGCACCCTCGCGGAGGCCGGGCGGGTGGACGCCGCCGTGCGCGCCTGGACGCCCCACGACCCCCGCGTGACCGTCCGCATCGACGGCGGCCTGAACCGCCCCCCCTTCGAGCAGAGCGAAGGCACGCTGGCGCTGTACGAACAGGCCCGCGCCGTCGCCCGGGAACTCGGCTTTGACCTCACGCACGCCGTCGTGGGTGGCGGCAGCGACGGGAACTTCACCGCGCCGGTCATCCCCACCCTGGACGGCCTGGGCGCCCCCGGCGACGGCGCGCACGCCCAGCACGAACACGTCCGCCTGGACCGCTGGCCTGACCATGTCCGCCTGCTGACCGAACTGCTGCGCCGCGTCTGAACTGCACGGCAGGTGACATGCGCGCTGCTGGAAAGGGCGGACCCGCAGAGCTGCGGAGCAGGGCGGGAAGCCGTCATCGAGAGCGGCTGGGAGCGGAGCCCCGGGGCGTGCTGGTGGCCCTGGGGTGGAACTGAACCCCGCAGTGAGTGCACCAGTCCATCAGAAGCGGAAGCAGGAGGCCGCGGCGCCTGCCTGACCGCCGGACGGGGGGAGGGTGTGCAGCAGTGCCCGGAAGTCCGGCGCGGTCAGCGGGTGAGACAGGCCGTGCCCCTGACCGAGCGGACAGCCCAGGTCCCGCAGGGCCGTGAGCTGCGCAGCGTTCTCGATGCCCTCGGCGGTCAGGTCCAGCGGCAGGTGGCGGGTCAGGCCCAGCACCGCCTCCAGCAGCGCCCGCGCGAACGGTCCGCCCGGTCCGTCCGGCAGGCCCTGGATGCACGAGCGGTCCAGTTTCACGCCCGTGATCGGCAGGGTCCGCAGCCGCGACAGGTTCGAGTACCCGGACCCGAAATCGTCGATGCTCAGGCGCACGCCCAGCGCCCGCAGGTCCTCCAGGGTCTGCGCCGCGCGGGTGTCCTCGTACAGGGCGGCCGTTTCGGTCAGTTCGAGTTCCAGCCGCCGCGCACTCAGGCCCGTGTCGCGCAGGGCGCCCTGCACCACCTGCGGGAATTCCGCCTGCAGCAGCTGCACCGCGCTGACGTTCACGCTGACCGTCACGTCCCCCCAGCGCAGCGCCTCCAGGCACGCTGCGCGCAGCACCCACGCCCCGACCGGCGCGATGAGCCCCACCCGCTCGGCCACCGGAATGAACTCCCCGGGCGACACGGCGCCCAGCTGCGGGTGCGTCCAGCGCAGCAGCGCCTCGGCCTTCACGGGCCGCAGGTCACTCAGGCGGAACACCGGCTGGAAGTGCAGGCTGAGTTCCTCGCGGGCCAGCGCGACGCTCAGGTCCCGCGCGAGCACCTGGAACCGCTCGGTCGCGGCGTCCTGCTGCGGCTGGTAGCGCCGCACCTGCCGCCGCCCGGCGCACTTCACGGCAGACATGGCGCTGTCCGCGTGCCGCAGCAGTTCGTCCGGGTCGGTGGCGTCCTCGGGGTAGACGCTCAGGCCGATACTCAGCGTGATGTCCATGCCCACCTGCAGGCTGGGCCGCGTGGGCACGTGCGTCAGCAGCCGCTGCGCCTCCCACTGCGCGCCGGACGCGTCCGCGTGCGGGAGCAGCACCACGAACTCGTCGCCGCTCAGGCGGTACACGCCGCTGCCCGCCGGGACCAGCCGCTGCAACTCGTGCGCCACGCCGCGCAGCAGTTCGTCCCCGGCCGCGTGCCCCAGCGTGTCGTTCACGATCTTGAACGCATCGACGTCCACGACGAGCGCCGCGAACGTTCCCCCGCGCTCCGTCAGTTCCCGCAGGTGCTCGCCCAGCCGCACGCGTCCCGGCAGGCCCGTCAGCAGGTCCGTGTACACCAGCTGCCGCAGCACCTGCTGTTCGCCCTGCGCCCGGCCCAGCGTGTCGTTGCGCCGCACGAAGTACGACGCGCCGTACAGGCACACCACCGCCGCCAGGTTGATCTGCAGCAGGGCCCGCAGCGCGTCCACGTCCAGCGCCACGCCCTGCGTGACGGGCCGCAGCAGCAGCAGGGCGCTGAACGCCGCGACGCTCAGGACCGTCAGGTTCAGTGTGCGCCGCACCGGCCGCGACAGGTCGCCCAGCAGCGTCCAGGTGATGAGCACCGGCAGCCACACCAGCGTCTCCAGCAGTTCCGGCAGCAGCGCCCGCTGCAGGGGCAGCAGCGCCAGCAGCAGCAGTTTCATGCTGAGCATGGCGCCACTGCCCGCCGTGAGCAGCAGCGTCACGGCGCGCACCTCATGCCCGCGCAGCACCGCCAGCCACGCCGTGACCAGCATTCCGCTCAGGACGAGGTACAGCGCCGGGTCCACCAGCCGGTCCCAGGCGTCACCGCGGCCCAGCAGCGCCGCGAGCACCGCCGACGCCTGCACGGCCGGCAGGCCCAGCAGCAGCATCCGCCGCCAGACGGCCAGCAGATCACGTTGTGCGGCGCTTCCCTCCCCCATACCTGCCCTGAGCGTAGGCAGCGCGCCTGCACAGAATTCATACTGCCCGGCCCGAGGGGAACGCCCGGCCCGCGCCGCTGCACGCCTTGCCCCCGTCCCGAACGCGAGAAACCTCACACAGCCCCCTGAACGGGGGGCGGCGCTATCCTGCCTTCCGGAGGCCCACCCCGTGTTCAACCTGTTCCGCAAGACGCCCGCCAACCCGAACGTGAAACAGGACGACGCGCAGACGTACCGCGTGCGCGTCCGCACCCGCCCCCACGCCGAGGTCGTCGAGTTCCGCTTCACGAAGGGCGCCCACATCGGCGTGGACGACGACGGCACGTACCTCTTCCGCAAACCCGTCGTCAGCCCGCAGCACTTCGACCGGGGCGAACTCCTCGTGCGGTTCGACCGCAGCTACCGCGTCACCGCCACCGAGGGCCAGAACGTGGACTTCATTCCCGTCAGCGACTGGGAGTAGCGGCGCAGGAAGCGGTGCGCGGGCGGCGACCGTGCTTCCCGCACCCCTACGCGGATTCCCTCCGTTTCGTGGACAGGTCGGAACATCGCCGGATTGCCGACGCCACGCCCGCAGGGGCGCGTTGCTCGTCCTGTGCGGGGCAGCTCTGCGAGTCCCATCCGCTCGGACTGAACGGTTCTGGCAAACCATTTCAGTCCGAGGCGGTATCACCTCACCTCGTGGAACGTCTCCTGGGTCACGCGGTCCGGGTACTTGCGGATGAAATCCACCGTGCTCAGCGCCTGCGTGCGGTGACACGCGATCGCCTGGAGCTTGCGCACGATGAAACGGGTCACGTCGTGCCGGACATTCGGCGGCAGCCACTCGGCCCGCAGCGCCTCGTTCTCCGGCGGCACGTCGCTGGCGTAGTACCACAGGCGGGGCCGTTCCCCGTCCGGCAGGGCGTCCCACGCGGCCTTCACGGCGCGGTGCGTCGTCACGTGATCCGGGTGCCCGTTGCTGCCGTTCGGCGGGAAGGTCAGCACCACCTCGGGCCGCAGGCGCACCATCGCCTCGCGCGCCACCTCGGTCAGCGCCGAGAGCGGCTGGTCCTTCAGGTACTTGTCCGGGAAGCGGTGATGCTCGAACACGCTGCCGCCCGCCCGCGCCTCCTCGCCGGTCAGGCCGATCACCTCCAGGCACGCCGCGAGTTCCACCTCACGCATCCGCGCCAGTTCCTCCGGCGAGTCGCACAGGCCCAGGGTCCGGCCCGCCTCGCCGCGCGTCAGTGTGACCAGCCCGCAGGCCTCCCCGGCCTCCAGGTGGCCCATCAGCGTTCCCGACGCGCCGTACACCTCGTCATCCGGGTGCGGCACGATCAGCAGCAGTTTCAGTCCCTTGCTCATCTGCCCAGCATAGGCCCGCCCGCGCGTCACCGCGTGGGGCACGGGGTGGGCGTAGGCGTGCTGGCGGATGCGTCTGCGGCGGGGCGGCCCGCATGATGGGCGCATGACCGACCCACAGCCCGTCACGCTGCGTGACCTGCAGAAACCCGACGATTTCGCCGAGGTCGCGGCCCTGCTGAGCGCCGCCGATCCCGAGTGGCCCCTGACCGCCGAGATGATGGCCACCTGGGACGAGGCGCACGACCCGGCGCTCTACCGCCGGGAACGCGTGGCGGAGCAGGGCGGCCGGATCGTGGGGGTCAGTCACGTGGGCCATGACGACTTCGCGTTCGAGGACTGGCGGTATTTCGGACGGGTCGTCGTGCACCCGGACGCCCGGGGCCGCGGGGTGGGTACGGCGCTGTACGACGACGCGTTCGCCGCGCTGCGCGGGCGGGGCGCGCAGGACCTGCGCACGATGCTCAGCGACCAGCCGGAGGACGCGCCGGGCCGGGCATTCCTGGCCGCGCGGGGCTACGTACGCACCTGGGACCGCTTCGAGTCCCGCCTGCACACGGCCGACGCCGACCTGGGCGCCTTCGACGACCTGATGGCGGCCGTGGCGGCGGACGGCGTGCAGCTGCGCTCGGTGGCGGACCTGGCCGGCGATCCGCAGCGGGACCGCAGGCTGTGGGAACTCGACTGGCGCCTCTTCCAGGACGTGCCGATGGGACAGGCCCTCACCCGGCGGCCGTTCGAGGCGTGGCTGAAGCAGGAACTGGAGGACCCGACCTTCAGCCACGAGCTGTCCTTCGTGGCGGTGCGCCCGGATGTGGACGACCCGCTGACCGGACCGTACGTGGGCTACAGCAGCCTGATGAGCAACCCGGCGGGCTTCTTTGTGATCGGCATGACCGGAGTGCGCCGCGAGGACCGCGGAAGGGGGGTCGCCAAGGCCCTGAAGGTCGCGGCGATGCGCGCCCTGGCCGCTGCCGGGGGCGGCGAGATCCGCACCTTCAACGACCCGCCCAACAAGGCGATGCTGGCCATGAACCGCGCGCTGGGCTTCCGGCGCGGCCCGACCCGCAGCCGCCACGAGCTGCACCTGGACCCCGTGACGGGCGAGCGGCGCCCCGTGCCCGTGCCCCCGGAGCTGACGTGACCGCCCCGCGACCCTTCGCGCTGCGGCCCGCCACGGACGCCGACCTGGGCGCCCTGGCGGACCTGCTGACGGCAGTCAATCCCCGCCACCCGTACACCGCCGACTCGCTGGCGCACGACCTGCACTCGCTGCGGGCGCACCCGCTGGGGCTGCACGTCGCGCAGTGGGTGGCGCACACCCCGGACGGGGCGCTGCTGGGCGCCGCGTCCGCGTTGCAGTTCGGTGGGATGTACCACCCGGACCGCTACCACGCCGAGGTCGGCGTGCACCCCGGCGCGCGCGGCCATGGGGTCGGCGCGGCGCTCGCGGCGCACGTCACCGCGCACCTGGAGGCGCGGGGCGCGCGCGAGGTCCTGGCCGGGGCGTATGAGGACGAACCGCTCAGCCTGCACTTCCTGGCGTCGCGGGGCTTCCGGGAGGTCATGCGCTTCTTCGACAACGTGCTCGACATGGCCGAGTTCGACCCGGACGCCTGGGCGGAACGGGCGACCCTGCCCGGCGGTCTGCGCGCCGTGACCCTGGCCGACCTGAGCGCCGAACTGGGCGAGGACGCCGCCCGCCGCGCGTACTACGCAGGCTGGCTGGCCGCGCGGGAGGACGTGCCCCGCACCGCCGCCGCGACCCCGGTCGCCTATGAGGACTTCCTGACGCGTCTGGACCGCCCGGAACACCTGCCCCGCGGCACCCTGCTGGCCGTCACCCCGGCGGGCGAGGTCGCGGCCCTGTCCGAACTGCACCGCGACCTGCACGACCCGCAGCGCCTGAACACCGGCCTGACCGGCACCACCCGCGCGTGGCGCCGGCAGGGGCTGGCACTGGCACTGAAGGTCGCCGCGCTGCGCGTCGCGCGGGACCTCGGTGCCCGCGAGGTCTGGACCGGGAACGCCACCACCAACGCGCCCATGCTGGCCCTGAACGACCGCCTGGGCTTCCGCCCCCGCGTCGCCTGGGTCGAGATGCAGCGTGGTCAGGTGGACGGATGATCCGCGTCGCACCCATCGCCGGGCACGAGTGGGACGCCGCCGCCGCGATCCTGACCGGCGCGAACCCGCACGAACCCCTGACGGGCGAGGAATACCGCCGCCAGATGCGTGAACAGCAGGACTGGGGTCACGGCTGGGCCGTGTTCGTCGCCCACGCCGGCGGCGAGGTGGCGGGTGTCGCCGGGTACCACCAGAACCCCGGCGCGTTCCACCCGCACCACTACGGCCTGGACCTCGCCGTCGCGCCGCACGCGCAGGGACGAGGGGTCGGCGCGGCCCTCTGGGAGACCCTGGCCGCCGATCTGCGCGCCCGGAACGCCGAGTCCGCCCGCCTCCTGGCCCGCGAGGACCACCCGGTCGCGCCCGGCTTCCTGACCCGCCGGGGCTTCACGGGCGGCAAGCGGTACTTCATGTCCACCCTGCACGTCCCGGACTTCGATCCCGCCCCGTACGCCGCGCTGGAGGCCCGCGTGCAGGCGCGCGGCGTCCGCATCCGCACCCTGACCGAGCTGCGCGCCGCAGGCACGCCGGACCTCGTGGGCCGCCTGCACGCCCTCATGAGCGACGTGCGCCAGGACGTGCCCCGTTCCGAACCCGCCACGCCCCTGACCCGGCAGGTGTTCGAGGACGGCGTCCTCGGCGACCCCGGCCTGCTGCCAGACGCGTACCTGATCGCCGAGGCGGACGGCACGTGGGTGGGCCAGACCGCCTGCTTTCGCAGCGACGCCAGCCCCGACCTCCTGACCGGCCTGACCGGCGTCACCCGCCCCTGGCGCGGCCAGGGCGTCGCCACCGCCCTGAAACTCGCCGCGATCCGCGCCGCCCGCACCGTCGGGGCCACGACCATCCGCACCGACAACGCCAGCGACAACGCCCCCATGCTCGCCATCAACGACCACCTCGGCTTCGTGCGTGATCCTGCCAGCGTGTCGTACGTGATCCGCTTCGGGTGACGGGGAGGGCAGTGGGAAGTAGGCAGTGGGTGGGTTGGGGCGCCGTGCAGACGCTGTGGACCATCCGCCATGCGCGTAAGCTGGAACCGTGCTGCTGAGCATCGACTGGGACGCCTTCTCGGGGACGCGGGAACTGGTGTTCGACGCGCCGATCTGGGGGACGCGGGACCTCGACCATGACCGGTCCGGCGCGTGGATGGACCGCGCGCGCAGGCGCGGTGGGCAGGACTGGGACGCGCTGGAGGCGGATTTCCCGCTGTACCCCGGCTGGGAGGCCCTGCGCGCGTACGCGGGCGTGCCGGCGTTCGTGACGCTCAGTCACGCGGACGCGTGGGAGTGGCTGGAACGGTTCCCGGGCCTGGACGTGCTGAACCTCGACTCGCACCATGACCTGGGCAGCCGCAGCGGCGATCCGGCGCGGGTGCGGCCCGGGAACTGGGCGGGGCTGGGGCTGGCGCGCGGCCTGATCCGCACCGTGACGACGCTGTACCCGGACTGGCACGCGGCGCTGCCCGTCGCGGAGGGCTTCGATCTGGACCGCACGCACGGCGAGATCCGCGACCTGCTGCCCCCCGCGCTGCTGGACCGCGTGACCCTGACCCGGCAGGCGCGGCCCGGCGCGGACCTGCCCGACCCGGCGCGGGTGACGTCGCTGCTGCTCGTGCAGTCCCCGGCGTGGACGAACCCGGCGCACGATCCGGCGTTCCTGGCGCTGGCGGCCGAACTGGGCGCGCAGGTGCTGGTGCCGCCGCACCCCCGAATGGGGAGGGCGGAGAGGTCCGTTCGATCTTAAGCGGCCTGCGTGCTATCCAGAGTGGACCGTGCGCGCCGCCCGGGTCACCGGCGGACCGGCTGCGCGTGACTGCCGCCGCCCGCAACCCACCCGAGAGGGGAGCGTCAGCCCGCCGCGGCGCCGTGTAACATTTTTCATGAAGCTGCGCGCTTCACAGGAGTGCACCCGTGACCATCCCGCACACCGAATCCACCCGGCAAGTCGCCTATCAGGTCGGCGCGTTCGCCCTGATCCACCACCAGGGCGCCTACCTGATCACCCGCCCGCTCCAGCCGATACAACCCGGCGCGCAGGGCCTGCCCGGCCTGATCCTGAACGCCGAACCCGGCAACAACCCGGTCGAACTGCACCTGCGGCGCGTGATCCGCGAGCAGGTGAAACTGGTCGTCAGTGACCTGCGGCTGGCCGGGTCGTACGTGGCGCGCGGCACGCAGGGCGGACAGGCCGACGCGCGCCTGCACCTGATCTTCGGCACCGAGTACAGCGCCGGGATTCTCGAGCCGGACCCGCAGCAGCTCAGCGCCGCCGAGTGGATTCCCAGCGCGGAACTGCTCGAACGGGGCGGGTCACCCGAATGGTTGCAGATCGCCATCCGCGAGTACGAGACCAGCGCCGCGCCACCCGCCGCTCCCGCCGCAGCGCGCTCCCGCCTGGGGTTCATGCGCCGCCGCTGAGGGGGCCAGCGGCTCAGCTTCCGGCCACCATCGCCTTCCAGCCCTCGGTGTCCTCACCGACGGTCAGGTGCTTCCCGGCGCGCACCAGCGGCAACCGCAGCAGCTCCGGATCGTCGATGATCCTGGCGATCACGCCGTCCTCGGTGGTGCGCAGGTACGCGAGGTTGCTGCGCTCGTACGCCTTGCCTTCCAGGTCCAGCAGGGCGTTCAGGCCGAACTTCTGCACGAACCGGCCGAGCTCCCCCTTGGCGATGGGGCGCTCCTTCAGGTCCACGAAGTGGATCTTGATCTTGCGTTCCTTGAAGAAGCGCTCGGCGGCGCGGGTTTCCTTGCTCTTGCGCGTGCCGAACACCTGCACCTGCAACTCACTCATGCCTCAAGTGTAGAGGCAGCGCTGCCGGGCGGCGCGTGACGCCCCCGCCCGGAACCCGGCGGGGGCGCGGGGTGAGGCTCAGGCGAGGAGCATCCCGGCCAGGGTGCCACTTAGCAGGTTCGCGAGCGTCCCGGCGGCCACGGCGCGCAGGCCCAGCTGGGCAATATCGGCGCGGCGGCTGGGGGCGAGGCTGCCCAGGCCGCCCAGCAGGATCGCGAGGCTCGACAGGTTCGCGAAGCCGCACAGCGCGAAGGTCACGATGGCCTCCACCTTGGGCGTCACGCTGCCCGCCTTGAGGGTCTGGGCGAATTCCACGAAGGCCACGAACTCGTTCGTGACGAGCTTCTGCCCGATGAAACTCCCGGCGGTCGTGGCGGCCTCCCACGGCACGCCAATCAGGAACGCCAGCGGCGCGAACAGGTAGCCCAGCAGCAGCTGGATGCTCAGGTCCGGCAGGCCCACCAGCCCGCCCAGCTGCCCGATGATGGCGTTCAGCAGCGCGATCAGGCCGATGAACGCGATGAGCATCGCCCCGACGTTCAGCGCGAGGCCCAGGCCGCTGCTCGCGCCCCGCGCCGCCGCGTCGATCACGTTCACGGGGCGGCCCTCCGGGTCCTCGGGGACGTCGCCCTTGTAGTCCTGGGTGGGTTCGGTCTCCGGGAAGATCAGTTTCGCCATGAGCAGCCCGGCGGGCGCGGCCATGAACGACGCGGCGATCAGGTAGTCCAGCCGCACGCCCAAGAGCGAGTACCCCACGAGCACGCTGCCCGCCACGCTGGCCAGCCCGCCCACCATCACCGCGAACAGTTCCGAGCGGGTCATGCGGTCGATGAAGGGCCGCACGACCAGCGGCGCCTCGGTCTGCCCCACGAAGATGTTCGCGGTGGCCGACAGGCTCTCCCCGCGGCTGGTCTGCAGCAGGCGGCTCAGGCCGCCGCCCAGGAAGCGCACGACGGCCTGCATGACGCCCAGGTGATACAGCACGGCGATCAGCGCACTGAAGAACACGATGATAGGCAGCACCCCGAACGCGAAGATGAAGCCCGCGCCCTCCAGCTGCCCATTCGTCAGGTTCCCGAACACGAAATTGATGCCCTGCTGCGCGTTGTTCACGACGCCCTGCACGGCGCCCGACACGGCGTCCAGCGCCCGGCGGCC
The DNA here is from genome assembly GCF_001007995.1 of Deinococcus soli (ex Cha et al. 2016). Taxonomy (NCBI): domain Bacteria; kingdom Thermotogati; phylum Deinococcota; class Deinococci; order Deinococcales; family Deinococcaceae; genus Deinococcus; species Deinococcus soli (ex Cha et al. 2016). Next base: position 1,556,025 of record NZ_CP011389.1, on the reverse strand, counting down.
CAGCGGCCAGCGCAGCACGATCAGTCCGAAGGCGATCTGCAGCAGCAGCGCCAGTCCCACGGTGCGCCAGTTCACGGCGCGCCGGTTCACACTCAAGAGGAGGCCCAGGCCGATCAGTACGGCCATGCCTCCTACACCCCAGAAAACGTCCAGCATCCCATCAGACTATGGGGCGCGTCTGATGGGAGCTTGAGGACAGCGTGACCGGACCTGAAGAAGAGGTGAAGCCCCCGTACCTCCGTGAGGTCAGTTGGCGTAGAACCCGAGGTCGTGGTCGCCGCTGACCGGCAGGCCCAGGTGGTCGTAGGCGTGCGCGGTGGCCACGCGGCCCCGGGGCGTGCGCTTGATGAAGCCCAGCTGGATCAGGTACGGCTCGTACACGTCCTCCAGGGTCAGGCTGTCCTCGCTGATCGCGGTGGCCAGCGTGTCCACACCGACCGGGCCGCCCGCAAAGCGGTGGATCAGGGTCTCCAGGTACTTCTTGTCGCGGTCATCCAGGCCCGCGCTGTCCAGGCCCAGCTTGTCCAGTGCGTCCTGCGCGCGGGGCAGGCCGATGGTCGTCTCGCCCGCCACGTCGGCGTAGTCGCGCACGCGCCGCAGCAGCCGCTTGGCGATCCGCATGGTGCCGCGCGCCCGGGCGCCGATCTCGACGGCCGCCTCCTCGTCCAGCCCGAAACCCAGCAGGCGCGCGTCACGCAACAGGTTCACGCCGATCTCGTCGGGCGTGTAGTACTCGAGGTGCTCGATGATGCCGAAGCGGCTGCGCATGGGCGCCGTGATCAGGCCCGGTCGGGTGGTCGCGCCGACCAGCGTGAAGCGCGGCAGCGGTAGCTCGATGGTGCGCGCCGCCGGGCCCTGCCCCAGCACGATGTCCAGCTTGAAGTCCTCCATCGCGGGGTACAGGTGCTCCTCGGCGACGCGGCCCAGGCGGTGGATCTCGTCGATGAACAGCACGTCGCCTTCCTCCAGGCTGTTCGTGAGGATCGCGGCCAGATCGCCGGGTTTCTCGATGGCCGGGCCGGAGGTCACGCGGATGTTCACACCCAGTTCGTGGGCGATGATGTGCGCCAGGGTGGTCTTGCCCAGGCCGGGCGGGCCGAACAGCAGGGTATGGTCGAGCGCTTCCTTGCGGCCGCGCGCGGCCTGGAGGTACACGCCGAGTTTCTCCTTCAGTCGCGCCTGCCCGACGTAGTCCGTCAGGGTCTTGGGCCGCAGGGCCGCGTCGAGCGGTTCAGTCATAACAGAGAGTCTAGCGCAAGTTCGCTGTCAGCGGAATACACCCGGGCGGTTTCAGAGTCTGCCACGGCTTCAGCGCCCCGCGTGCTGACCGATCAGTCCGGGCAGATCTCGCTCCAGGTCACCGCCCACCACATCCAGGTTCCCGTACACCCGCACGAAGCGGCCCTGACCGTCCACGACACTTACCTGATCGCCGTGAATCCGTGCCGCCACCGCCGCTCCCGCACCCACCTGGGCGGCATTCACCGCGCCACTGGACGTCTTGCCCTGCGGCGTGGTCATGTGCGCGCTGTGGTCCTCTGCGGGCATCGGGGCCACGTTCGCCACGAACATCTCGCGCGCCGCCGCGTCAATCGTCTCCGCCGTCCCGGTCAGACCCGTGAACGCCGGGTCGAAACGGTTCAGGTACTCGCGCATCACCCCGGGCGTGTCGTGCCCGGGGTCCACCGTGATGAACTGCACCTGCACCCGCGACCGCTGCTCGGGGCTCAGCGCCGCGTACGTGTTCTTCAGGCTCGCCAGCGTCGCCGGGCACACGTCCGGGCAGCGCACGAACCCGTAGAACACCAGCCTCACCCGCCCGTCCGAGGCCGCCAGCGTCGTCGCCCGCCCCCGGTCATCCACCAGCGCCAGCGCCGGCAGGGCCTTGGGCTGATCCAGCGCCTCACCGGCCGTCACGCCCGGCGCGGCCCGCCGCATCACCAGCAGTCCACCCAGCACCGCCGCGACCACCAGCAGCGCCGCCGTCACCCATTTTGAGACACCCGTCATGCCCGCAGGGTAGGGGAGAGGGCCGGGGTGACGTGTCCCCGGAGTGCGTAGTGGGTGGCGACCGCGAACCGCCGCCCACTCACGATTGACCCCACACAACGCGAAAGGGACGCCCGCTCAGGCGCCCCCCTCTGTCTTCTGCGCGGTGTTACCAGGCGTAGAAGATCGCGACGATCAGCAGCCACACCACGTCCACCAGGTGCCAGTACAGGCTGGCGGGGGTGATCGAGCCGTGGTTGTACTTGTCCATCTTCCCGGTCAGGGACTGGTAGAAGGGCAGGGCGATGCCGGTGCCGCCGATCAGGATGTGCAGGCCGTGCAGGCCGACGATGGTGAAGAAGCACGCCTGCCACAGGTTCTGCTTCCAGTCGCTTTCCACACCGAACAGCGTGAACTCGTACACCTGGAAGATCATGAAGATCGCGCCGAGCAGCAGCGTGACGAACATGCCGATGCGGAAGCGGGTGAGTTTCCCGTGGTGGTTGTCCTGCTCCGCACGGTGAATCACGAAGGAACTCGCGACGAGGACCAGGGTGTTCAGCGCCGCCAGCCAGATGCTGGGACGCAGCGCGGGCGGCTCGGCGGCGCCGATGAGTCGCAGGTACGCGTACCCGGCGATCAGCACGCCGAACAGACCGACTTCGCTGATGATGAACCACGCCATGCCCATGAAACCGTTGTCGTACTTGGTCAGGTGGTGGTGCGCGACCGGCACGGCGTACTCGCGGGTGCCCGCCCACTTGAACAGGCTGTACAGGAATACCGGGATACTGAGGTACAGCACGACCGTGGCCAGCTTGAACGCGAAGCTCGCGTCCGCGAAGGGCTGCAGGCCGGTGGCGGGGTGGTAGTTCGTGAACCAGCCGAAGCTTAGGCCGTACCCCATCAGCAGCAGGCCCACGGCCGTCATGAACGGCCAGATGCTGTCCTGCGGCAGGTGAATGCTCTTGGGATCAACCGGCGTGAGGGTCTCACCACTCTGCTCCCAGTCGTACAGGGGGCGCTCGGTGGGGAAGGTGGTGGGGAAGTCATGCGCGAAGTTGTAGGGCTTGGGCGGGCTGTCCGCCGTCCATTCCAGCGTGAAGCCGCCCCAGGGGTTGGGTGAAGCCGTGGCGGGCTGACGGAAGCTCTGGAGCATGTTCCACACCCACACGATCCCGCCGGCCAGCAGGGTCAGCGCGCCCAGGGTGGAGATGAAGTTCAGTTCCGTCCAGGCGAAGTTGCCTTCGGGATAGGTGTAGTAGCGGCGGGGCATGCCGAGCAGACCCAGGATGTACTGGGGCAGGAAGGTCATCCACGAGCCAATCATGAACAGCCAGAAGTGCGCCAGACCCAGCTTCTCACTCATGAAGCGGCCGGTCATCTTGGGCCACCAGTAGTACAGGCCGCCCATGGCCAGGAACGCCGTGCCGAACATCATCACGTTGTGGAAGTGCGCCACCACGTAGTACGACATCGTGACCTGGTAGTCGAAGGGAATCAGGCCCAGCGAGACGCCGGTGATCCCGCCGATCAGGAAGTTGAAGATGAAGCCGACCAGCCAGTAGGTGGGGGACTTCATGATGATCCGCCCGCCCCACAGGGTGCCGATCAGGTTGAAGATCTTCACGCCGGTCGGGACGGCCACGATCAGGGTGGCGATCATGAACGCGATCTGCCACGCCTCGGGCAGGCCCACGGCGAACATGTGGTGGACCCACACCAGCAGGCTGACGAGTACGATCCCCAGGATCGAGTAGATCATCACGCGGTAGCCGAACAGCGGCTTGCGGGCCATGGTGCTGGCGATCTCGGCGCCGATGCCCAGGTAGGGCAGCAGCATCACGTACACCGCCGGGTGCGAGTAGAACCAGAAGAACTGCTGGAACATGACGGGCACGCCGCCGATGCCGGGGTTGAACATGCTGATGCCCAGCTTCAGTTCCAGGTACGTGACGAGCGCGGCGGCGGTCAGGCCGCCCAGGGACACCAGCTGCAGCATGGAGGTCGCGAAGATGCTCCAGGCGAACACCGGCATCTGCCACAGGCTCATGCCGGGGGCGCGCATGTTCACGACGGTCGCCGCGAAGTTCGCGCTGCCCAGCAGCGACGCGATGCCGTTCAGGGTCAGGGCGACCATCAGCACGGTCACGCCGGTCTGGTTGGCGTCCACGCTCAAGGGGTAGTAGAAGGTCCAGCCGACGCCGGGCGCGCCGCCGTTGGCGAGGCCCAGCACGACCAGGATCAGGCTGAAGATGAACAGCCACACCGCGAAGGTGTTGATGCGTGGCAGCGCCACGTCCCGCACGCCCAGCTGCAGCGGCAGGAACCAGTTCCCGAAGCCGAACAGGCCGATCGGGATCAGGAAGAAGAAGATCATCAGCGCGGCGTGCATGGTCAGCACCTGGTTGTAGGTGTTGCCCACCAGGAAGGTGTTGTCCGGCACGGCCAGCTGCAGGCGGATCAGCACCGCGAGGATGCCCGCAAGGGCGAAGCCCAGGATGCTGGTGGCGATGTAGAGCGTCCCGATCTTCTTGTGATCGGTCGTCATCATGTAGTCCTTCAGGACGGCCCAGAGGCCCGGGCGGGCCCCGGCGTCCTGAACGGGGGCATGCTGAACGGTCACTGGGTGCCTCCGTTGGGTGCGCCCTGCACGGGCGTGCCCTTCCAGTAGTCCGCTTCCTCGGGCAGCTTGAGGCTGCGCAGGTACGCGGCGATGTCGTCGATCTCGGCGTCGGTCAGCGTGCCGCCCTTGACCATCTTGCCCTTGACCATGTACTCGCTGCCGTCATAGGTGGGCATCAGGCTACCGGGCTTGACCAGCGGACTGTGCTTGATCCAGGCGTGCAGTTCCTCGGCGGCCTTGGCGTCGGTCCACTGCGCGTCGGTCATGGCTTCCCACATGCCCGCGCCCAGCGTGCGGCGCGTGCCGAAGAAGCTCAGGTCAGGGCCCTGCACGCCCGCCGCAGGGGTGCCCTGCACGCGGTGGCAGGCGGCGCAGGAGGTCGCGCCCGTGCTGGCCTTGCCCTGCATGAACAGGGTGTACCCGCGGGCCTCGGCGCTGCCGGGAGCGGGCTCGGGGGCGCGGTAGGCCTTCATGGCGGCCAGCGTGGTGTTGTAGCGGTCCTGATCCAGCGCGATGACCTTGTAGCGCATGTTGGCGTGGCTGGCCCCGCACAGCTGCGAGCAGTTGCCCTGGTACACCCCGGCGCGGTCGTTGTCGACCTGCCAGGTCTTCTTCACGCTGGGCATCGCGGCGCGCTGACCGCCGATGTTCGGCGCCCAGAAGCCGTGAATGACGTCGCCACTGGTGATGGTCAGCGCCACGGCTTCCTTGGTCGGCATGATCATCTCGTTGCCGTTCGTGACCACGCCACCCGCGTCACTGGTGACCTCGGGGTACGCGAAGTTCCACCAGAACTGCTTGGCGAGCACGTCGATCTTGGTCGCCTGGTTGGGCGTGGGGTTCAGGACCGCCATGCTCTTGACGGTCAGGACGCTCAGCAGGATCACGATCACCACAGGCACGGCCACCAGGATGGTCTCGAGCTTGTTGTTCCCGTGGAACTGGGCGGGCGGGGCGTCGTGCCTGTCTTCACGGAACTTCTGCACCGTGTAGAACAGCGCGTAGGACACGCCGATAAAGATGATGATGGACAGAGCAATCGCCCAGATGCTCATCCACCAGATTTCCCGGTTGTAGGCCGACGCCATGTCCCCGATGCTCAGGGACTGCGTCACGGGTTGACAGCCGGTCAGCAGGGTCGCGCCCAGGATCGCTAGGGTGGGCAGGACCCGCCGGCCCCGCCTCCGTGTGCCGCTGTTGCGGTGTGTGGTGGTATTCAACGTCACTCCTTTCCTCTGCTTGCAGTCTAAAGCGTCACGCGGGCGTGTGGAACGCGTGGGTGGCCCCGCGCGGTCAGCGTTCAAGCTTCCGCCCACATTCTACCGACCGGTCAGGCATACCCGCCATGAGACCAGATGAGCCTCGGGCAAGTGTCCTGACGTTCCTCCAGTCCCCGACCATCATGCGCCTTTACGCCGCGCGGGGAAACAGCGGGCGCGGCCCCCGGACTCCGGACGCCGCGCCAGTCAGGCCCGCGCGCCGGTCAGGCGGCCGGCAGCAGCATGCGGTCAGCGGCAGCGGCCACGAACAGCAGCGCCAGGTACAGCATCGAGTACAGGTACAGCGGCACCGCCACCTTCCGCTCGACGGGCTTCCCGGCCATCACGTGCCGGTACAGGCGCCAGGACAGCACCAGCAGCCACGCGCCCAGCCCGGCCGCCGCCACGAAGTAGATCGCCCCGACCTCGCGGAAGAACACCGGCATGACCGACAGCACCACCGTGTAGATGGCGTACAGGCCGATCTGCGCGACCGTCAGCTTGTCGCCGTGCACGACGGGCAGCATGGGAATCCCGACCTCGCGGTACTCCTCCTTGATCATCAACGCCAGCGCCCAGAAATGTACGGGCGTCCAGAAGAAGATGATCGCGAACAGGAACCACGCGAACAGGTTCAGGTCCCCCGTCACGGCCGCCCAGCCCACCAGCGGCGGGAAGCACCCGGCGGCCCCCCCCAGCACGATGTTGTGCCAGGTGTTGCGTTTGAGCAGCTGCGTGTAGACCACCACGTACGTCAGGAAGCCCGCCAGACTCATCCAGGCGGCCAGCGGCGTCGCCCACACCCACAGCATGGCGAACGACAGGATCTGCAGCGCTCCGCCGAACGCGGCGGCGTCGCGCGTGCTGATCAGGCCACTCGTGGTGGGCCGCTGGGCGGTCCGCGCCATCTTCAGGTCGATGTCGCGGTCGATGATCATGTTGAACACGCCCGCCGACCCCGCGGACATGTACCCCGCGAGACTCACGACGACCAGCAGCCACAGATCCGGGACGCCCCGCTCGGCCATGAACATCGCCGTGATGGTCGTCCAGAGCAGCAGGCTGATGACCTTCGGTTTGGTCAGCGACAGGTAATCCCGCCACGTCGCCCGGGCGGGCGCGGTCTCGGCGGGGATGGGCTCGGAAGTCGTCATACGTTCCCCTCCACCCTAGCGCGCCCGCCCTGGACGGACAGTCCCGTCAGGGCCCGGTACACCAGCATGACCAGCGCCAGCCACAGCGCCAGCGCCAGCAGCAGGTGCACGAGCTGCACCCAGCCCGGCGCTTTCAGGATCACATTCGAGAAACCCGCGACCATCTGCACGGCCAGCACGCCCCACAGCACGGCGCTCCAGCGCCGCACCTCGGCCCCTGGGCGCTCGCGGCGCAGGAACACGCCCAGCCACACCAGGAAGGCGCTGGTCAGGACCGCCAGCATCGGGTGCACCACCCGCAGGTTCTCGATGACCGAGGCCGTCACCGCGAAGTCCCGTTTGACCGTCTCGATCGGCGTGCTGCCGTCGGCCGGCAGGAACAGCAGGTCCCCCAGCGCCGTCACCGCGCCCGCCATACCCAGCACGAGCATCAGCCCCAGGCCCACGTAACTCCAGCCGCCCACCAGCCCCTGACGGCGCAGCCGCAGCCCCGGCGCGCCACTGGCCCACAGCGCCGTGAGCAGCAGCGCCGCCAGCAGCAGGAACGTGTTCGCGAGGTGAATGCCCTGCACGAACCCGCGCGCCGGATCGGTACTGTCCGCCGTGAGGCCCAGCAGCACCTGCACGCCCCCCACCAGACCCTCAAGCAGGATCAGCCCGAACGACACCACCGCGCCCAGCCGCGCCGGGTGGCCCCGGGGCACCGCCCGGAACGCCAGCACGATCAGCGTGATCGCCAGCAGGCCGCTCGCGGCGCTGGTCAGGCGGTGACTGAACTCGATCACGGTATGCAGCGTGGGACTCTGCGGCACCACCACGCCGTTGCACAGTGGCCAGTGATCGCCGCACCCTGCCCCGGCCCCCGTGATGCGCACCACCGCGCCCCACAGGATCACCAGCACGTTATAGATCAGCGCCGCCCAGGCCAGCCGGGGGAGCCACGCGCCCGCGCGGGCGCGCGGAACTGTCAGCGTTCCACTCATCGTCACCATCCTCGCCGCCCGTCAGGCCCGGCCGTAGGGGCCAGGGCGGGGGTCTCTCGCCCGGCATTCTACCCGCCCCCCCCCGCAGAAGATTGTCCCCCACCCCCACGCCCGGGCGCGGACACCTGACCTTCACGCCGCCCGTACACTGGGCGGAACTATGGCGGAAACGATCAACCAGTGGGCGGTCATCACGATCATCCTGAGCGGCCTGGCGCTATGCGTGGGCGTGTACCTCATCAAACGCGGGCTGAAAGAAGCCCACATGAAAGCCATGATCGTCGCCAGCACCCTGGCCACCATCTTCCTCGTGCTGTACCTGACCCGCCTGGGCCTGGGCTATGAGAAGAAATACGCCGGGCCCGAGGAGTGGCGAGTGGCGTACTTCGTGCTGCTGATCAGCCACATCATCCTGGCCGCCGCGAACCTGCCGCTGGCGCTGGGCGCCCTGTGGAACGCCGTCAAGGGTCTCAGGGCCGCCGGGAACCTGAACAACATCGACCTGCCCGCCGCGCGCGGGTACTTCAACAAGCACCGCGCCTGGGTGCGCTGGACGGTCCCGGTGTGGCTGTACGTCGCCGTGACCGGCTGGATCATCTACCTCGTGCTGCACAGCTACGGCGAGGTCATCAAGAGCTGACGCGGCACGGCAGGCACTGCCCCGGGGCAGTGTGCGCCGTCCTGTGTGACCCGCGCCGCGCCGGGGGTGCAGGGCGGCGCCTACACTCACGCGGTGACCGTCCCCACCCCGTCTGACCTCACCCCCCCAGCCGGGCGGGACGTGCTGGCCTACCCGGAATTCCGGGCCATGCTCGTCGCCGCCGTCACCAGCACCCTCGCCTCACGCGCTGTCGCCCTGACCGTCGCGTACCAGATGTACCAGATCACGAAGGACCCCCTCACGCTGGGCCTGCTGGGGCTCGTGGAGGCCATTCCCGCCCTGAGCCTCGCGCTGCTGGGCGGCGTCGTGGCTGACCGGACGGATCGCCGCCGCATCCTGCTCCTGACCATCGGCGCGGAGGTACTGTGCGCGGCGCTGTTCGCGCTGTACGCCCCGCACGCGCAGACCGGGGGCATCTGGCCGCTGCTGGCGCTGATCTTCGCGCTGGGCGTCGCGCGCGGGTTCTCCGACCCGGCCCTCCCGGCCTTCCAGGCGCAGGTCGTGCCGCGCGACCTGCTGCTGCGCGCCAGCGCCTGGCGGTCCAGTGCGTGGCAGGCCGCCGCGATCATCGGCCCGGCGCTGGGCGGCGCGCTGTACGCGTGGCGCGGCCCGCAGGCGGCCTACGCCTTCGCGCTGGGGCTGTTCCTGATCTCGCTGGGCTGCGTGCTGTACGTGAAGAGCAAGGGCCGCCCCGCCTTCACGCCCGGCGAGCCGTTGGGGCAGAGCATCAAGGTGGGCCTCGCGTTCGTCCTGCAGCGGCAGGTGCTGGTCGGCAGCATGGCCCTGGACCTGTTCAGCGTGCTGTTCGGCGGGGCCATCGCGCTGCTGCCCGTGTTCGCCAGCGACATCCTGCGCGTCGGCCCCACCGGGCTGGGCCTGCTCGTCGCGGCGCCCAGCGTCGGCGCGCTGGCTGTCATGCTGCTCGCTACCCGCCGCCCCCCAGGGCAGGGCGCGGGCCGCACGCTGCTGCTGGCCGTCGCGGGCTTCGGCGTCAGCATGATCGTCTTCGGCCTGTCCCACAACCTCGCCCTGAGCGTGGTGGCCCTGGTGGCCGCCGGGGTGTTCGACGGGATCAGCATGATCATCCGCAGCGCCACCCTGCAACTGAACACCCCGGACCACATGCGCGGCCGCGTGAATGCCGTGAGCGGCATGTTCATCGGCGCGAGCAACGAACTCGGCGCGTTCGAGAGCGGCGTGGCCGCCCGGCTGCTCGGCACCGCCCGCAGCGTCTGGCTGGGCGGCATCGTCACCCTGATCGTCGTGGCCGCCACCGCCGCACTGGCCCCCGAACTGCGCGCCATGAACCTCACGGACATCGAGGACTGAGGCGGAACGCCAGTTCGCACGCGCCCGGCCCTGCTACGCTCCGGGCATGAAACGCAGCATTCCGGAGTTGCAGCACTCCGCGCAGCCGCTGGTCATGGTGACCGCGTACGACTACCCCGGCGGGAAGCATGCGCAGGCCGCCGGCGTGGACCTGATCCTGGTCGGGGACAGCCTGGGGAACGTCGTGCTGGGCTACGACAGCACCGCGCCCGTCACGCTGGGCGACATGATCCACCACGCCCGCGCCGTACGCCGCGGCGCCCCCGACACGTTCATGGTCGTGGACCTGCCCTTCGGCACGTACCACACCGGCGTGCAGGACGCCATGCGCAACGCCGTGCGCGTCATCCAGGAGACCGGCGCGGACGCCATCAAGATGGAAGGCTCAAGCCCCGAGATCCTGCAGGTCGTGCAGACCCTGACCCGCAACGGCATTCCCGTCATGGGCCACGTGGGCCTGATGCCGCAGACCGCCACCGCCCAGGGCGGCCTGCGCGTGCAGGGCAAGGACGACGCGGGCGCCCGCGCCACCCTGGACGGCGCGCTCGCCCTGGAGAGTGCCGGGGCGTTCAGCGTGGTGCTGGAAGCCATCCCCGCGCGGCTGGCGCGCCTGATCAGCGAACGCCTGACCGTCCCCACCATCGGGATCGGCGCCGGGGTGAACTGCGACGGGCAGGTGCTCGTCACGCACGACCTGCTCGGCATCTACGAGGGCGAGGAGAAGAAGATCGCCAAGCGCTACGCCGAACTCGGCCGCGCCGCCCGCGAGGCCATCGCCGCGTACGCCGCCGACGTCCGCGCCCGCGAATTCCCCACCCGCGACAACGCCTTCGTCATGAAAGACGACGTGCTCGACAAACTGTACTGACGCTACGCCCCGTCGTCCGCGTCCCGTAACTCGCGCAGCGGCACGACCGCCGCGACGTTCCCCACGATCCGCCCCGCGTGCCAGCGGGGCGAGCCCGTGATCACGACCTCCAGCAGCGACCCGTCCGGGCGGCGCAGCCGCGTGCGGTACGTGCTCGACGTGCCCGCCAGGCGCTGCTCGCGCGCGTCACGCAGCGCCGCGTGATCCTCCCGGACCGTGAACTCGAACGGCGTGCGTCCCAGCACCCGCTCGGGCGTCAGGCCCAGCATCCGCGCGTACGCCCGGTTCACGAACACGAACCGCCCGTCCTCGTCCGCCACGGTCAGGCCGTGCTCCACGGACTCCATGAGCTGCCGCGTAAAGTGCAGTTCCTGAGCGTAGGCTTCTTTCAGCTCGCGGTGCCCGCGCAATAGCCGCACCAGCTGCGGCGCCAGCCACGCCGCCACACCCAGCGTCGCCAGAACCGGCAGGATCACCACGAACGCCTGTGGGCGCGGCACCAGCAGCGCCACCAGGAACGACTCCAGGATCAGCAGAGCGAACAGCACGTACGCCACCCGCAACTCCAGCTGACCCGGTCTCATGAGTACAGGGTGCCCGGCGGAACCTTGCAGGGTTCTTACGTCCGTTCACGTTGAACGTCCGCGCACCTGAGCGCATGCCCGCGCACCCGGGCCGTTACCCTGCCAGGATATGAACCCACGACGGCAGATGCTGATCAGCGCCGCCCTGATGAGCGCCGCCGGCGCCCTTCAGCTTCCCGCGCTGCTCCGGGACGTGCAGCGCCCCGCAGCGGACTTCCCCTGGCCCAGCCTGATCAGCGTGGCGCTGATGCTGGGCGCGGCCCTCGGGACGCTGCTGCACGCCCTGTGGCCCCTGCGGGGCGAGGTGCCGGTCCGGGACTGGCGGACCTCGCTGCCCTTCTACCTGCTGCCCACCCTGGGGCTGCTCCTGGGCGGCGCGCTGCTGATCGACCGCGAGCTGACGCGGGACGTGGACCTCACGGCCCAGACAGCCTTCGATCGGTCGGCCCGTGACCTCGAACTGATCATGGTGCCCTGTCCGGTGCGGGGCAACCGGTGCGTGCAGGCGAACGTGGACGGTCCCCTGATGGCCGAACTCCTGCAGTCGGCGGTCACGGCTGCCGGGGGCCGGATCAAGGGTGGTGCCCTGCCCCTGACCCGCCAGGGAGACCGCGTGATGGGGGAGGCGCGGGTCACGCTGCGCGCCGGGCTGCGGCAGGTGCCGTTCACGCTGCGATACGACGGCCCGGTGATCGTGGGCCGCGCCGCGCCCCTGCCCGACGCGGCACTGCCCCTGGCGCAGGCCAGCCTGGAGCGCGCCGATGACTGACCGAACCGCTTCCCACATCCAGACGGACGGCCCGCAGTTCCGCCCGCGCTCCGGCCCGCTGCGGCTGACGCTGCTTCTTCAGGGGGTGTTCCTGCTGGGAATGCTGACCGGACTGGTCGTGCTGGTGGTCAGCAGTCCGCTGTCGCGGCTGGCGGACCGGGTCATGGGGCTGTTCCCCTGGTGGTTCCTGGTGCAGGCGCTGTCCTTCGGCGCGTACGCGCACGCCTACTGGGGGGCCTTCGGCACCCTGGGGAAGGCTGCCGCGCCCATGCAACTCTGGCGGCACCCGGAACTGCGGAGCCTGCCCGCGCTGCCGCCCCTGCCGCTGTGGCGGGCCGCGCTGCTGTACGCCGTGCCAGTGGCGCTGGTCGGGGGCATGTTCGCGTGGGGGGCGCGGGATCTCGGGACGCAGGTGGTGCGGTACACCACGAACGGTCAGTGGACCTCGGCCGCTGCGCTGGGCTTCACGCGGGTCAGCTGCCGGGACTTCCCGGCAGGCAGCGTGCAGCCGGACTCGCTGTGTCTGGTGGCGTGGCAGGACTTCCCGCAGGGGCAGTCCTTCGCGGACATGGTGCGCGCGTGGGTGCAGGACGAGCGGCGCACCTTCACGGACGCCGGGCAGCCGGTGGAGGCCCCGGCGCTGAACCTGCCCTTCCGGCAGGCGGGCGGCGTGACGGGCGGGCAGTGGGCCGTGCCGCTGCGCTGCATCGCCGAGGACGACGTCCAGCCATTCACCGTGACCGCCGTGTCCCGGCGTGATCCGGTCCCGGCAACGGGCGCGTCCCCGGCTCCTGAACTGGCCTCCTGGCTGCGGGGTCAGGCGTTCCATTCGGTGCTGATCGTGACGCCCGGCGCGTCAAGTCCCGGTGTCACAGCGCCGTGACCGGGGGGGCTCTATCCTGATCCAATGACCGCGTCTGCCGATTCCGCGAAGCCTCATATTCACGTTCCGGACGGCTCATGCTGCACCCCGAAGAAGTTCGCGCATCTGCACCAGCACACGCAGTACTCACTGCTGGACGGCGCGGCGAAACTCAAGGACCTGCTCAAGTGGGCCAAGGAGGTCACGCCGGAAGGACAGACCCCGGCGCTGGCCATGACGGACCACGGGAACATGCACGGCGCGGTGCACTTCTACAACTACGCGACCGGGATGGGCGTCAAGCCCATCATCGGGTACGAGGCGTACGTCGTGCCGGGCGAGGGCACCCGCCGCGACCGGACGCGCGCGCAGGACGGCGAGAAGGGCATCTTCCACCTGACGCTGCTCGCCCGTGATTTCGAGGGCTACCAGAACCTCTGCCGCCTGAGCAGTCGCGGGTACACGGAAGGCTACTACTACAAGCCGCGCATCGATCACGAGCTTCTGCAAGAGCACCACAAGGGCGTCATCGCCTTTTCTGGATGCCTGGGCAGCGAGGTGCAGCAGCTGCTCCTGCAGGGCCGCGAGGACGACGCCAAAAAACGCCTGCTGTGGTACCGCGAGCTGTTCGGCGAGAACTACTTCATCGAGATCCAGGACCACGGGCTGCCCGAGCAGAAGCGCAACAATCCCATCCTGCGGGCCTGGGCGCAGGAACTCGGGATCGGGATGGTCGCCACGAACGACGGGCACTACGTCAAGAAGAGCGACGCCACCGCGCACGAGACGCTGCTGGCCATCCAGACGAAGGCGACCCTGGCGGACGAGAACCGCTTCAAGTTCCCCTGCGACGAGTTCTACGTGAAGGACCTCGAGGAGATGCAGGCGTCCCTGCCGGTCAGCGAGTGGGGCGAGGAACCCTTCGACAACACCGCGATGATCGCCGAGATGTGCAACGTGGACCTGCCGGTGGGCAAGAAGCGCGTGTACCAGATGCCCGCCCTGCCCATCCCCGAGGGCCGCACCATGCCCGAGGAACTGCGCGTGCAGACGTACCGCGGGACCGTGAAACGCTACCCGGCACACGCCACGGAAGGTCTGCTGCGCGACTACGCGGCCCGCACCCTGACCGCGCTGGGCGCCGACGCGCAGAAGGTCCTGGAGCGCGCGGGCGGCTGCGACCCGCAGAGCTGCGACCTGGAGACGCTGTACACCCTGCTGGCCTTCGCGGGCAGCGAGTGGGAGGCGCGCGGCAAGGCGGCGGGCGAGAAGTACACCAAGTACCCCGCGCTGGAACTCATGGAGGCCGAGGCGGACTCCGGACCGCTGCCCGCCTACGCGCACGAGGACTGCCGCCGCGCCGCGCAGAAGGACAGCGACACCAGCATCGCCCTGGACGGCGAGCACGGCGAGGAGACCACCCGCGCCCACCACCGCCACGCGCTGGTGATCCTGCGCCGCGCCGAGTACGAACTGTCGGTCATCAACAACATGGGCTTCCCCGACTACTTCCTGATCGTCGCGGACTACATCAACTGGGCCAAGGATCAGGACATCAGCGTGGGGCCGGGGCGTGGGTCGGGCGCAGGCTCGCTCGTGGCGTACGCGATGCGCATCACGAACCTCGACCCCCTGGAATTCGAGCTGCTGTTCGAGCGCTTCCTGAACCCCGACCGCATCTCCATGCCGGACTTCGATATCGACTTCAACGACGCGCGCCGCACGGAAGTCATCCAGTACGTGCAGGACAAGTACGGCGAGGACAAGGTCGCGCAGATCGCCACCTTCGGAACCATGGCGTCCAAGGCCTGCCTGAAGGACGTGGCGCGCGTCATGGGCCTGGAGTACGCCAAGGTCGACAAGGTCAGCAAGCTCATCCCGATCAAGTTCGGCAAGAGCTACAGCCTCGAACAGGCGCGCGAGGCCGTGCCGGACATCCAGCAGATGCTGAACGAGGACGCCCAGCTGAAAGAGGCGTACGAGTTCGCGCAGAAACTCGAGGGCCTCACCCGCCACGCCAGCGTCCACGCCGCCGGGGTCGTCATCGGCAAGACGCAGCTGACCGACCTCGTGCCCGTCATGCGCGACACGTCGGGCGCGGGCATGGTCTGCCAGTACGACATGAAGGCCGTCGAGGACATCGGCCTGATCAAGATGGACTTCCTGGGCCTGCGCACCCTGTCCTTCCTGGACGAAGCCAAACGCATCCTCAAGGAATCCGGCACCGACTTCGAGGCGAAGTACGGCACCTTCGACGACATTCCCTTCGACGACGCCCGCACCTACGAACTCCTCAGCCGCGGGGACACCAAGGGCGTCTTCCAGCTCGAAGGGGCCGGGATCGCCGACGCCTCCCGGCGCCTCAAACCGCGCCGCCTCGCGGACATCATCGCCCTCTCGGCGCTGTACCGCCCGGGCCCGATGGAGAACATCCCCACCTACGTCCGCCGCCACCACGGCATCGAACAGGTGGACTACGTCCGTGACGGCTTCCCGAACAGCGCCCAGTACCTCCAGAAGATCCTCGCCGAAACCTACGGCATCCCCGTGTACCAGGAGCAGATCATGCAGATCGCCTCCGAGGTCGCCGGATTCAGCTTAGGCGGGGCCGACCTGCTGCGCCGCGCGATGGGCAAGAAAGACGCCGAGGAGATGAAACGCCAGCGGCAGATCTTCGTCGAGGGCGCCGAAGGCAACGGCGTCCCCAAGGACGAGGGGAACAAACTGTTCGATCTGCTCGACGCGTTCGCGAACTACGGCTTCAACAAGTCCCACTCCGCCGCGTACGGCGTCATCACGTACCAGACCGCGTGGCTCAAGGCGAACTACCCCGTGCAGTTCATGGCCGCCCTGCTGACCGTCGAACGCAAGGACAGCGACAAGGTCGCCGAGTACGTCAGCGACGCCCGCAAGATGGACGTCCACGTCCTCCCCCCCGACATCAACAAGTCCGCGCCCGACTTCGCGGTCGTCGGGCAGGACATCCTCTTCGGCCTGTACGCTATCAAGGGCCTCGGCGAGGGCGCCGTGCTGAAGATTCTCGAGGAACGCGAACGCGCCGGCGCCTTCAAGAGCCTCGCGGACTTCTGCTCCCGCCTGGGCAACAAGGTCTGCAACCGCAAGGCCATGGAAAGCCTCATCAAGAGCGGGGCCTTCGACCAGTTCGGCGACCGCCGCCAGCTCCTCGAGAGCCTCGAGGAATCCATGACCTGGGCGCAGGGCGCCGCCGCACTCGCCAACAGCGGCATGGACGCCCTGTTCGGCGCGCAGGAAGTCGCCCCCGAACCCAAGCTCAGGGCCGGCGTCACCCCCTACACCGATCTGGAACGCCTCAGCATCGAGAAGGAAGCCCTGGGCCTCTATATCTCCGGCCACCCCCTCGAACAGCACGAAGGTCTGCGCGAAGCCGCCAGCTGCCGCATCAGTGACCTCGACACGTGGTTCCAGACGCAGAACGTCGCCCCCGGCAAACGCATCAAGGCCGTCCTCGCGGGCATGATCGAGAGCGTCGTCAAGAAACCCACCAAATCAGGCGGTATGATGGCCCGCTTCATCCTCGCCGACGAATCCGGCCAGACCGAACTCGTCGCCTTCAGCCGCGCCTACGACCGCATCCAGGACAAGCTGATCAACGACACCCCCGCCCTCGTCATCGTCGAACTCGAATCGGAAGACGGCGGCCTGCGAGCCATCGCCGAGGAAGTCGTCAGCGTCGAACAGCTCGGCGAGGTTCCCAAAGTCATGTACGTCACCATCGACCTGGAACACGCCACCCCCGACGCCCTCGGCGAATTCCAGAGCCTCCTCGACGAACACGCGGGCAGCATGCCCACCTACCTCCGCCTCGAGACCCCCGAACAGTTCGTCCTGTACCAACTCGACCACGGCATGGGCAGCAGCGAGGCCATCCGCGTCCTCAACCACACCTTCCCCTGGGCCGACGCGTACCTCGCCTACGACCAGCAGACCATCCTCGGCCGCTTCGCCCCCAAACCCCCCGCCTGGATGAACAAACAGAACGGCGGCATGCGGGCTTAAGCGCGGGCGGACCCCTCCCCTGTGCGGAGAACCCCTCAGTCAGCTTCGCTGACAGCTCCCCTCAAAGGGGAGCCTTTTGCTGCCTCCCCTTGAGGGGAGGTGCCCCCGGAGGGGGCGGAGGGGTTACGCTGCGGGTCATGCGTGACCTGCATTCGAGGCGTCTGGTGCCGCGTGCGCGTGAGTTGCGGGGGGCCATGACGCCTGCGGAGCGGCGGTTGTGGTTCGATCTGCTGCGGTCGCATCCCGTGCGGTTTCGCCGGCAGGTGCCGCTGCTGGGGTTCATTCTGGATTTTTACGCGCCGTCCGCGCGGGTGTGCGTGGAGGTGGACGGCGCGTCGCATGATTCGCCGGATGCTGTGGCGTATGACGCCGAGCGGTCGCGGGGGCTGGCGGGTGCGGGTATCCGGGTGCTGCGTGTGCGGAACGTGGAGGTCATGCGGAACCTGCCCGGTGTGGCCGCCCTGATTGAGTCATCGCTCCGGGAATAAAAAAAGGCTCCCCTTGAGGGGAGCTGTCAGCGAAGCTGACTGAGGGGTTGCCTTCGGCTCAGGCGTATTTGGCGCGCATCATCATGATCTTGAGTTCGTGGGGGCTGGTGGCGCTCTGCAGGGCGTCGTCTTCGTGCATGAGCCCTTCCTGAACGAGGTGGGCGAGGTGCTGGTCGAAGGTGTGCATGCCGCGAGCGCCGCCTTCCTGGAGGGCCTGTTTGATTTCTTCCATGCGTTCGGGGTCTTTGATGCATTCGCGGACGGTGGGGGTGCCGAGCATGATTTCGAGGCCGAGGACGCGGCCGCCGCCGACTTTGGGCAGGAGGCGCTGGCTGACGATGCCGACGATGCTCTCCGAGAGGCCCTGGCGGATCTGGTCGCGTTCGTGGGGGGCGAAGAAGTCGATGATGCGGTTGACGCTGCGGATGGCGTCCTGGGTGTGCAGGGTGCTGAAGACGAGGTGGCCGGTCTGGGCGGCGGACAGGGCGGCTTCGACGGTTTCCTTGTCGCGCATCTCGCCGATGAGGATGACGTCGGGGTCCTGGCGCATGCTGGCGCGCAGGCCGTTGGCGAAGCTCATGGTGTCGAGGCCCAGTTCGCGCTGGCTGATCATGGCCATGCGGTCTTTGTGCAGCACTTCAATGGGGTCTTCGAGGGTGACGATGTTGACGGGCTGGGTGGCGTTGATGTGGTCGAGGAGGCTGGCGAGGGTGGTGGTCTTGCCGCTGCCGGTGGGGCCGGTGACGAGGATCAGGCCGCGTTCGTGCTGCGCGAGTTGTTCGAAGGTCTCGACCGGGAGGCCGAGCTGCTGGAAGGTGGGGATGGGTTTGTCCTCGATGACGCGCATGATCAGGCCGATGCTGCCGCGCTGCCAGTAGGCGTTGACGCGGAAGCGGGCGAGGCCGGGGATGCCGTAGGCGAAGTCGGCTTCGCGGCGTTTGACGAAGTCGTCCCACATGGGGCCGTTCATCATTTCGCGGGTGAACGCTTCGACGTGTTCGTGGCCGAGTCGGGTGTCCCCGAAGCGTCTGATCTCGCCGTTGATGCGGCCAGCGGGGGCGCTGCCGGTGCGCAGGTGGATGTCGCTGGCTCCTTCTTTGACAATGGCGGTCAGTACGCTGTTCAGGACACTCATGGTGCCCTCAGGGTAGGGGCAGGCGTCTTACAGTTTCGTTGCGCTGGGCTGCGTTTCGGTGGGGTTCATGTCCCCCTTCTGGGGGGTGGGGCCGCGCAGCTTGCGGCTTTCGAGGTCGGCGTGGTGGGTCAGGTAGCGCAGCCACGCCTTGGCGGTGAGGTCCCCGAGGCTGTTGTGGGGGATGGTCTGGTCGTCGTTGGGGGGGCGGGTGTGGAGTTGCCGGGCGAGGTCGACGCTGGCGGCGCGGGTGCTGGTGATCATGGCCTGCAACTGGGGCAGGGCGGTGTCCTGGGGAGGCCGGTGGGTGTGGTATGGCGCGGTGAGGTCGGGGTGCCGGCCGAGCGCGGCGCCGAGGCGGTGCTGGCCCCAGCGTTCGATGCCGATGATGTGCGCCAGTGTTTCGCGGTTGGCGTGCGTGTCGGCGGCCCGCGCGGCGCGGCCGGTGAGGTGGGTGCCGCTGGTTTCGAGGCTGTGGGCGAGTTCCTGGTAGGAGCTGCGGCCGGCGGGGCGCTCTAAGACGCGGCTGACGACGGCGCCCTTGAGGTCGCGCTGGCGGGTGCGGGCGAGGTACGCGGCGCCGGCGGCCACGCCGACGGTGGCGACCGTGATCAGGGCGGGCACGGCGGGGCTGGTTCTTCGCTGGCTCATGCCGCATGGTACGCGCTTCAGGGGGGTGGGGTTCCGTCCGCCGGGGGGGTCAGGGGGGGCAGGTCAGGACCCGGTCGGGCAGGCCGATCAGCTGCACGTACGAGTCGGCGGGGCAGGGGAGGGCCTCCCGGAGCATCAGCGGGTGTGCCAGGGTGTACTCGGGCAGGTTCAGGGGCAGGCCGCGCGCGCCCCACCCGAAGCCCTTCCCGAGCCGCGCGCCGCGCGTGTCCACGGCGACGCATGCGAGGACGGCCGCCTGCGCGCCCTCGGGGGTCAGGGTGGGCTCGCCGTACGTTGGCAGGGCGCTCAGGCGCGCGCCGCGCGGGTCGGTGACGCGCCAGTACCAGCCGCCTTTCTTCTGGTGCGGGACGTAGAGGGTCTTTCCGGTCTTCAGCGCCTGCTGCCGCAGGGGGAGCAGCGCGCGTTCGGGCCCGATGATCAGGGTGTGCCGCGCCGTGAGGTCGGGGTGGGCCAGCAGCTGCGCGGCGGCCTTCTTCGCGTGCGTGAAGTTCGGGCAGTGCCCGTGCGGCGGCAGGGGGTAGGCGCAGGCCTGCTTGCCCATCAGGTCGTCCCACACCTGTTCGCGCACGGCTCCGGCAGTGCTCATACCTGCACGCTAGCAAAATGCGACTGTTTCCCGCCTCCTGCCCCCCGCGTCCCGGATAGGTCATCTGGCGGCGGCGCGCGGCGGGGGGTGGGGCTACACTCGGGCGCATGACGGATGGCGTGCGGGCAGAGGTGGTGCGGGTGGCGGCAGCGGCGTACCCGGTGGACTTCCTGGCGGACTGGGCGGCGTATGAGGCGAAACTCTCGCGCTGGGTGGCGGACGCGGCGGGGCAGGGCGCGGAGCTGCTGGTGTTCCCGGAGTACGCGCCGCTGGAACTGATCAGCCTGCTCCCGCAGGACCTGCATCATGACGTGGTCGGCATGCGCCCGGCGCTGCAGGCGTTCGTGCCGGACTTCGTGGCGCTGCATGCCCAGCTGGCCCGCGAGTATGGCGTGAGCATCGTCGCCGGGAGCTACCCCGTGGCGCAGGATCACGGCTTCGTGAACCGGGCGTTCGTGTTCGGTCCGGACGGCACGCAGGCGCATCAGGACAAGCTGCTGATGACCCGTTTCGAGGCCGAGGAGTGGCACATCGCGCCGGGCGAGGGCGCGGCGGTGTTCGACCTGCCCCTGCCGGGCGGGACGCTGCGCTTCGGGATCGCCATCTGCTACGACAGCGAGTTCCCCACCCTGGCGCGCGAACTGGCGGAGGCGGGCGCGGAGTTGCTGGTCGTGCCGTCCTTCACCGGGAGCCGCGCGGGGTTCACGCGGGTGCGGGTGGGCAGCATGGCCCGCGCGCTGGAAAACCAGCTGTACGCGCTGCACGCCCCGCTGATCGCGGACGCCCCCTGGACGTACGCCGTCGAGGACGCGCACGGCGCGGCGGGCGTGTACGCCCCGTCGGACAACGGCCTGCCCGAGGACGGCATCGTGGCGCAGCTGGGCTGGAACGAGCCGGGCTGGCTGGTGACGGACCTGGACCTGCGCCTGACCCGCGCCGTGAGGGTGGACGGGCACGTCCTGAACTGGCGCGACCGCGTGGTGGGCGCGTCGCGTCCCACACCGGCGCAGGTCGTGAGCCTGGGCGGCGTGCCGGAGCGCGTTTGAGTGCCGTGACGGTCCGTCGCCTGACCCCGCCGGACGCCCCGGCCTACCGCGCCGCGCGGCTGGCGGCATTGCAGGCCGACCCGGCGGCGTTCCTGACGACCGCACACGAGTTCGCGGCGCTGGGTGAGGAGGCGCTGGCGGCCCGCCTCGCGCCGGACGCGGCGGGCGTCACGCTGGGGGCGTTCGTGGACGGTCAGCTGCTGGGCCTCCTGACCCTGGTGCGCGAAACGGCCCCGCCGCTGGCGCACCGCGTGAACGTGTACGGCGTGTCCGTCGCCCCGGGGGCGCGCGGGCAGGGCCTCGGCGCGGCGCTCGTGCGGGCCGGGGTGGCGCTGGCGCGCTCGTGGGTGGGCGTGACGTCCCTGCACCTCGCCGTCATGGACACGCAGGACGCCGCGCGGCGTCTGTACGAACGCTGCGGCTTCCGCGTGTGGGGCATCCAGCCGGACGCGGTGCGCCGGGACGGCCGCGTGCACGCCGAGCACTGGCTGGTGCTGGAATGCTGACGGCGCCTCCAGCGCCCAGCTTCGTGCGCCCGCCGCGGCTGGTTCCGGGGTCGCGGGTGGCGGCCCTGAGCCTCTCCAGCGGCTTCGTGACCGAGGTCATGACCCGCTACCGGGCCGGGGTGCGGCAGGTCGCGCAGGAGTTCGGGTGGGAGATCGTGGCCGCCCCGAACGCGTTGCGTGGCCCGGCGTTCCTGGCGGCGAACCCGCAGGCCCGTGCGGACGACCTGCACTGGGCGCTGGAGGCGCCGGACATCGGCGGGATGGTGAGCATCATCGGCGGGGACGACAGCGTGCGGCTGCTGCCGTTCCTGCGCCCGGACCTGATCCGCGCGCACCCGAAGGCGCTGCTGGGTTTCAGCGACACCACCGTGACCCTCACGCAGTTCGTGCGGGCCGGGGTCATGGCATATCACGGTCCGGCGCTGCTGACCGACCTCGCGGAGAACGGTGGGATGCACCCCTACGTGGTGCAGGGGGTGCGCCGCGCGCTGATCGATCCGCCCGCGCCCTTCGATCTGGCGCCCGCGCCCGGCTGGACGCAGGCCAGCCCGGACTGGGCCGACGAGGCCGCGCAGGAGGTCCCCCGGACTTTCGATGCCGGTGACGGCTGGGTGTGGCTGCAGGG
Source organism: Deinococcus soli (ex Cha et al. 2016) (assembly GCF_001007995.1). NCBI lineage: Bacteria > Thermotogati > Deinococcota > Deinococci > Deinococcales > Deinococcaceae > Deinococcus > Deinococcus soli (ex Cha et al. 2016). The sequence goes on along the minus strand of NZ_CP011389.1, from coordinate 1,533,848 downwards.
CGAGGCGCCCGCGCAGGGGCATCTGCTGGGCGGCTGCATCGAGGTGCTGGACATGTTCAGCGGCACGCCCGGCTGGCCGGAGCCCCACCTGTGGCGCGGCGCGGTGCTGGCGCTGGAGACCAGCGAGGACGTCCCCCCGCCCCGGCAGGTGGGGTACTGGCTGCGCAATTTTGCCGCGCAGGGCATCCTGGGTGGGCTGGCGGGACTGCTGCTGGCCCGCCCGCGCCGCTACACGCCCGAGATGGTCGCGGACCTGTACACCTGGGTGCGCCGCGTGCTGCGCGAGGCGGGCCGTCCGGACCTGCCGGTCGTGGCGAACGTGGATTTCGGGCACACCAGTCCGCAGCTCACGCTGCCGCTGGGCGCGTTCGTGCGCCTGGACCGGCTGGGCGGCCGCGTGACCGTGCAGCCGTGACCGGTCCGGTCGGCAGGGGCGCACACATCCGTCCCAGGCGCGTGGCGCGCTATCATGCGCGGTGTGCGGCTGCTGCTGCTGTCTGATATCCACGCGAACCACACCGCGCTGCAAGCGGTTCTGAACGACGCCGAAAAACGCCGCTTCGATCAGGTCATCCACCTTGGCGACGCGCTGGGCTACGGCCCGCACCCGCGCGAGGTGCTGGACGTCCTGCGCGAACTCGACGCGATCTGCGTGCTGGGCAACCACGACGAGATGCTCCTCCAGTACGCGGCAGGTCGCAAAGAGGCCAAGGACTCGATCGTGAGCATGGCCCTCACGTGGCAGCTGTCACGCCTGTCCGAACGGGACGTCGCGTGGGTGCGGCTGTGGCGCGACGGCATTGATGACCCGGACGTCGGCGCGCGGTACCGGCACGGCACGCCGGTGAGCCTCGACCACTACACCGATTCCGTCCCGGCCGCCCGCGAGGCCTTCACGCAGTGGCAGGGCCGCCTGGGCTTCGTGGGACACACGCACGTCCCGGCAGCGTACGCCACGCTGAACTCCCCGGTGGGCGACTGGGTGAAGGTGCAGGCCTTCCCGGACGGCGGGAGTTACATGGTGGCGCCCAGCACCCGCGTGATCCTGAACCCCGGCAGCGTCGGGCAGCCGCGCGACGGGAACCCGAAGGCCAGTTACGCCATCTACGACTCGGTGCGCGGCTACTTCGAGGTGTTCCGCGTGGCGTACGACATCGAGCGGGCGCAGGAGGCGGCGCTGGAGGCGGGTCTGCCGCAGGTGCTCGCCGCCCGGCTCGCCATCGGGAAGTAGGCGCTTCCATGACGACCGCCGCCGACCTGCACGGCCCGCTGCTGGAGCAGACCGGAGCCTTCCGGGGCAACGCCCTGCTCCTGACCGGCCCGGCCCGCGTCGGCAAGCTGGACGTGGCGCGCGCCGTGGCCGCGCAGCACAACTGCGCCGGGCAGAGGGGCATGTACGGCGAGGCCTGCGGCACGTGCCCGTCGTGCCGGGCCCTGGCGGCCGGCGCCCACCCGGACCTGCTGCTCGTCGAGCCGCGCGCCACGACGAGCACCGGCAAGGCCGCGCGGCGCAAACTGATTCCCATCGGCGCGGTCCTGTCCGCCCGGGACAAGGCCCGCGAGTACGAGACGCACGTGTTCGAATTCCTGGAGGTGCGGCCCACCTTCTATCGGCGCGTGGTGATCGTGCAGGGCGCCGAGTACCTCGGCCCCGAGGCCGCGAACGCCCTGCTGAAACTCGTGGAGGAACCCCCGCACGGCGCACTGTTCGTGTTCCTCGCCGAGGACCTGCGCGCGGTGCTGCCCACCATCGTCAGCCGCAGCGCCCGCCTGACCGTCACGCCGGTCAGCGACCCGGCGCTGGAACGCGCCCTGCTGCGCGCCGGGCAGGAACCCGACGCGGAACTCGTGGCGTTCGCCGCGGGACGCACCGGGGTCCTGCACGACCCGGAATCGGTACGCTCCGCCCTGCAGGACGCCCGTGAACTCACGAACGCGCTCGGCGAGAGCCTGCTGGGCGCCCTGGAGGCCGCCGAGGCGCTGGAGAAACGCTTCGATCCGGCCTGGCATCCCGAGACGCTGCGCTTCACGTGGCGGGATCAGCCGCCGCACGTCCGCGCGCGCGCCGACACGGCCCTGACGGCGCTCCAGGAGGCCCTGGAGGCGTACGCCAGCCCCAGTCTGAGCTTCCAGGTGTTCGCGCTGGCGCTGCGAGGCGCCTTCGGGCACGCCTGAAGCGGATTTCGTCTGTTCCGTCAGCAACCCGGAAGACCACCGGGGGCCAACGCTACGCCCGGAACCCGCGCTGCTCCGACTCGCGTCCACCCGGATCAAATGGTTTTTGCAAACCACGCAACCGGAGTCGGTATGACCCGACACCTGAAGGGACCAGCGCAGGACGCCCCGGCGTAGACTGCCGGGCATGAGTGCTCCTTTCACGCATGGCGCGCTGCGCCTCTGGTCGGTGCCGACCGGTCCCGTCCAGGAGAACGCCATCCTGATCGCCGGGACCCAGAATGAGGGCTTCCTGATCGACCCGGGCGACGACGCCGAGCGCCTGCTGACGCTGGTGCGCGGCTCGGGGGTGACGGTGAGGGGCATCCTGCTCACGCACGCGCACTTCGATCACATCGGCGCCGTGCAGCCGCTGCGGGAAGCGCTGCAGGTGCCGGTGTGGCTGCACCCGGCGGACCTGCCGCTGTACCGGGCGGGCGCGCAGAGTGCCGCGCGCTGGAACCTCCCGTTCATCCAGCCGGCCGATCCCGACCATGAGATCAGCGAGGGGCAGACGTTCACGGCGGGCGACCTGACCCTCACCGCCCGGTTCCTGCCGGGGCACGCACCGGGGCACGTGGTGTTCAGCGCGCCGGGTCTCGTGGTGGCGGGGGACACGCTGTTCCGCGGTGGAATCGGCCGCACCGACCTGCCGGGCGGGAACCACCCGCAGCTCCTGGCGGGCATCCGCGGGCAGCTGCTGACCCTGCCGGGCGACACGGCGGTGTACCCGGGGCACGGACCGCGCACGACGGTCGCCACGGAAATCCAGACGAATCCCTTCCTGCAATGACAGCAGCGCCGCCCCCCGTTCACTGGGGGGCGGCACCGGAGAGGGAAGAGGTTAGAAGCCGCTGACGTTCAGGCGGCCGCCGGTAACGGTCTTGCCGCTGAGGCTGGTGGTGGGCGTGGCGCTGCCCAGGATCGCGGAACGGATCTGCGCGGCACTCGCGCCTGGGTTGATGCTGGCGTACAGGGCGACGCCGCCCGTCACGTGCGGGGTGGCCATGCTGGTGCCGTTGTAGCTGCTGTAGGTGTTGTACGGCACGCTGCTGGTGATCGCCACGCCGGGCGCGCCGATGTCCACGGTGGTCTTGCCGTACTGGCTGAAGGATGCCAGCGCGCCGGCCTTGTCGATGGCGGCCACGGCGATCACGGCGTCGTACCCGGCGCCGGCCGTCGTGTCGTAGTTGCTGGGGTAGCTGGCGGTCGTGTCGTTGTTCGTGCCGCTGTTCCCGGCGGCGGCGACGAACAGGATGTTCGCCTTCGCGGCGCGGACGATCGCCTCGTACATGGCCTGGCTGTAGCCGCCGCCGCCCCAGCTGTTGTTCGTGGCGACGATGTTCAGCCCGTGGCGGGTCTTGAGGTCCGTGAAGTAGTCCACGGCCTTGATCGCGTCGGCGGTGTTCCCGCCGCGGCGGCCCAGGAATTTGCCGCTGATGAACGTGACGTTGTGGTTCACGCCGACCACGCCGCCGTCGTTCGCGGTGCCGCCGATCGTCCCGGCGACGTGCGTGCCGTGCGCGTCGAGGCTGCCGCGCGTGCCGCCGTCATAGACGGTGCTGTCGTTGTTCGCGAAGTCCCAGCCGCGCGAGTCGTCCACGTAGCCGTTGCCGTCGTTGTCGCGCCCGTCGGCCGGGTCGAAGGGGTTCAGCCACGCGTTGCCCCTGAGGTCCGGGTGGTCGAACTGGTAGCCCTCGTCGATGATGCCCACGTATACGCTCTTACTGCCGGTCTTCCCGGCGGCCCAGGCGGTCTCGGCGCCCGAGCCGAAGTTGCCCTTCATGCCCCACAGCGTGCCGTTCGTGTAGGAAATGTCGCTGGGCAGCGCCTGGGTCTGGTACGTCCAGTTGGGTTCCGCGAAGCGCACGAGGCCGCTGGCCTGGAGCTGCTGGGCCTTGGCCGTCACGCCCTGACCGTCGGTGATGCGGGCGCGCAGCAGTGCGGCGCCGTTCACGGTGGCGAGCGTCTCGACGTTCTGCACGCCCAGCGCGCTCAGGCTGGTCAGCGCCTGGCTGCTGACCCCGCCTTTCAGTTGCACCAGGAGTTCGCCGTCCACGAAGGTCGGCGCACTGGCCTGGGGGGCGTCGGGGGTGAGCTGGGCCGGGGTCTGTCCGCAGGCAGCCAGGAGGACGGAGAGGGTGAGCAGGCCAAACAGACGGGTACGGTTCATTGCAGCCTCCGGCGTGATGGGGCGCGGGGCCCGTCACGGTGAGTGGAACGTATGGAACGGTCTGCAAACCATAGGCTGCTCTGCAATCGGTCATTTGTGAAACGAATTCCATTGCCTGTCCCGCCATCTGGGGGTAGCGCCGAGGTGGCAGGACGAGTCAGGCGCGTCCGGCAGCGGCTCTGCCGACAAGTGAGGAGAAGCCTCCTGATCCACGCGCCATGCCACAATGCGGGACGTGATGCCAGGAACAGGGCTGGGACCGGGCGCGCAGGCGGCTGCGGGCCTGACCGACGTGAGTTACAGCACGAACACCGCCAACGCCCTGATTCACCTGTACCGCGCCGAGGTCGGCAAGATGACCGCCTACCGGCAGCGGCTGGACATGACCACCAACTGGTCGGTCGTGACCACGGCGGGTCTGGCGTCCTTCGCGCTGGGCGACGTGAACAACAGCCACGCGACTTTCCTGTTCGCGATGTTCATGAACTACTTCTTCCTGCGCCTGGAAGCCCGGCGGTTCCGCACCTTCGAGATCGCGCACCACCGCGTGCGGATCATGGAGCGTTTCTTCTACCCGGCCATGCTGGGTGACCGGGTGGACCCCGGCTGGCACCAGCTGCTGCTGGCGGAACTGAGCAAGCCGCGCAGTCCCATGAGCCGCGCCGACGCGCTGGGCTGGCGGCTGAACCGCAACTACCTGTGGATCTACGCGGCGGTCCTCGCGGCGTGGTTCGCGAAACTGGACCTCGCGCAGCCCAAGGGCTGGGTGCTGGAGTTCCCGGCCGCGTTCGCCCTGGCGGACATCGGGAATTTTCCCGGCTGGCTGGTGTTCACGATCGTGGGCGGGTTCTACCTGCACCTGATCGCCCTGGCAGCCCGCGCGGCGCGCACCTACCCGCTGGAGGAAGGCTGATCCGGCCCAGGCGCTCCCCCGACGGTCCGCGCCTGCGCTTCCCGCCACATCTGCGCGCCCACCAGCGCCAGCGCCTGCACGCCCAGGCTGCGCGCGTACCACCGCGGGCGGCCCGAGAGCACGCACGCGCCCAGAAGGAGAAACTGCGTGGAAAGACCGAGGTTGGCGCTCAGGGTGTTCACGGCCAGCGGCGTGTACGCCTGCCGCTGCGTCAGGGAGGGCACAGCCGTGCCGGTCACGCGGCGCAGCCGACGCTGAAAGGCGCGGTCCAGCGCCCGTTCCTGCGGCACAAAATACGCGTTGTACACCGCCTGAAGGGCTCCCAGCACGACCGGGTGATCCCCGGCCTGCGCGGCGCCCTCGCGGAAGACCTCACCGCGCGCGGCGCGGTACTCCCGCTCCCACAGGAAATCCACGGTCAGGATCAGGCTCTGCAGCAGCGTGACCGGCACGCCCGCACGGCCCAGGATCGCCACGTTCAGCGCGAGGTTCACCAGCAGGTCCCCCTCGGTGTCCAGGTACCGGCCGGTCTCGGTCGTCTGCCCGGTCGCGCGGGCCAGCTGCCCGTCCAGACCGTCCAGCAGTGTCTTGACCTGCAGGAGCAGTGCGGGCCGGACGCGTTCGCCGCGCCGGATGAGCAGCGCGGCGATCAGGCCCAGGGCGGTGTGCAGCAGCACCACGTGCTGCGGGTTGACGTTCAGCCGCGCCAGGGGCGGCACGAGCAGCTGCGCCGCCGGGCGGAACAGACGTTCGCCCGCCCACTCGCGCGCCGGACGGGCCTTGCGCGTGTGGGCGAGCCCGGCGTCTATCGGCGGCCCCCGTACTTGGGCGCGCCTTTGCGGACCCCGGCGTAGCGGTTGCGTTCCTTGCGGCGCTGCGCGCTGCTGCCCTTCGCCGCTGCGCCCTTCGCTCCCGTGCCCGGCGTGGCGACCGGGCGGCGGGGCGCGAAGGTGTCCATGGTCAGGAAGCGCGCGGCGGGAATGTACAGCAGCAGCACGAACAGCAGGCTGCCCCACCACGTGTTCAGGGTGTCCTTCAGCGGCGTCAGCTGCAGCAGTCCGCTCAGGAGCGTGGCGACCAGCGCGAACAGCATGACCCGTACCGTCAACTTGAGCATCTTGCCTGCCGTGAAGCCCGGCGCGGGGTCCGGGGTGGTCAGCCAGCGCCAGAGGTTCACGCGCGCTCACCCTCCGCGCTGTCCGGTCCGCTGGGGGCGGGGCGGGCTGCGCCGCCGGACGTCACGAGGTCGCGGAACGCCGCGAGTTCCGGGAAGTCCGTCTGGCCGTCCACGCTCAGCAGCAGCGTGGGCTTGTGCTGCCGCTCCGCGAGACGGGCCGTGGCGGTGGCGGTCGAGCCGTCCCGCGCGCCGCTCACAAACAGGAAGCCCTTCACGGCGCCCTTGCCGCCCAGCAGCGACACCGCGCCGAACAGTTCACGGTCCCCGGCGGTCGCGCGCGGCTGCTCCAGACGCTCGGCGCGCTTCAGGACGTCCGCGACCGGCAGCTCATGGCTGAACACGCCGTACAGGCCCAGGTCGTCCAGTGCCGCGCGCAGCGGAGCGGCCACCAGCGGCTCGCTCAGCAGGGCGCGCGGGCCGATCACGGCGACCGTCGCGCGGCTCGCGCGGGTCAGGGGCGGCTGCGCGGCGCGTGGATCCTGCGCCAGGGGCCGCACCTTCTCCAGCGCCAGCCGTACCCGCCCAGCGTTCTGCGATATGCGCAGACCCAGCTCGGTCGCCGCGCCCTCCAGGCCCTCGGGACTGTCGGGCACGCCGATCAGGGTGGGCAGACCGCTGATACGCCGCGCGAGCAGGTCGGGCAACGCCTCGCTCCAGGCGTCGCCGCTCACGGCGGGCCACTGCGCGATCAGTACGGCGTCCACGCGGCCCATCGACAGGATCCGGCCCAGCACGAGCTGCACGCCCAGCGGTTCATTCGGCAGGCTCTCGCGGCCCAGTGCCAGGGCCTGCGTGTCGTCCAGGGCGGGCAGAACGGGCTCGGAGCCCAGTTCCTTCAGGAACGCCGCCCAGTAGCCCGGGAGGCGCGCGGCGTGAGTTTCAAGCAGACCAACCCTCATTCTGAACAGTGTACCCGCGCGCGGGGGGCCAGGTGTCCAGGGTGGTCCGTGCCCAGCATCTCAGCCGCTGCCCTCCTCGGCGTCCACCTTGCCTTCCTGCTTCGCCTGGGTGGCCTGCTCCGCAACCTCCACGTCGTGATCGTCGATGTGCCGCTGCTCGGTGTGGTTCTCGAACAGTTCCTGGCGTGCGCGCACCTTCGACTGCGGTTGCCCCAGGTCCCCGCCGCTGCCCCGGTGCACCCGCTGGAAGAACACCAGCGCGCCCCCCGCCAGCGCCAGCGCACCCGCGAAGTACAGGGTGTCCAGCGGTTTGTCCCAGCGCACGAAGTGCTCCAGGAACGTCACGCCCAGGATCACGATGATCACCGACACGACCTTCTGCTCCAGGTCCGCGAGGCTCTCGACGCCCAGCGCGGACGTCAGGTTCAGCGGCGTGATGAACAGCGAGTACAGGCCCACCCCGATCAGGTAGAACACCACCGCCTTGAGCATGGTGCTCACGATCTCCAGGAATTCCACGGCGATGTTGCCCTCCTGACTGGCAATGCCCTGCGTGAACGTGTCCCGCCAGGAATCGTAGATGGTGTGCAGCGCCAGCAGCGTTCCTTGCAGGAACAGGCTGAACGACACGAGCAGCACGGCAATCACCGCGATCAGCACCACGAAGCGCGTGCGGCCGATGATCTCGCTGAACCACTCCCGCTTGGACGGTTCGGGGTTCGGGGGGCGCGGGGCAGAGGAAGGGCGGGTCACGCCCTCCATCATCCCGGGCGGCGTGGACGAGCGGTGGGGGAGGACCTTCACGCTTGCCTGAAGGTCAGGGCCGCTGCCAGACTGCGGGATGTGAGTGCGCCCGAACGCCCGACCCTGCCCGACGCCCTGAAACGCGTGCTGCCCGCCGCCCGCTGGGAACGCGTGAGCGGCGGCCAGAGCGGCGCGCAGGTCTGGCGATCCACCCGCTACGTGCTGAAGATGCAGCCCCGCATCCCGCACGCCACGAGCACGCTGCAACAGGAACGCGAGCGGCTGCGCTGGCTCCAGGGCCGCATCCCCGCCCCGCAGGTCGTGGCCTTCGAGGCCGAAGGTGACCAGGAGGTCCTGGCCATGACCCGCCTGACCGGCATCCCCATGAGCCACCCGGACGCCCGGCTGCACCCCGAACGGGTCGTGAATCTGCTGGCCCGCGCGCTGCGCGAACTGCACGCCCTGCCCATCCGGGACTGCCCGTTCCGGCAGACGCTGGACGTGACCCTGCCCCTGGCCCGCGAGCGCGTGCAGGCCGGACTGATCGACGGCAGCGACTTCGACGACGACCGCGCCGGACGCAGCGCCACCAGCGTCTTCAACGAACTGGCCCGCACCCGCCCCACCCAGGACGACCTCGTGGTCGCGCACGGCGACGCCACGCTGGACAACATCATCCTGAACGGCGAATACGTCGAGGGCCTGATTGACGTGGGCCGACTCGGGATCGCCGACCGGCACGCCGACCTCGCCCTTGCCCACCGCAGTGTGCGCGGTGAACTGGGAGAACGCTACGCCGGGATGTTCCTCGACCTGTACGGCCGCGCCCTGGTGGACGACACGAAACTCGCGTACTACCGCCTGCACGACGAACTGTTTTGAGTGGGGTATGGGCTGTGGGATCTGATTCTTTCCCACAGCCCACCCCCCACTGCCTACCCCCCCTTACGCCTTGACCCAGCTGCGGAGGTAGTCGGCGATGAGTTCGCTGACGTTCACGCCGTCGCGGGTGGCCTTCTCGATCTGGGCGGCCTTCTCCTCGCGGGTGATGGGGAGCCACAGGGCCACGTACTCCTGGCCGCCTTCCTGCTTGAATTCCCCGCCCAGGTCATCGCGCTGTACGAATCCAGTCTTCTCCATGTCTTCCTCCGTACCGGCCTGCATCAGCCAGTGGGTCACGCGGGCTTTCAGGAAACGCCACTCCCGGCCGACCTTGCGGCCCGGGATCTCACCGCCCCGCACCAGGGTGTAGGCGGTGGTTTCGCTCACCTTCAGGTAGGCGGCCAGTTCCTCCAGGGTCAGGACCTCGTCGGTGGGGGTCGTCGCTGCGTTCATTCCGGCACCTCCTCTCAGGTGAGGCTATCTTGCGCTATCTAATGCCTAATGTCAATAGATAGCGCAAGATGGCGTCAATTGACGCTGAATGTGTTTCGTCGCCTGCCCCCCGGTCTGCCCGGCCCGCCCGTGCTCTACTCGGGCTCATGCGCACCCTCGGCCGACTCGTCTCCCGGCACCCCTGGGCGGTGCTGCTCGCGTGGCTGCTCGCCGCTGCCCTGAGCCTCCCCTTCGCCGCTCGCGCTCCCGCTGCCCTCACCGCCGATCCCGCCGGCGGCCTGACGGACTCCGAGGCCACCCGCGTCACCGACCTGCTGCGCGACCGCTTCGGGGAACGCGACACCAATACCGTCGTCCTCGTCACCCGCAGCCAGCCGCCGCTGGGTACCCCCCAGGGCGACGTCACCTACCGGCGCTTCCTGGACGGGCTGGAGGACGTGCCCGGCGTCACCCGCGTCACCGCCGCGCAGGGAGGCGGCCCCTACCGCACCCGCTCCGAGGACGGCACCCTGGCCCTGACCCTCGCGCAGATCCCCCTGCTGGACGGCGCGAGCGAGACCCTGCGCCGCGTGCGCGCCTACACCGCGCGGACAGAGAGCGCCGCGCTGGACATCCGCGTGACCGGCGGGCAGGCCATCGCCGACGACTTCACCCACTTCGCCGAGAGCGACACCAAACGCAGCGAACTCGTGGCCCTGCCGCTGATCGGGGCGCTGCTGCTCGTCGTGTTCGGCGCGCTCGTCGCCACCGGCCTCCCGCTGGCCGTCGGGATGCTCAGCATCAGCGTCGCCATGGCCGCCCTGTACGGCCTGACGCACGTCATGGACGTCAGCACCTTCGCGCAGAGCGTCATCACCATGCTCGGTCTGGGCGCCGGGATCGACTACGCGCTGCTGATGGTCAACCGCTTCCGTGAGGAACTCGTGCGGACGCCCGACCCGCGCCTCGCCGCCGAACGCACCGTCCACACCGCCGGGCGCAGCGTCACCTTCAGCGGCCTGACCGTCGCCATCGCCATGGCGGGCCTGATCCTCCCCCCGATCGCGTTCGTGCGGTCCATCGGGATCGGCGGCGTGCTGGCCGTGCTGCTGACCGTCCTGGCCAGCCTCACCGCCCTCCCGGCGCTGCTGGCCCTGCTGGGCGACCGCGTGAACCACCCGCGCTTCACCCGCCTGAACTGGGCGCAGAGCGGCGCCGCGTCCGGCGCGTGGACGGCCTTCGCGCGGCGCGTCACCGCCCGCCCCTGGTTCGCCGTGCTGAGCAGCACCGCCTTCCTGCTGCTGCTCGCCTCACCCGCCCTGAACATCCGCACCGGATACGCCGGGGCGTGGGGGCTCACGCCTGGCGTGGAAAGCCGCGACACTCTGAAAGACGTCGAGGCGCTCGGCGCGGGCGGCCTGCTCAGCCAGTTCGAGGTGATCCTCGACCTGAAGGGCCAGCGCTACACCCCGGAGAATCGCGCGACATTCCAGGCGCTCGTGACCGACCTGCGCGCCCTGCCCGGCGTGAAGGGCGTCCTCAGCCCCTTCCTGACTCCCAGCGATCTCGCGGGCACGAATGGGGGCAGCACCGACCAGCTGGCCGCGCTGAGCGCCCTGACCACCCGTTCCTTCAGCCGCGACCGCACCCTGCTGCGCGTCACCGTCATCCCCGACCGGACCCTCCCGGCCCGCGAGATCCCCGCCTTCGAACGGCAGATCCGGGGCACCATCCAGGCCAGCGGGTACGCCTATCTGCTCGGCGGCGCGCCCGTCGGCGGCGAGGAATTCAGCCGCGCCATCACCGACTCGCTGCCCACCGTGGTCCTCGCCGTGTTCGCCGGAACGTTCCTGCTGCTGATGGTCGCGTTCCGCAGCCTCCTGATCCCCCTCAAGAGCATCCTCATGAACGCCCTGACGGTCGGGGCCGCGATCGGCCTCGTCACCCTGATCGTGCAGGAGGGCGTCCTAGCCGCCCCCCTCGGCATTCCCGGCGACGTCGGCGTGCTCGACGCCAGCCTCCCCGTCCTCCTCTTCGCCGTCATGTTCGGCCTCAGTATGGACTACGAGATCTTCCTGCTCTCCCGCGTGCAGGAGGAATACCTCGCCGGGCACCCCAACGACGAAGCTGTCGTGCTCGCCGTCGGCCACACCGCCCGCATCATCACAAGCGCCGCCATCATCATGTTCATCGTCTTCTCCGCCTTCATCTTCGGGCGCGTCGTCGCCAGCAAGAGCATCGGCCTGGGCCTCGCCATCGCCGTCGCCCTCGACGCCACCCTCGTCCGCCTCGTCCTCGTCCCCGCCTTCCTGAAACTCGCCGGAAAGTGGAACTGGTGGCTGCCCGCCTGGCTCGACAGACGCCTGCCGCACATCCGTCTCGAACACTGAACCGAGGCAACAGAAAGAGGGGCAACCTGCACGCGCGGTTGCCCCTCTCCCTGTGTGTCGTTACGCCTCGGCGTGCTCCTGCTCGCGCTTGCGGCGCAGGAACCACGCCACCGCCGCCACCGCCAGCACCCCCAGGATGATCTTGCTCGCCGGACCCACGTACTGCTCCACCCGGTCGTAATGCTCCCCCAGCAGGAACCCCGCCCCCGCCAGCAACGACGCCCACAGACCCGACCCGATCGCGCTGAACAGCAGGAACTTCGGCATCGGCATCTCACTCATGCCCGCCGGCAGACTCAGCAGACTCCGGATCCCCGGCACCATCCGCCCGAACAGCACCGCCTTCGACCCATGCCGGTCAAACCAGTCGTCCGCCCGCCGGATGTCCTTCCCGCTCAGCGTCAACCACTTCCCATGCTTGTCTGCCCACGCCACCAGCCGGTCCTCACCGAATGCTCGCCCCACGTAGTACAGCGGCAGCGTCCCGATCACACTCCCCAGCGTCCCCATCAGGATCACCAGCACCAGATTCAGATCCCCACGCGACGCCGCGAACCCCGCCGACGGCATGATCAACTCACTCGGAATCGGCGGAAACACGTTCTCCAGCACCATCAACAGCAAGATCCCCAGGTACCCCATGCTGTCCATCAAATTCTGCACCCACTCGGCCATACCCCCGAGCCTACAGGGCCCCACGCAGGGCGCGCGTCCACCCAAAGTGAAGCCCACTTCACGCACGCCCACCCCCCACCCCCCACCCCCTACACTCGGCGCATGACCATCAAAGCCGTGATCTTCGACTTCGACGGCACCATCCTCGACACCGAAACCCCCGAATTCACCCACTGGCAGGCCCTCTACCGCCAACACGACCGCGAACTCCACCTTCACGACTGGCAACGCGGCATCGGCACCTGGGACGCCTTCGACCCCTGGCTCGGCCTTCCCGAGAGCGTCCAACAGGACCGCCACGCCACCCACGAGCGCCTGCGCACCGACATCCACCACACCATCCAGCAGAGCGACCTGCGCCCCGGCGTCCGCCACGTCCTCGACGCCATCCGACCCGCCGGCCTGCGCCTCGCCCTCGCCACCAGCAGCGACCGCACCTGGGTCACCCGCTGGCTCCACCAGCACGGCCTGTACGACCACTTCGAAACACTCGCCACCCGCGACGACGTCACCCGCGTCAAGCCCGACCCCGAGCTCTACACCCTCGCCGTCCACACCCTCGGCCTGAAACCCCACCAGTGCCTCGCCGTCGAAGACAGCCTCAACGGCGCCACCGCCGCCGCTGCCGCCGGACTGCACGTCGTTGTCGTCCCCAACGACGTCACCCGCACCCAGGCCTTCCTGCCCGAATGGGGGCGCGTCGACGGGTATGAAGGGGGGTTGGAAGCCCTACTGGCGACTGTTCGGGACTGACGGGGGAACCGTTGGAAGGGGTGCGCCTGCGGCGGGCCTCCCCACCCCCCAGCCCCCTCCCCCAGGGGGGTAGGGGGAGCGGTCGCTGTGCTCGGCAAGAGTTTTGACTTGTGCGGCGGGGTGCTGTGGGCGGTGGCGTGTCCGGCCTCGTCGCCATTCTCCGCCCCCCGCAAGGTCCGCGCGCTGCGCGCACGACGGCCGGTGGCAGTCTGCGGTCAGGTGAAGGGTGGAACGCTTAGGGCCGCTGATCGACTTTGAAAAGGCCGCTTTGGCAACAGCCCAAAAAGTAGAACCTTCTGGCACGCACCAAGTTGGTTGGCCCCATTGGCGTCGTGGCAGCCGAGCCCGTCGTGCGCGCAGCGCGCGGGGCGAACGCGGCGAACCCGGAGGTCTGCAACCCCATACGTGGCCGAACCCGCTGCATGCCTGCTGACCACCTCAGAGAAATACCTTGCCGAGCGCAGCGAAAACTCCCCCTGCCCCTCTGGGGGAGGGGGCTGGGGGGTGGGGCAGCCCGCCGCAGGCGCAACCATTCCGCTCAAGTTCTGAGTGAAATAGCCGATCAGTCCGTCAGATGTCCTCACTCCCGGTGTCCATGCGGACCACGCGAGGCTGGAAGCTGGCGATGACGTTGACGAGGTCGTCCTGGCGGGCGATGACGTCCTGGATGCGTTTGTAGGCCTGGGGGGCTTCGTCGATGCCGCCGCCGATGAGGGTGACGCCGCGCGTGGTGAGGTACGCCTGGACATCTTTCTTGTTGAGGGTACTGGCGGCGGCTTTGCGGCCGAGCTGGCGGCCGGCGCCGTGGCTGGCGCTGGCAAGGGCGCCGGGGTGGCCGAGGCCGCGGACGACGTAGCCGGGGTCGGCCATGCTACCGGGGATCAGGCCGAGCTGGCCCTGGGCGGCGGGGGTGGCGCCCTTGCGGTGGACGATGAGGTCCTGACCGTTCACGGTCTGTTTCCAGGCGAGGTTGTGGCTGTTGCTGACCTGCGCGAGGGGCGTGACATTCAGGGCGCGGGCGAGGCGGGCGTGGATGAGGTCGTGGTTGGCGAGGGCGTAGCGGCCGGCGAGGGTCATGGCCTGCCAGTACGCCTGGCCGTCTTCGTGGTCGAGTGGGAGCCACGCGAGTTTTTTCGCTTCGGGGGCGAGGGTGGGGTGGTGGCGTTCGGCGAGGGCGGTGAAGTGCCCGGCGACCTGCGCGCCGAAGCCGCGGCTGCCGCTGTGCGAGAGGACGGCGAGGTACTCGCCGACGCCCAGGCCGAGGTCGGCGTGGGGCAGGGTGAGGGTGCCGAATTCGACGAAGTGGTTGCCGCTGCCGCTCGTGCCGATCTGCGTGGCGGCCTTCTCAAACAGGTGGCGCAGGATGGGCTGGTCCTGCCAGGTGTTTTCGTGGAGGACGTCGTGGTCCTGGCGGTCGCGTTTGTCGAAGGCGACGCCCGCGCCGAAGCGGGTGTGCTTGAGCAGCAGGGTGGTGGCCTCGTCGGTGCGCAGCGCGCCGGGTTGGATGGGGAGGACGGAGAGCATCATGGAGCAGCCGATGTCCACGCCGACGCCGTAGGGGATGACGGCGTTCTCGGTGGCGAGGACGCCGCCGATGGGGAGGCCGTAGCCGACGTGCGCGTCGGGCATGAGTGCCCCGGCACGGCTGATGGGGAGGCGCATGGCGACGTCCATCTGGCGGTGCGCGCCGGGGTCGATCAGGTCGGCGCCCCAGGTGGGGTAGGGGAGGGGTTCGGGGCGCAGGTCGCTGCCCTTGCGGGCGTCCTGGACGGCCTGCTGGGCGAGCAGTTCGGCGGCGAGCGGGGCGTACACGCCGCCGGCTGTGTACGCGGCGGGGTTCTGCTGCACGGCGCGCAGTTCGGCCAGGATGTCGTCGCGGCTCAGTCCGGCGGTTTCGCGGGTGGTGGCGGCGGTCTGGGCGAGGGCGATGGCTTTCTTTTCCAGGCCGAGTTTCACGAGGTGTTTGCCGTTCATGTGGTCTCTCTTCAGGTGGGTGGGGAGGCGACTGCGCCTCGGGCGGTGGGTGTCCGGTCGCCGGGATCGCCGTCCGGGGCGTCGGGCGTACTGGTTGCGGGTGTGCTGGGCGTGGCTGTACCGGATGGAGCTGTGCTGGGTGAACCTGCGGGCATGGTCGCCTCCTTTCCCTGAATGGGGTCGTCGTGAGTGTGGCGCGAGGGTGTGGGGCGGGGCATCCGCCCAGTGGCGTAGGCCAGTGGTCAGGCGGGTGGATGTGGGGGAGGCGTGGATGTGACCGGTCGCGCCGTCCTGTACGGCAGGTGGCGGGTCCTGGCGGGTGGTCGGGGGTCAGCTCAGGTGCAGGGCGTCTACGGCTTCCTGCGTCTCGTTCCAGGGAACGGTCTCGTGGGCGCGTTCGAGGGTGTCCTCCGGGCCCTTCCCGGCCAGCAGCACCGTGTCACCGGGCTGCGCGAGCCGGATGGCGGCGCGGATGGCGTCCCGGCGGTCGGGAATGGCCTCGAAGTTGGTGCGCCCGGCCTCCTGGGCGCCGCGTGCCATCTCGCGCAGGATGTCGGCCAGAGGGGTGTCGCGGCAGTCCTCCTCGGTGAGGATCGCGTGATCCGCGACCCGGGTGGCGACCTCACCCAGCGGGGCGCGTTTGCCGGGGTCGCGGGGGCCGCCGGCCGAGCCGAGCACCACGATCAGGCGGCCCGCAGTGGTGGTTCGCAGGGTACCCAGCGCTTTTTCGAGGCTGGGGGGCGTGTGCGCGAAGTCCACGACCACGCGCCGTCCGCGCGTGTCGGGCACGAGTTCCATGCGGCCCGGTACGCCCCGGAACGACGCGAGGCCTGAGGCCAGCGCTTCCCAGCACGCGCCGAGGTGCGCGCTCGCGGCCATGGCGGCCAGGGCGTTCGCCACGTTGAAGCGCCCGATCATGGGCAGGTGCGCGTCGAACTCGCCCAGCGGGCTGATCACGTGGAAGTGCAGCCCCGTGCTGCGTTCCTCGATGTCGGTGGCGCGCCAGTCGGCGTGCTGTCCCTCGGCGGAGTAGGTGGTCTCGGCCGGGGCGACGCCGCGCAGCTGCGCGGTCCAGGGGTCGTCCACGTTCAGCACCGCAAACGGCGCGGCCTCCACGAGGCGGCGTTTGTCCGCGAAGTAGTTCTCCAGCGTGCCGTGGAAGTCCAGGTGTTCGCTGCTCAGGTGCGTCCAGACCGCCACGTCCCAGTGCACGCTGCGCACGCGCTCGAGCGCCAGGGCGTGACTGCTGGCCTCCAGCACCGCTGCGTCCGCGCCTGAACGCACCATGTCGGCCAGGGTGGCCTGTACCTGCGGCGCCTCCGGGGTCGTGAAGTGCGCCGGGAAGTGCCGCAGCGTCCCGTCCGGCAGTTCGTAGCCGGCCGTGCTCAGGAGGCCTGTGCGCTGTCCGGCGGCGCGCAGCAGGTGCCGCGTGATCCAGCTGGTCGTGGTCTTGCCATCGGTGCCGGTCACGCCCACCACCCGCAGCTGGCGGCTGGGGTGCCCGGCCAGCGCGGCCGCCGTGTCCGCCAGTGCGGCGCGGGCACTCGGCACGCGCAGGTACGGCAGCGGACTGGTCACGCCGTCCGGGAGCCCCTCGCCGATCACGGCCACCGCGCCCGCCGCTGCGACCTGGCCGATGAAGCTGTGCCCGTCGAAACGCGCCCCGCGGATCGCCACGAACGCCGAGCCCGGCTGCACCCAGTCGGCATTGTGCGTGACCCCCGTCACCCCCGGGTTCAGCTCCGGGCCAACAGGGGTCAGGTGGGCGTGCAGGTGGTCGGCCAGCTCGGCAAGGCGCATGCCGGGATCATAGCGGCCCGCCACCTGAGCCCCTCAGCGCTGGCGGGTGTACAGGCCGGTGAACGTCACGTTCAGGCCCCCGCACGCGCCGTTGTCCAGCGCGACCAGCCACGGGCCGACCGGCCACAGGCTCAGCTCGCAGCCGTCTGACACGGTCTGCCACGCGCCGCCTTGGCGGGTCAGGGTCCCGTCCACCTCGCCCAGGTTCGCGCTGCCGCCGGGCGTGGGGTACAGCGCGTCCCCCTTCACCCGCCACGTGCCGGCGGCCGTCTTCGCGAGGATCAGGGTGCCCGTCCCGGACTTCCAGGTGCCGCTCAGGGCGGGACTGGCGGGCACGTTCTGCACCTGCATGGTGTTCAGGTACCCGCCCACGCCGGTCGGCACGCCGCCCCGCACGAAGTAGCTGCAGCGCCGACCGTTCACGGGGGGCCCCTGGAGGAGCAGGTCGCCCTTGACCACGTACGCCTTGCCCGGCTGGCCGCTGGCGTCGGTGAACACGGCGCGGCTGGCCGACACGCGGGCGGCCCGCAGGTCGCCGGGGTCCAGGGTCAGCCAGTCGGGGCAGCCCCGGAGCGGGTCGGGCGTGGCCTGGGCGCGGGCGGAACTGAGCAGGGCGGCGCTGCCCAGCAGGGTGAGCGTCAGGATGATCGGCCGGATTGAGGACATTCCGCGCAGCGTACCCAGCGGGCACGTCGCGCGCTGCCTCATCTGACCGGACCTTCAGCTGCGGGCGCTTCAGCGCAGCAGGGGCAGCCCGTACCCGTTGGCCTGCACGCGCTGGCACACCCACTCGAACGCCCGCGGGTCGGCCACGAAGTCCAGCTGGTCGCCGGGCACGCGCACGACCGGGCAGGCGTCGAAGCCCGCGACCCAGCTGTCGTACAGGCGGTTCAGGCCGCCCAGATACGCCTCGGGGATGTCCTGCTCGTAGGCGCGGCCGCGCTGCGCGATGCGGCGCTTCAGGGTGGGGAGGCTCGCGTCGATGTGGATCAGCAGATCCGGGACGCGCAGGGCGGGCAGCACGCCCTCGTACAGGCTGCGGTACGTGGCCCAGTCGCGTTCCTCCATCTGCCCGCTCTCATAGAGGTTCCGGGCGAAGATGTTCGCGTCCTCGAACACCGTGCGGTCCTGGATGACGTAGCGCGCGCCGGTCACGAGGTTCAGGTGCTGCTCCAGTCGCCGCGACAGGAAGTACACCTGCGAGTGGAAGGAGTAGCGGCGCATGTCGCCGTAGAAGTCCTCCAGGTAGGGGTTCTCGGCGTAGGGTTCGTACACGGGGCGCAGGCTGTAGCGCCCGGCCAGCATGCGCGTCAGGGTGCTCTTGCCGCTGCCGATGTTTCCGGAGATCGCGAGGTACATCAGTCGGCCGCCTGGCCGGCGCGCAGGGCCTCATCGACGCGGGTGAGGATCTGCTGCTCGTGCTCGGGGTTGTTCACGAAGTCGATGCCGGCGGCGTCGATGATCAGGTGCGGGTGCGGGTACGTGCGGAAGTACTCGTCGTAGCGCCCCGTGAGGTCCGCGAGGTACGCGGCCTGCATGTCCTGCTCGAAAGGCCGGCCGCGCAGCGCGATGCGGCGCAGCAGTTCATCCGTGTCGGCGCGCAGGTACACCACGAGGTCCGGGGTGGGCAGGCGCGGGGACAGGTGCGAGTACAGGTCCTCGTACAGCGCGAACTCGGCGTCGCGCAGGTTCATGGACGCGAAGATGAAGTCCTTGTCGAACAGGTAGTCGCTGACGACGCTGCCCGCGTACAACCCGGGCTGCCACAGCGCCGAGAGCTGCTTGAAGCGCGAGAGCAGAAAGAAGGCCTGCACCTGAAAGGCGTAGGCGTCCGGCTGGCGGTAGAACTTCGCCAGGAAGGGATTCTCCTCAACGACCTCCAGGTTCAGTTCGGCACTGTGCCGCGCGGCGAGGCGCCGGGCGAGGCTTGTTTTCCCGACCCCGATGGGCCCTTCGACGACAACGTACATGACAGCGCTGAGCATAGCGTCCCCCGCGAGTCTCAAGGGTGGATGAAGACCTTGACACGCGCGGGGGGACCGGGGGGAGGAGTGACGGGACATGGAGGATGGAGCCAGATCCATCCTCCCTCCTCTACTCCCCGTCCTCTTTCTTCTTGTCTTTGAGGCGTCCGGCGTCGCGTGCGGCTCGGGTCAGGAGGTACTCGATCTGGGCGTTGACGCTGCGCAGGTCGTCCGCGGCCCAGCGTTCCAGCGCGGCGTACAGCTCCGGGCTGATGCGCAGGGGGAAGTTCTTGCGCGGCGGCATGATTAGTACAGGCTACCGGCGTTCACGACCGGCTGTGTCCCGCGCTCGCTGGTCAGGACGACCAGCAGGTTGCTGACCATCTGCGCCTTGCGTTCCTCGTCGAGCTGCACGATGTCCTGCTCGCTGAGTTCCTTCAGGGCCATCTGCACCATGCCCACGGCGCCCTGCACGATCTGCGCGCGCGCGGCGATGATGGCGCTGGCCTGCTGGCGCTGCAGCATCGCCCCGGCGATCTCGGGGGAGTACGCGAGGTGCGACAGGCGCGCTTCGAGGACCTCCACGCCCGCGTGGCGCAGGCGGTTGGCGAGTTCCAGTCCCAGGGCCTCGGCGACCTCGTCGGCGTTGCCGCGCAGGCTCATGCCCGCGCCGTCGTACTCGTCGTAGGGATACTGGCTGGCGAGGTGCCGCAGCGCGGTCTCGCTCTGGATGGCGACGAACTCGGCGTAGTCCTCGACGTCGAACACGGCGCGGGCGCTGTCCACGACCCGCCAGACGATCACGGCGGCGATCTCGATGGGGCTCCCGGCGGCGTCGTTCACCTTCAGGCGTTCACTGTTGAAGTTGCGGATCCGCAGGCTGACGCTCTTACGGACCGTCAGGGGGTTGGTCCAGTACAGGCCGTTGCGGCGCTCGGTACCGACGTAGCGGCCGAACAGGGTGAGGTTGGTCGCCTGGTTGGGCTGCACGATGAAGAAGCCGAACGGGATGAGGCCGAGCAGTGCCAGGACCGGGAGCAGGGCCCAGTACCCGGACGTGATGTACAGCGCGGAGGTGCCCAGCATGGCCAGCAGCCACACCAGGAAGACCGGGATGCCGGGCAGGCCGAAGGCGGGGCGTTCGGTGCTGGCGACGCCGCTGCGGGTGGAGACGCCGCCCTGCGGGGCGGGAACGGGAGCCTGTTGCAGTTCGTTCATGGTGGAACCTCCGGGCGATCTCGAATAACCATCAAAGTGATATCACCTTGGACCTGAGTTCACCAGGGGGTACGGCCCGCGAGCCGGGACGGCCACCCCCGCCCTACCCCTGGCAGGGGACGCCCGCAGCGTCAACGTTCCCGCAAGGCCGCCCGGCCCGCGCGCCGTTACGCTGAGCGGATGAGAACCGTCGTGCTGATCGTCGTGCTGGTGCTGCTGGGGCTGTTCGCCGTGCTGAACACCAACGCGCTGATGTTCCCCCACACGCTGAGTCTGGGGTTCGTCACGTACACCGGCGTGCCCATGGGCCTGATCCTGCTGATCGTGGCGACCCTCCTGACCCTGGTGTTCTACTTCTGGGCGGGCATCACGGGCCTGCGTGCCCAGGCGGACAGCGCCAAGCTGCTGCGCGACATGGAAGCCCTGCGCACCAGCCTCGACCAGCAGGAGGGCAGCCGCTTCGCGCAGCTCCAGACGCACCTCGACGAGCGCTTCCGGGTGCTGGGTCAGGGCAGCGGCGGCGCGGACGTCGCGGCCCTGAGCGCCCGCGTGGACGCCCTGCAACGCGACCTGAACGTGCAGCTCGCACAGATGGACGACTACCTGAAGACCAAGCTGGGCTGAGGTATGGGCGCCGGGCGGCGCGGCTGGACACTCCTTGCACCCGGTGCAAAAGCAGCGGGCCGCGCCGCCTAGAATGCCCACGGAGGAGTACACCGCATGGCCCTTGACCGTTTTTTCCGCCGCCGTCGCCCCCAGCAGCAGCCGGGCACGGACGTGCCTGACCTGTGGACCCAGTGCCCCGCCTGCAAGGAAGGGGTGTACAACCGCGACCTCGAAGCGGGCGCCTACGTGTGCCCCAAGTGCGGGCACCACATCCGCCTCGACGCCGCTCAGCGCGTGCAGGTGCTGCTCGACGAGGGCAGCTTCACGCAGCTGTCCGGCCGCGTGCAGCCCACCGACGCCCTGAACTTCCAGGACACCGAGGCCTACACCGACCGCCTGCGCCGCGCGCAGAAGAAGACCGGCCGCCCCGACGCGATCCTGACCGGGACCGGCACCATCCTGGACGTGCCGGTCACGCTGGCCGTCATGGACTTCGCCTTCTCCGGGGGCAGCATGGGCAGCGTCGTGGGAGAGGAGATCGCCCGCGCCGCCGAGCACGCCGCCGCGCACGGCACGCCCCTGATCATCGTGACCGCCAGCGGCGGCGCCCGCATGCAGGAAAGCGCCCTGTCCCTGATGCAGATGGCCAAGACCACCGTCGCCCTGGAAGGCCTGACCGAGCGGGGCCTGCCGTACGTCAGCCTGCTCACCGACCCCACCACGGGCGGCGTGACGGCCAGCTTCGCGACCATCGCGGACGTGATCGTCGCCGAGCCCGGCGCGCTGATCGGCTTCGCGGGCCCGCGCGTGATCCAGCAGACCATCCGCCAGAACCTCCCCGAGGGCTTCCAGCGCGCCGAGTTCCTGCTGGAGCACGGCATGGTGGACGCCGTCGTGGACCGCCGCGAGCAGCGCGCGTACCTCGCGTCCCTGCTGGGCCTGCTGACCCGCCGCGAGGTGAACGCGTGACCGCCCCCATCGACACCCTGAAGGAACTCGAGGCCCGCGTGCGCGACCTCGAAGTGACTGCCCAGAAGACCGGGCAGAACCTCGACGCCGCCCTGACTCCCCTGCGGGCCGAGGTGGACCGCCTGCGCGCCGCGCAGCCCAGGGTCACCCCGACCCGCTGGGAGCGCGTGCAGCTGGCCCGCGCGCAGGGCCGCCCCACCGCGCTGGACTACGTGGACCGCCTGTGCACCGAGTTCACCGAACTGCACGGCGACCGCCGCTACGGCGACGACCCCGCTCTGATCGGCGGCCCTGCCCGCTGGCAGGGCGTGCCCGTCATGCTGCTGCTGCAGCAGAAGGGCCGCGACACCAAGAGCAAGATCAAACGCCGCTTCGGCAGCGCGAACCCCGAAGGCTACCGCAAGGCCGTGCGCCTGATGGACCTCGCCGACAAGTTCGGGCTGCCCGTCGTGGCCCTCGTGGATACCCAGGGCGCCTACCCCGGCCTGGAAGCCGAGGAACGCGGCCAGGGCTGGGCCATCGCCGAGAGTATCCGCCGCATGCTGAACCTGCGTGTGCCGGTCGTGAACGTCGTCATCGGCGAGGGCGGCTCGGGCGGCGCGCTCGCCATCGGCGTGGGCAACCGCGTCCTGATCCAGGAGAACGCGTGGTACTCCGTGATCTCCCCGGAAGGCGCCGCGAGCATCATCTGGAAGGACGCCAGCAAGGCCCCCCTCGCTGCCGAGGCGCTGCGCCTGACTGCCCCGGACCTCCTGAAACTCGGGATTGTCGAGGAAGTCATTCCCGAACCCGCCGGCGGCGCGCACCAGAACGCCGACGAGGCCGCCCGCGCCGTGGGCGAGGCCGTCACCCGTCACCTGCGTGAACTCGCCGCGCAGGACGCCGCGACCCTGAAGACCGACCGGGCCGCGCGCTTCCGCCGCCTGGGCGCCTACACCGAAACGCCCTGACCCACATCCTGACGGCGCGGACCCGCCACTGACCGGGCGGTCCGCGCTTGTTCTGGCAGGGCGCGGCTATGCTCGGGCATGCCTGACCTGCCCACCCTGCTCGCCTTCAGCGTCGCGGCGCTGGCCCTGATCGTCATTCCCGGCCCCAGCGTGCTGTACATCGTGGCGCGCAGCCTCCACCAGGGACGGCGCGCCGGACTGGTCTCCGCGCTGGGCGTGCAGACCGGCGGACTGGTGCACGTCCTGGCCGCCACGCTGGGCGTCTCCGCGCTCGTGCTGTCCAGCGCCCTGCTGTTCAGCGTCCTGAAATGGGCGGGGGCCGCGTACCTGATCGTGCTGGGCCTCCGCACCCTGCGCGCCCCCACCCCGGACGCCCTGACGGTCACCGTACCGGACGCGCCGCCCCTGACGCGAATCTACCGGCAAGGGGCCGTCGTGAACGCCCTGAACCCCAAGACGGCGCTGTTCTTCCTGGCGTTCCTGCCGCAGTTCGTGCACCCCGGTCACGGGCCGATGTGGGCGCAGACGCTCACGCTGGGGCTGGTATTCCTGGGCCTCGCCACCCTGAGTGACGGCGCGTACGCCCTGCTGGCGGGCAGCCTGGGGCGGCGCTGGCAGGGAAGCCGCACCTTCGCCCGGCGGCAGCAGCGGGTGTCCGGCGGGGTATACCTCGCGCTGGGCGTGGGCACCGCCCTGATCCCCCACGGGTCATGAAGGCAGAGGCAGGTCGGCCAGCGCCGCCACGCTGAGCGCCGCGCCGCCCGCCAGCGCCCTCTCCCGCACGCGCGGGTGGGCGTGGACGTGCCACGCGCTCAGGCCCGCCGCGACCGCGCCGCGCACGTCATGCTCCGGGCTGTCCCCCACGTACGCGCCCGCCCCGGCCGGCAGACCCAGGGCGTCCAGCAGCACCCGGAACGGCAGGGGATCGGGTTTCAGCGCCCCCACCTCACCCGCGATGACGACCACCTCAAACACGTCGGGGAAGCAGGCCTGCACCCGCGCCCGCTGCGCCGGGCCGTCGTACGCGTTGGACAGCAGCGCCAGCCGCACGTCGGCCGCTCGCAGGTCGCGCAGCAGCTCCGCCGCGCCGGGCACGGGCACGGTCGCCGCCACCAGCGCCCGCGTATACAGGCCCAGGTGCTCCTCTGTCAGCGTCACGCCGTACGCCGCGAGCGTCCGCCCCAGCCGCTCGCCGTCCTGCCGCAGCGGGTCGGCCACCCCAGCCTCCACCCGGTCGTGGAAGGCCATGATCTCCTCGACCGCCCGGTCCTCGAACGCTGCTGGCGGCACGTCCGGGCAGGCCGCGCGCCGCAGCGTGTCCAGCGCGTGAATGTCCGCCGTGACGAAATCCGTCAGCGTGCCGTCGAAGTCGAAGGCCAGGAAGCGCAGCGGGGCGGGCAGGTCGGGACGCACTCCGGCAGCCTATCCGCCGCACCCATCGCGCGCGGCCTCAGCCGAGCATGTCGAGTTCCTGCACCCCGCTCAGGAACTCGCGCTGCGGGTACTCGTCCGGGTCGAACCCCCGGTCGCCCTCGGCGGGCGTGACGCTCAGGGACGCGAAGTCGAACAGGGTGCGGTCCATCAGGTGGCTGGGGGTGACGCGGGTCAGGGCGCGGGCGATGTTCGTCAGGCGGCCCGGATGTTCCCGCTCCCAGCCTTCCAGCATCTCGCCGACCACCTTGCGCTGCAGGTTCTCCTGGCTGCCGCAGAGGTTGCAGGGAATGATCGGGAACTGGCGCGCCTGCGCGTAGCGGATGATGTCGGCCTCCGCGACGTACGCCAGGGGGCGGATCACGACGTTCGTGCCGTCGTCGCTCTGGAGTTTGGGCGGCATGGCCTTCAGGCGCGCCCCGAAGAACAGGTTCATGAACAGCGTTTCCAGGATGTCGTCGCGGTGGTGGCCCAGCGCGATCTTCGTCGCGCCGATCCTGCGGGCGTGGGCGTACAGGATGCCGCGGCGCAGGCGGCTGCACAGCGCGCAGGTGGTCTTGCCCTCCGGTGTTTTGTCCTTGACGACGCTGTACGTGTCCTCGGTCAGGATGTCGAAGTGCACGCCGAGTTCCGTCAGGTAGCGGGGCAGGACGTCCTTCGGGAAGCCCGGCTGGCCCTGGTCGAGGTTCACCGCGACGATCTCGAAATCGATGGGCGCCTTCTTCTGGAGGTGCAGCAGGACGTCCAGCAGGGTGTAACTATCCTTCCCGCCGGACAGGCAGACCATCACGCGGTCGCCGCCTTCGATCATGCGGTAGTCGCCGATGGCCTGTCCCACCCCCTTCACGATCGTCTGGAAGAGGCGGGGGTCGGTGGTCGGGGTGGGGGGGGCAGTCTGGGTCATGGCGCGCTAACGGGTCATGGTACGCGCTGCGGGGCGGGGCAAGTGTTCCCTGCCTCGCCCCGCCCCCCGCCCCGGGCGCCCGCAAGCCACAAGGGACGCTCATGCTTTCTGTGGACGGCGTAGCGGCCCGCGCGTGGCAGACTGCCACTCATGACGGCCACCGCCGCCCCCTCTGCCGCCGCAGCTTCCGTTCAGCTTCACCCGCTAGAGTGGCCCCGATGAGAGCCTTGAACATCCTGGGCGGCGCGCTGCTCGCCGGAGCAGCTGGCGTGGGCGGCCTGTGGGCCGCGTGGGGCCGCGACCTGCCCAGCGTGTCCGACCTGGACGTCCTGGAATTCAGCGGGCAGACCCGCGTGTACGACCGCGCCGGAACGCTGGTCGGCACCCTGACCCCCAGCCTGAGCAGCGGCGGCAGCGTGAATCGCGACCTGCTCAAGGCCGGGCAGATCAGCCCGTGGCTCCAGAAGGCCGTGGTGACCAGCGAGGACCGCCGCTTCTACCAGCACGGCGGCGTGGACGTGATCGGCATCGGGCGCGGCCTCCTGAAGGGCCTGCTGAAGAACGACCTGG
This sequence comes from Deinococcus soli (ex Cha et al. 2016), assembly GCF_001007995.1. Classification (NCBI taxonomy): domain Bacteria; kingdom Thermotogati; phylum Deinococcota; class Deinococci; order Deinococcales; family Deinococcaceae; genus Deinococcus; species Deinococcus soli (ex Cha et al. 2016). Next base: position 1,508,210 of record NZ_CP011389.1, on the reverse strand, counting down.
AGGGCGGCAGCTCCATCACGCAGCAGGTCGTGAAGAACACCCTGCTCGCCGACTTTCAGGGCGCGCGCACCGCGGAACGCAAGTTCAAGGAGGCGGTCCTGGCCTACCAGCTGGAACGCAACTTCGACAAGAAGCAGATCCTGAACGCGTACCTGAACGTCATCTACTGGGGCGACGGCGGAAACCGCGACATCATCGGGGCGGGCGGCGCCGCGCACGCATACTTCGGGAAGGACGCGGCGGAACTGAACCTCGCCGAGAGCGTGTACCTCGCCACGATCATCCCCGCACCCAACCGCCGCTACAAGGAATTCAAGTCGTACCGCCCCCTGATGAAGAGCCTCCTGGCCCGCATGGTCGAGGACGGGCAGGTCACGCAGGCTGAGGCGGACGCCGCCTGGAAGACCCCGATCTACCCGGCCGGGTGGCGCATCGGCTGGAACGCGGACGGCACGCTGCGCAGCGCGAACCTGGAACGCCCGGACCGCCTGGGCGAGAACCTCCAGCGGACCGAGGGCGCGCAGCGCTACTCGAACTTCTACTACCTGCAGGCCGTGGAAAAGGAACTGCTGCCCCTGATCGGCCGCAAGGCGCTGTACGGCGGCGGGAAGATCTACACCGGCATGAGTGCCCAGGCGCAGGCGGCCGCCGAGCAGGCCAGCCGGGGCGCGCGCCTGCCCGACGGCGCCACGCTGGGCGCGGCGCTGGTCCGCCCGGACAGCGGCGAGGTGCTGGCCCTGGTCGGGCAGAAACTCACGGACGCCCGGCCCAGCGACTGGAACAACGCCACGCAGGCCCGGCGGCAGGTGGGCAGCAGCGTGAAGCCCCTGCTGTACGCCCTGGCGCTCGAGAAGGGCTGGAAACAGAGCGACACCGTCCTCGACGCGCCCATCAGCGGCGACTACCAGCCCATGAACTACAACCGCCGCTGGACCGGCCGGTACGTCACCCTGCGCTACTCGCTGGACCACAGCCTGAACCTCCCCACCGTGCGGATCGGGCAGGAACTCGGCATTCCGACCTTCGAGGCGAAACTGCGCGACCTGGGCCTGACGCCCCCCGCGAACGCCGGGCTGTCCCTGACCATCGGCACGCTGGAAGCCAGCCCGCTGCAGATGGCGTCCGCGTACGCCACCTTCGCCAACGGCGGCCTGTACTACGCGCCCACCCTGGTCCGGAAGGTCGAGGACGCGCGCGGCAAGGTCATCTACACCCGCGCCGCCCCCACCCCGAAGCGCGTGTGGGACGCCCGCGCCGCGTGGCTGGGCCTGGACATGCTGCGCGGCGTCGTGAACGACCTCAGCGCCTCACAGGGGGGCCTCGCCACGCGCGCCCTGATTCCCGGCTGGCCCGTCGGCGGGAAGACCGGCACCACCAACGACATCAAGGACCTCTGGTTTGCGGGCGTCACCCCCACCGTCGCCGGGGCCGTCTGGGTCGGGAAGCAGGAGGGCGGCCCACTGCCCGGCTGGGCGTACAGCGGCGAGATTCCCACCCCCATCTGGCAGCAGGCGGTGGCGGGCGCGCTGGCCGGGCAGCCCGAGGCCGCCTTCCGGGAGCCGGACGGCGTCACGTACCGCGTCGTGCGGAACGTGAACATGGCCTTCCGCACCGAGGAGGCCGACAACGAACCCGTCGCCCGCGACGGCAGCGGCAGGAGCAGCGGGTTCTTCGGCCGCCGCCGCCAGCCCGCCCCGACCGTGCAGCCCACCCCGGCGCCCGACCCGGAACCCGCGCCCGTCCCCACCGAGGAGGTCGCGGCCCCCGAACCCACCCCCGAGGCGACCCCCGAGCCCACCCCGGTGGACGCCATTCCCGCCACGCCACCCGAACCGCAGGTGCAGCCGGACCCCACCCCCGCGCCGGAGCCCGCCACGCCCGACACCGCGCCGGACGTCCCCGTGCAGAACCCCCCGGAGCCGCTGCCCACCGAACCCGACCCGAACGCCGTCCCGGATCAGAACCCCGGCGATCCGGTCGAGCCTCTCCCGGACCCGACCACCCCGGACGGGCAGGACACCACGGACCCCATCAACGAGATCCAACCCCTGGACTGACCTCCAGCAGGAACGGGGCCGTCCCCGCGCTCTACACTGCGCGCATGACGGCCCTGTTCTGGCTGATGTCCCTGCTGGCCGCCGCCCTGGCGCTCGGCAGCGTCCTGCTGCTCACCCGCGACCTGCCGCGCGTGTCCATCCCCGGCATCGCGGGGGAACTGCTGACCTTCGCGCTGCTGGGTGCCCTGCTGCTGCTGGGCGCGCCCCTGGCGACCCTGCTGCCCGCCCTGCTCGCCGGTCTGATCGGCACCGCCGTGGGCCTGTACGGGCTGCTGAACCGCTAGGGGAGGGGTGTGGGTTGTGGGAAGGGCAGAAGGAGGGGGCGTGCGAGTGATCCGCACGCCCCCTCCTTCAACTTTCAACCATCAACCTGTAACTCTGACCCTCAGTCGCGGCGGGGCGGGCGGCCGCCACGGTCCCCGCGGTCGCCGCTGCGGGCGGGGCGGGGTTCGCGCGGGGCGATCTTGCCTTCGAGTTCGGGGCGGATCAGGTCGATCTTGCCGCGGTCGTCGATGTTGGCGATCTTTACGCGCAGCTTGTCGCCGACGTTCAGGACGTCCTCGACGGCGTTGATTCTTTCCTCGCTCATCTGGCTGATGTGCAGCATGCCGTCCTGGCCGGGGAAGAGGTTGACGAACGCGCCGAAGGGGGCGGTCTTGACGACGGTGCCGTCGAATTCCTCGCCGACTTTCGCCTCGCGGGTGATGCCCTCGATGCGGGCCTTGACGGCCTCGGCGGCGGCGCCGTCCGCGCTGAAGATACGGATGGTGCCGTCCTCTTCCACGGTGACCTGGGCGCCCATGGCTTCGAGTTCGCGGATCTGTTTGCCGCCGGGCCCGATGACCTTGCCGATCAGTTCGGGGTTGATCTTGAGGCTCACGATGCGGGGCGCGGTGGGGCTCAGTTCGGCGCGGGGCGCGGCGAGCACCTCGGCCATCTTGCCCAGGATGTGCAGGCGACCCTCGCGGGCCTGCGCCAGGGCTTCACGCATGACCTGCGGGGTGATGCCGCCCACCTTGATGTCCATCTGCAGGGCGGTGATGCCGTCGGCGGTGCCGCACACCTTGAAGTCCATGTCGCCCAGCGCGTCTTCCAGACCCAGGATGTCGGTCAGGACGCGGTACTTCTCGCCTTCCATGACCAGACCCATCGCCACGCCCGCCACGGGGGCCTTGATGGGCACCCCGGCGTCCATGAGGGCCAGCGTGCCGGAGCAGACGGTCGCCATGGAGGAGGATCCGTTGGATTCCAGCACCTCGCCCACGAGGCGGATGACGTACGGGAACTCCTCGAAGGTGGGCAGCACGGCGCGGATGGCGCGCTTGGCGAGGTTGCCGTGCCCGATCTCGCGGCGGGACTGGCCGCCCATGCGCTTGACCTCGCCGGTGCTGTAGGGGGGGAAGTTGTAGTGCAGCAGGAACTTGTCGCCGGTCTCGGTGGTCAGGTCGTCCACGAGGATCTCGTCGCGTTCGGTGCCCAGGGTCGCCACGCCGAGCACCTGCGTCTCGCCGCGCGTGAAGATCGCGCTGCCGTGCGCGCGGGGCAGCGCCCGCGTCTCGATCCAGATGGGCCGCACGGTGCGGCTGTTGCGGCCGTCAGCGCGCAGGTCGTCTTCGAGGATCAGGCGGCGCAGTTCCTGCTTCTCCACCTTCCCGAAGGCACTCTTGAGCGCCACGAGGCGCTCTTCGGCGCCCTCGACTTCACCGTCGGGGATGCGCGCCTGGATCAGGCGGTCCCGCAGCGCCTTGATGGCCGCCGAGCGGTCCTTCTTCTTCGCGGTCAGCAGCGCGTCGCGCAGGCCCGCGGCGCGCGCCGCCTCGGCCAGTTCCGGCACGAGGTCCGTGCTGAGGTCGCCGTCGGCCAGGAAGTTGAACTTCTCCTGGCCCAGCTCGGCGCGCATCTGCTCGATCAGCGTCAGGACGCCCTGCATCCCGGCGTGCGCGAACTCGATCGCGGCCACCAGTTCTTCCTCGGCGACGTTCTGCGCGCCGGCCTCGACCATCATCACGGCGTCGCGGGTGCCCGCCACGACGAGGTCCATGCGGCTGCGCTCCAGCTGGTCGGCGGTGGGGTTCAGCACGAACTGCCCGTCGATCTGGCCCACGCGCACGCACGCGGTCGGCCCGTTCCAGGGGATGTCACTGATGCTCAGCGCGGCCGACGCCCCGATGGGGCCCAGCACGTCCGGCAGGTTCTGCTGGTCGGCGCTGAGGACCGTGATGATCACCTGCGTCTCGTGGCGGTAGCCCTTGGGGAACAGCGGGCGGATCTGACGGTCGGTGATGCGCGCCGACAGGATCGCCTTCTCGCCGGGGCGGCCCTCGCGGCGGTGGAAGCTGCCGGGAATCTTCCCGACGGCGTAGTGACGTTCCTCGAACTCCACCGTCAGCGGCAGGAAGTCCAGGGTGCTCTTCTCTTCACGGGCCTGCGCGGTCACCAGCACGACCGTGTCGCCGTAGCGCAGGGTCACGGAGCCGCTCACCAGCTTGGCAAGCTTGCCCGTCTCGATGCTCAGTTCGCGCTCCCCGAGCATCGTCTTGTAAGTCTTTCCGATCATGAAATCCAGTCTATCCCGCCCGGACAGGCCCGCGCCGTGACGCGCGGCAACCTCTGCGCGGCGCGGAGCGGGAGACGTGACGAACATGCTGGAACTCACAGTGAACGCGGCCGGTCAGGTGCTGGAGGCCGGGCAGCGGGTGGCTGGGGGGACTGGCCGCAGGCCTGCTGCTGTCCCTGAAGATCCGCTGAAGTCGTCCCGGCGGGCGGGCGTGGCAGAGTGCGGCCATGACCGTACCGAAGTTCGGACTGGGAACGTTCCGCCTGAAAGACGACGTGGTGCGCCGGGTGGTCGCGGACGCGCTGGAGCTGGGCTACCGCGCCATCGACACGGCCCAGGGCTACGACAACGAGGGCGAGATCGGCGAGGTGCTCGCCGCGAGTGGCGTGCCGCGCGCGGACGTGTACCTCACCACGAAGATCAAGCCCGCGAACTACCGCCGGGACGCGCTGCTGGACAGCCTGCGCGTCAGCCTGGAGAAACTGCGCGTGGAGCAGGTGGACCTGACCCTGATCCACTGGCCGGTCCCGAACGGCGAGGTGCGCCCCGAGGAGTACCTCTCGGCGCTGGCCGAAGCGCGCGAGCAGGGCCTGACGCGCGAGATCGGCGTGTCGAACTTCAATGTCGCGGGGCTGCGCCGGGCCCGGGAGATCCTGGGTGTGGTGCCGCTGGCGACGAATCAGGTGGAGATCCACCCGTACCTCCAGAACCGCCGGCTGGTCGAGTTCGCGCGTGGGGAGGGCCTGCACCTCACGTCGTATATGACGCTGGCGGTCGGGAAGGTCATGGACGACCCGGTGCTGCGCGACATTGCCGGGGCGCACGGCGCGAATCCCGCGCAGGTGGCTCTCGCGTGGGCGCTGGCGCAGGGCTTTAGCGTGATTCCCAGCAGCACAAAACGTGAGAACCTCGCCGGGAACTTCCGGGCGCAGGACCTCCAGCTGACCACCGAGGACATGGACCGCATCGCGGCGCTGGACGTGGGTGAGGCCGCCCGCATCGCCAGCCCGGAGAGCGCCCGGCCCGTCTGGGACTGATACGGACTCCGGTTGAACGGTGTGCCAACACGTTCGACCCGGGCGGATGCGACTCGCAGAGCTGCCCCGCCGGGAAAGAGCAACGCGGGTTTCGGGGGTGAAGTTGGCAACCCTGCATTCTGCCCACCCGTCCGGGGGTGAGGGTGGGCGGTGCCCGTTCCCCCCCGGCGGGTGGGGTAGACTGCCCGCACCATGAAATTCAACACTCGGTCGGCCCTGACGGGACTCCTCGGTCTTTCGCTGCTCGCCGCGTGCGGGCAGACCCCGGCCGGCGGCACGCTGGGCGCGCAGGGCGGCGCGGGCAAACCCGCCACTGGCAGCGCGACCGCGCAGGCCCGGGTGTTCATGCCCAATCCCATCCAGAGCACGGGCGTCCAGACCCTCCAGGACGACAAGGACAGCGCCGCGGCCGTGCCTGCCGCCGCCTACCACAGCGTGACCCTGACCGACCTGGACGGCAGCGGGTACCTGAGTGGCCGCTGGGCGAAAGTCATCAACGAGACGGGCGCGCCCGTGTACGGGACGGGACCGTTCAACTTCACGCGTGATCAGGACGGCTTCGAGCAGGTCATGGCGTACTACTGGGTGACCGAGGCGCAGAAGTACCTGCAGACCCTGGGTTTCGGGTCGGAACTCGCGCCCGTGAAGAAGAGTCAGATGCTCGTGAAGGTCAGCCAGCAGGGCGTGGACAACAGTTACCTGTGGGACAAGCACAACTGGCTGCGCCTGGGCAAGGGCGGTGTGGATGACGCCGAGGACGGCGAGGTGATCCTGCACGAGTACGGGCACGCCATCCATGCCGATCAGGTGGCCGGGTTCGGTGCCAGCATCGAGGCGGGTGCGATCGGTGAGGGCTTCGGGGATTACTTCGCCATGACGGTCGGGTCCGCGGTGGCAGGCCGCCTGGGCGTGCCGACGCTGGCGCCTCTGGGCTGCATCATGGACTGGGACGCCACCAGTTACACCACCAGCGAACCGCACTGTCTGCGGCGCATCGACACAGAACTGAAGTACGCGGACCGCAAGGGGCAGGTGCATTTTGACGGGCAGATCTGGTCGCGCGCCCTGTGGGACATCTGGAACGCCCTGGGCCGCGAGACGGCCGACCGGATCATCATCAACGCGCAGTTCCGGTTCGCGCCCGACACCACGTTCGCGGCGGCCGCGCAGCACACCGTGGACACCGCGCAGGCCATGTACGGCGCGGGGGCGGCGGCCACCGTGAAGGCGGCCTTCGTGGATCGCGGCATCCTGCAGTAAGGGCAGATCAGTGGAACGGGGGAGAGGCGGTGCTGGCCTGTCTCCTGTTCCACTGTCGGGACTTGCGCCGGGAGGATGTTCTGTTTTAGGCTAATCCGGCATCGTCAGATTCGCCACATTCAGGCGGGATGTCCTCCCGCCGGGAGGTCACCCATGCACCTGCACCCCTACCTCGGCTTTGGCGGACAGGCCCGCGAGGCCCTGGAGTTCTACCAGTCGTGCCTGGGCGGCACCCTGGACCTCATGACCGTCGCGGACTCCCCGGTCGCCGCGCAGATCCCGGCGCACATGCAGGGGCACATCCTGCACGGCAGTCTCAGCAGCGGCCCCCTGACCCTCAGCGCCTCGGACATGACCGAGGACGTGGGCCGTACCCACAGCGTCACCCTGGCGCTGACCACCCACGACGCCGATCACGCCCGGCAGGTCTTTGGCGCACTCGCGCAGGGCGGCGCAGTCACTCACCCGCTGAGCCCCTCGTTCTGGGGCGGTACCTTCGGGCAGCTCACCGACCGCTACGGGCACCACTGGATGATGAACGTCCTCCCACAGCCCTGATGCGCGCCGTCACGCCCTTCCTGATGTTCCAGGGTGAGGCTGCCCCCGCCCTGGCGCTGTACCTGACCCTGCCCGGCGCGCGCCTCCTGCACCGCCAGGACACCCCCGACGGGCGCGTGCAACTGGCCGAACTGGAACTGAGCGGACAGCGCGTGCGCGTCACCGACTCGCCCGTCCCACACGCGTTCACGTTCACGCCGTCCACGTCGCTGTTCCTCGACTGCGACTCCCGCGAGAAATTCGACCGGGTGTGTGGCACGCTCGGCGCGGGCGGCCAGTACCTGATGCCCCCGGACGACTACGGCTTCAGCACCCGCTTCGCGTGGCTGAACGACCCGCACGGCGTGTCCTGGCAGGTGAACCTGCCCGCATGAACTGGACGCTGGAAGTCATCGTGGTGCCCGTCACGGACCTCGACCGCGCCCGCACCTTCTACGCCGACGGGCTGGGCTTTCACGTGGATCACGACACCGTGCGTGGCGGTCAGCGCGTCATCCAGTTCACGCCCCCCGGTTCGGGATGCAGCGTGGTGATGGGCTCCGCGCTGCGGCCCATGCCGCCCGGCACCCTGCGAGGCATGCAACTCGTCGTGAACGACCTGCGCGCCGCGCACGCCGAACTGCTCGCCCGCGGCGTCCCCGCCGGCGACATTCAGGTGCTGGGCGGCCCCAGCCCACGTCCCGCCACAGCCGACGACGACCTGAACTTCGTGGGATTCCTGTCGTTTCAGGATCCGGACGG